>DATBRO010000140.1:0-7251 GCA_036560265.1 Gemmatimonadaceae bacterium | reverse complement strand
CTCGGCTATCGTCCGACATTCAATCGGCCGACAACCCGAGCGGTTGATTTTGCTCCGCGCGCAGAGGGAGATGGCGGAGCGCGGGTAACCCATGGCTTCGGACCAGCCCGCGGTACGGAATTCGGCGATCGCTCATCGCCGAGGGGGACGCCGACGCACGACGCTCCGCGCTCGACGCCGACGTACGACGTTCCGCGCTCGACGCCGACGTACGACGCTCCGCGCTCGACGCCGATCTACGACGCTCCGCGTTCCATGCCGGTTCACGACGCCCCACGCACGTACGCGCCATCGATCGACCGCGCACAGCCGATCGACCGCGGGCTGCCCGCTCCGCAGCAAGCCGCGCCGCCAGCGCCGCCGCCGCAAGCGCCCTCGACGGTCCCCAAGCCAAGCGGCGGAGAGGAAAAGAAGCCGCTTGGAGCGTAGGCGCGTCGGAGAGTAAAAGCGTAAGAGCGCTAGTATTGTAAGGGCAGTAAGTTGACCGCACGCCTCACGCGGTTACGCCCTCACGCGCTCAGCTCTTACGCTCTCCCGAGTCTCTCTTGAAGCTGGACCATATCCGCAACTTCTGCATCGTCGCCCACATCGACCACGGGAAATCGACGCTCGCGGATCGCCTCATCGAAGCGACCGGCACGTTGAAGAAGCGCGAGATGAAGGAGCAGGTGCTCGACACACTGGATCTCGAGCGCGAGCGTGGCATCACGATCAAGCTCAACGCGGTGCGGATGAGCTACGCGGCTCGCAACGGCCGTACCTACGAGCTCAACCTCATCGACACGCCGGGACACGTGGACTTCACGTATGAAGTGTCGCGTTCGCTCGCGGCCTGCGAAGGGGCGATTCTGGTCGTCGACGCGTCACAGGGTATCCAGGCGCAGACGTTATCGAACCTGTTCCTGGCGCTCGATGCGGGTCTCGAGATCGTGCCGGTGCTCAACAAGATCGATCTGCCGGGCGCCGAGCCCGAGCGCCGCAAGCAGGAGGTGCACGATCTCGTCGGTGCGGATCCGGACGACATCCTGCTCGTGAGCGCGAAGGAAGGCATCGGCATCGACGCGGTGCTCGAGGCGGTGGTAAAGCGCGTTCCACCTCCGGAGGGCAACCCCGACGGTCCGCTGCGCGCACTGATCTTCGACTCGTACTACGACAAGTACCGCGGCGCCATTCCGAGTATCCGCGTCGTGGACGGCACGATTCGTAAGGGCACGCAAATCATGTTCGCGAGCGCCTCGCGGGAGCCGTACGAGGTCGCGGAGGTCGGTTACTACCAACTCCGACAAGTACCGTCCGAGGCGTTAGGGCCAGGAGAAGTCGGGTACGTCGTCGCGAACGTGAAAAGTGTGAAAGAAACGCGCGCGGGCGACACGATAATGGACGCGGCACGGCCTGCGGCCGCGCCGCTAGCTGGTTATAAAGACGTTCACTCGATGGTGTTCGCCGGCCTGTATCCCACCGATACGCAAGACTACGAGCAGCTGCGCGACGCGCTCGAGAAGCTGCAGCTGAACGACGCTTCCCTTCACTACGAACCCGAAACCTCGACGGCGCTGGGTTTCGGGTTTCGCTCCGGTTTTCTCGGACTACTGCACATGGAGATCGTACAGGAGCGTCTCGAGCGCGAGTTCGATCTCAACCTCGTCACGACCGTTCCGACGGTCGAGTACCACATCCATCACACCGACGGCACGATGGAACTGCTCGAGAGTCCGTCGAAAATGCCCGACGCCGGCACGATCGACCGCATCGAGGAGCCCTACGTGAGAGCACGCATCATGGCGCCCGCCGAGTACATCGGCCCGATCATGACGCTTGGCACCGAGCGGCGCGGCGTCTACAAGGGAATGAAGTACCTCGACACGCAGCGCGTCGAGTTCGACTGGGAGTTCCCGCTCGCCGAGATCATCCTCGATTTCTTCGACAAGTTGAAGAGCATCAGCCGCGGCTACGCGAGCCTCGACTACGACGTGCTCGAGTATCGCGAGAGCGATCTCGTGAAGCTCGACATGTTGATCAATGGCGACCCGGTGGACGCATTCGCCGTCATCATCCATCGCGACAAAGCGTACGAGTACGGCCGCAAAATCGCCGACAAGTTGAAGGAGCTGATTCCCCGCCAGCTATTCGAAGTGGCCATTCAGGCAGCGATCGGCAACAAGGTCATCGCGCGCACCACGGTGAAGCCGCTGAGGAAAGACGTACTGGCGAAGTGCTACGGCGGTGACATCACGCGGAAGCGCAAACTTCTCGAGAAGCAGAAAGAGGGGAAAAAGCGCATGAAGCAAGTCGGCGCGGTGGAAATTCCACAGGAAGCGTTTCTCGCGGTGTTGCAGGTTGATTGACGACAAGAGGTGCTGGGTGCTGGGTGCTTGGTGCTGGCGTAGCGTCGGCAACCCAGCACCTAGCACCGAGAACCAAGCACGTGGGACATGACATCCTCTCTCGTCGTCCAAACCTCCTTCCTCGGCGACACCGTTCTCACCACTCCGCTTATCGCCGAGCTAGCCAAGCGCGGCCCCGTGGACGTCGTGACGACGCCGGCGTCAGCGCCGTTGCTCGCGAACCATCCGGGCGTGCGCTCCGTGATCCCGTACGACAAGCGGGCGTCGGATCGCGGCGTGCGCGGGTTCCTGCGACTCGCCGGGCGGCTGCGCGGCTTCGGCTACGACGCCGCCTATCTCGCGCAGGGTTCGCTGCGCAGCGCGGCGCTCGCGATGGCCGCGGGCGTCGCACCGCGCGTCGGGTTCGCAACATCCGCGGGGCGACCGCTCTACACGGTGAGAGTCGAGTATCGCGAAGACTTACATCACGCGGCGCGTCTGCTGCTCCTCGCCACGCCCGACGCAATACCCGCTCTCGATGAAATCCGCCCGCGCCTCTACCCCGGCATTCCGGAGCGTGGCGCGGTCGATCGATTCCTCGCGCTGCACGACGCGCTGAGCGACGCGCCGCTCGTTGCACTCGCACCCGCCAGCGTCTGGGCGACGAAGAGCTGGCCGTATTACGCGGACCTCGCGCGCGAGCTCGCGGCGCACGCGCGCATCGTCGTTCTCGGATCCGCGGACGATGCGCCGTTGGCCGCCGAGGTTTGCGCCGCCGCCGCGGGAATTGGCAGAGACGGCGCGCCTGGTGCGGTGAACGCCGCGGGCGTCTTCACACTGCTCGGGTCCGCCGAGCTGATACGTCGCTGCAGTGTCTTGGTCACGAACGACTCGGCCCCTCAGCATCTCGCGTCGGCCGTCGACACGCCGACGATTACGATCTTCGGCCCGACGGTGCCTGCGTTTGGGTTCGGTCCGCTGGCGAAGCGATCGAGCACTGTCGGGATCGAGACGCTCGCGTGCCGCCCGTGCGACCGCCACGGCCCACGCCGGTGCCCATTGGGGCACTGGCGGTGCATGCGAGAAGTGGCCCCGCGTGACGTCGCGGCGCGTGTGCTCGATATTCTTAGTCTGTCATCCTGAGCGACACGTCACAACGACCATCTCCGCGTAAATGATCGGAAAAAAGAAATTCATCATCGGCGTCGACCTCGGCGGCACTAACATCTCCGCTGGAGCGCTCAGCGAAGACGGAACACACACGTCCGCCATGCGCAGCATCACGACGCAGCCTGAGCTGGGCGCGGAGGGCGTCGTCGATCGCATCGTCGGCCTGATCGAGCGCGTGATCCTCGACACGATCAACGAGACCGGCGCGACGCGAAAGGCTTTCCTCGGCATCGGAGTCGGCGCTCCGGGTCCGTTGGATCGGGAGAGAGGCATCGTCGTCGTTGCTCCGAACCTCGGCTGGCGAGATTTCCCGCTGCGGGATCGAATCCTAAAGCGACTCAAGCTGCCGGTGACCCTCGATAACGACGCCAACTGCGCGACCGTGGGCGAGTGGTGGCTCGGGGCGGCACGCGGTGGACGCAACGTCGTCGGCATCACGATCGGCACCGGCATTGGCGGCGGCTTGATCATCAACGGCGAGCTGTTTCACGGCTCGTCCGACGTCGCCGGCGAGATCGGCCACACGACGATCGACGTCAACGGCCGCCTCTGTAAGTGCGGCAACTATGGATGTCTCGAGGCGTACGCCTCGGGCCCCGCGATCGCGACGCGCGCGCGCGAGGCGCTCGTCCGCGACGACGCCGCGTCGCTGCTTCCGTCCATGGTTGACGGATTGCTCGACAAGATCACCGCGGAGATCGTGTACACCGCCGCAAAGAAGGGTGACGGGCTCGCGAACGAGATCGTGCACGACACGGCGCGGTACCTCGGCGCCGGTATCGCGACCTTGCTGAACGTGATCAATCCCGATGTCGTCGTCGTCGCGGGCGGAGTGACCGCGGCGGGTGACGCACTGTTCGTCCCACTGCGGACAGAACTGCGACGTCGCGCTTTTCGGCCCGCGGTGGAAGCCGCGCGGATCGTGCCGGGTGAGCTACCGGGGACTGCCGGCGTCGTTGGAGCGGTGGCGACGTTCAAGATGCGGGAGTTGGGAGGGCTATGAAAAGAAAGGCGGAAATGGGAAATCGGAAATGGGCAATGGGCAGCACGACAGCCGCGATTCGCGGCCCATTTCCCATTTCCCATTTCCGATTTCCGCAGTGAAAAAGCGTCTCGGAGTGATAGGCACCTTCGTCTGGGACGAAATCCATGGGCGCGAAAAGGGCCGTCCGCCGGTTCAGGAATGGGGCGGCATCACGTACTCGCTCAGCGGCCTGGACGCGGCGCTCCCGGAGGACTGGGAGATCGTGCCCCTCATGAAGATCGGATCTGACCTCGCGGACCGTGCCAGGCAATTCCTTTCGGGACTGCACCGCGTGGCGGGAGACGCCGCGCTGGTGGAGGTGCCCTACCCCAACAATCGGGTCGAGCTACGGTACTTCTCCGACGAGCGGCGAACCGAGGTTCTGTCGGGCGGCGTCCCGGGATGGAACTGGCTGGCTCTCAAGCCGCTGGTCGACGCGGCGCGCCTCGATGCGCTGTACGTGAACTTTCTCAGCGGATGGGAGTTGGACCTCCCCACCGCGCAGGAACTTCGTCGTCACGTGAGTGGGCCGATCTACGCCGACCTCCACATGCTCGTCATGGCCGTGCAGTCCGACGGGTTGCGTGTGTTCCGGCCACTCTCGCACGTGCGGGAGTGGTGCGCGTGCTTCGACCTATTGCAGTCGAACGAAGACGAGATTCAGATGATGGCGCCCGATCCGATGGCGCTCGCGGCGACCGCGATGCACGAAGGCTCGCGATGCCTCGCAGTCACGCTGGGGCCGCGCGGAGCGGTCTACTTTGCGGCCCCGGGCTTCAACCGGCTCACCGATCTCCATCGTTTGCGGGACGCGAGCGCCTCGGCGGCACCCATTCGCACGGAGCTGATCCCGGCCGAACACGTTTCAGCGCCGCTCGATCCCACCGGATGCGGGGATGTCTGGGGCGCAACCTATTTCTCCAGACTGCTCGCCGGTGATATGTTAGGCGACGCCATCCGGGCCGCGCATCGCGCGGCTGCGCGCAATGTCGAGCACCGGGGCGCCACCGGCCTCGCCGATCACCTCCGGGGTAAGCTCAGCTTCACGTGACGAACGTCATCAACGTCCCACATTCGCTCGACGAAAACAGTTTTGAGCAGGTGTTGGAGCAAGTTGCTGCGGTGCCACAGGCCGCCAAGATGCTCCTCGATGCGCGCCACACGAAATGGGCGTCGCCGTACGGGCTCAGCGCCTTGCTGACGCTGGGCCAGACGCGCGACCACCCTCGCCCCACCCTCGCCGTCCCCGAGTCCGACGACACCGCCTCGTACTGGGCGCGCGCCAACTTCTTTCACTACGCCGACGACGTCTTCGACCTGAAGGGTCTCGTGCCGAAGCGCGGGCCGAGCGGCGACTCGCAGGTGCTACTCGAGCTGACGCCGGTGTCGAAGAGCGAGGACATCCACGACGTCGTCGGACGCATTCAACAGAAGGCGCAGCAGATTCTCGCGAAGGAGCTGGGCATCGATCCGAAGGCCATCGTCGGCTTCGCCATGACGCTCTCCGAGGTCTGCCAGAACATCATCGAGCACGCGGGACGCGGCGGCTGGGTGATGGTGCAGACGTACAATTGGGCCAAGCGGCTCGGGCGACGCGTCGTCGTGATCGCCGTCTGCGACGCGGGCGTGGGGTTTCGTTCGTCGCTCGAGAGCGCGGGCAATGCACCGAGCGAGCGCTGGGACGACGCCGCCGCGCTGGAAGCCGCGGTCATTCGTGGCGTGAGCCGATTCCGTGATCCCGGTCGCGGCCAGGGACTCGCCGGTGTGCGAAAGTATGTGGGGCGCTGGGGCGGAAAGCTGTCCGTGCGCAGCGGCACATCCCGCATCGCCATCGTGCCCGATTGGGACGACGATCAACCGCTCGAGGAGAATTTGCCGTACTTTCCAGGTGCGCAAATTCAGGTCACGATTCCGGAGCGGATCGCTCGATGACGACTCACATCGACCTTGGCACCGTCCTTCGGCAGACGCTGGCCGCGAATCTCTATTCCAACCTCGTGACCAGGCCTACCGGCCTCGCCGTCCGCACCCAGATCGAGCGACTGTTGAAAGACGCGCGCCCTGACGAGCGCGCGTTCGCCGTCATCGACTTCTCGCACGTCTCGATGATCGACTTCTCCTGCGCCGACGAGGTGATCGCGAAGCTGCTCATGAACTTCGAAGGGGCCGGCGGGGGACAGGAACGCGAAGCGTACTTCGTCTTCCGGGGAATGACCGACGATCACTGGGACGCGGTCGAGGCAGTGCTGGAACGACATGGCCTTGCGCTCCTCGTCGAGCGCGAAAGCGGGATCGAGCTCGTGGGCGTCCTCGATGATCGCGAGCGGCGGGCGTTTCAGGCCGTCAAACGGCGCGGCCGCGCGGAGTCATGGGAGCTCGCGGGCGACCTGGGGGAGCCCGAGCCCGCGGTGCGTCACGCGCTCGACCGGATGTGGCACCGGCGTCTCATCATGCGCAGCGGCGACGCGTACATGCCGGTCGGGGGACTGGGCGGAGGCGAGATCGCATGAAGAAGGACACTCGGAACCGCCCGTTGCGAGTCTCCGAGCTGATCGCCACCCGCTCCGGTGACGCCGAGCGCGGCCCCGCGGTGTTCATGTATCCGGCGGACGCGCAGGAACGGTTACTCAACGAGGGCGAGCTCGCGTGGGTGTACGGTCCGCGCCGGCACGAGCTCGCGACCGTAGTACTCGACAAAGGCGTAAAGCCGGGCGACGTCGTTCTGCGCGACGT
>DATBRO010000139.1:0-9807 GCA_036560265.1 Gemmatimonadaceae bacterium | reverse complement strand
GGCGGGCGCGGCGTGTTGCTCGGGGGGGTCCCGGGCGTCGCGCCGGCCAAAGTGGTGATCCTCGGCGGCGGCATCGTCGGCATCAACGCCGCAAAGATGGCCGCGGGGATGGGCGCCAAGGTTGTGATCCTCGACATTTCGCTCGAGCGGCTCCGATACTTATCTGACGTGATGCCCGCGAACGTCCAGACCATCCACTCGAATCGGCACAACATTCTCGAGCAGGTGTCGTCCGCCGATCTCGTGATCGGCGGCGTGCTGATTCCGGGCGCCAAAGCGCCGAAGCTGGTGCGGCGAGAGGATCTCAAGTTGATGCAGCCGGGCTCCGTGATCGTGGACGTCGCCATCGATCAGGGCGGTTGCGTCGAGACGATTCACGCGACGACGCACGAGAATCCGACGTACGTCGTGGACGGCGTGATTCACTATGGCGTCGCGAACATGCCGGGTGGAGTGCCTCGGACGTCGACGCTCGCGCTCACGAATGCGACGCTGCCATACGCGCTGAGGCTCGCGAACAAGGGATGGAAGCAAGCGCTCAAGGATAGTCTGGCGCTCCGAAAGGGTCTCAACATGCACGAGGGCAAGGTGACGTATCCCGGCGTCGCCGAAGCGTTCGGTCTCGAGCTGCACGATCCCGCGGCGTTCGTCGCGTGAACAACACGCCGCCGTCTTCACCGCTGTCTTGGTTCCAGACGCGCTTTCCCTTTCTCAAGAAGGGAGTGCTGTTTCCGGCCAACGCGATCGGAGTCGATCTCGGGACCGCAAACACGCTGGTGTACGTGAAGGGAGAGGGAATCGTCCTGAACGAACCGTCGGTCGTCGCCATCGATCGCGAGACGAAGCAGATCAAGGGCGTTGGCCTCGAGGCCAAGCGAATGCTGGGACGCACTCCCGAGGGCATCATCGCGGTGCGCCCGATGAAGGACGGGGTAATCGCAGACTTCGACGTGACCGAGAAGATGCTGCGGTACTTCCTCAAGCTCATCATCGACAATCACATCTTCAAGGTGAAGCCGCGCGTCATCGTCTGCGTCCCGTCAGGGATCACGGAGGTGGAGAAGCGCGCGGTGCGGGATTCGGCATTGGGTGCGGGGGCCAAGGAAGTCTTCATGGTCGCCGAGCCGATGGCGGCCGCCATCGGCGTTGGGCTGCCGGTGGAGACCCCTACTGGCAACATGGTGATCGACATCGGCGGCGGCACCACCGAGATCGCCGTGATCGCGCTGGGGGGCATCGTCAGCGACACGTCGATCCGAACGGGCGGTGATGAGATGGACACCGCGATTGTGCAATTCTTGCGGAAGAACTACAACCTGCTCATTGGTGACCCGACGGCTGAACAGGTGAAGATTCAAATCGGCTCGGCAGCGCCGGTCGGCGAAGAGCGGGAAATGGAAGTCAAGGGACGCGACCTCGTCTCCGGCATTCCGAAAACGGTGCGCGTGCACTCGAGCGAAATCCGTGAAGCGATCCAGGAGCCCATCCAGCAGATCGTGGACGCGGTGCGGCGAGCGCTCGAAATCACGCCGCCCGAGCTCGCGAGCGACATCGTGGATCGAGGAATCGTCATGACGGGCGGGGGGGCGTTGATTCGCGGGTTGGACCTTCTGCTCAGCCAGGAGACCGGGCTCCCGATTCACGTGGACGAAGATCCGCTGACGTGCGTCGTGCGCGGCACCGGCCGAATTCTGGACGACGAGGAGAAGTACTGGGGAGTCCTCAGCACCTGAGCGCCATCGATGGCACGGGCAGCACGATTTAGCGGTCGTCTCGACACGGTCGTTTTTGCCGGGTGCATGATCCTGGCGCTGGTAGCGAGTGCGCTGCCGGACCAGATGCGTGAGCCTGTTTCGTCCTCCCTCCGGAGAACGCTGGTCGCGCCGCTGGTGGGCTTGCAGCGCAGCGCGGAGGGATGGCGCGCCGCCTGGCTCGAGAGCGAGCGCAAGACGCTGGAGCGGGACACGATCGCGCTCCAGCTGGCGAACGCGCACGCGGTGCAATTGGAGAACGACCGGCTCCGCAGGTTGCTCGGCCTGGGAAGCCGGCTCGCATGGGGATTCGTCCCGGCGGAAGCGCTGCACACCTCCGGCCGCGCCGAAGACGTGATCACGCAACTGACATTGACGGCCGGAAGCAAGGCCGGTGTCACTCAATACAGTCCGGTCGTGGCGCCCGAAGGGATCGTCGGACTCGTGCAGACGGTCGATCCGCGCATAAGCATCGCGATCCTGTATTCACATCCCGACTTTCGCGTGAGCGCGATGTCGGCGGACGGCTCGGCGTTCGGAATCGTGTACCCGCACCTGGACGTGCGCGCCGGGCGCCTGGCGGAGCGCTATCTCCTGGAGCTTCGGAACGTGCCGTACCGCGACACGCTCAAGGCGGGGACGGCGATTTTCAGCTCGGGGTTGGGCGGCGCGTGGCCACGCGGCGTCTTGATCGGAACCGTGGTGGACGAGGTGAAAGAGCCCGAGAGTTGGTCGAGGACTTTCATCCTCCGGCCGGCGGTAAATCCGGCGAACGTCACGTCGGTCATGATCCTGACGCCACGGCGCAGCTCGCAAGGCGTGGGGAACATCTGGGCGAGTGCCTCGCAGGTGGAGTCGGCGTTGAGGACGATCGTCGCGGCGGGCGATTCGCTCGCGCGTCAGGCGGCGCTCGCCGAAGCCGCGGCGCGACGGGCGGCGCTCGATTCGGCGCGGCGGGCGGGCGTCGGCGATTCGATGCGCCCCGACTCCACCGCGTTCGACTCGCTGGGTCGCCCACGTGTCACGAGACCTCGTGTCGTGCGGCCGCGGCCGGATTCGGCCGCGCGGGACTCGGTTCGCCGCGACACGACGGTGCGTCGCGATACGACGGTGCGCCGCGATACGACGGTGCGCCGCGATACGCTGCGATCGGGGACTCCGTGAACTGGACTGCCGCCGTCCGTATCGGGATCGTCTGCGTCATTCTGATCGTCATGCACTACACGCTGCGTCCGCTGCTCGCCTGGCGCGCGTCGATCGACTTTCTTCTGATCGCGTTGGTGTTCGGCGCGGTGCGCATGCGTCCCGCGGCGGCCGCGATCTACGGATTCATTCTTGGACTCGCGACGGACTCTCTGTCGCTGGGCGTATTCGGCGCTGGAGCGCTCGCCGCAACGATCGTCGCGTTCTCGGCGTCGTGGCTCAAAGCCGTGTTTTTCGCGGATAACCTGGCGCTCAACGCTTTTTTTCTCTTTGTTGGGAAATGGCTGTTTGATCTGGTGTACGTCCTCATGGAACGACGCATGCACGGCATCGAGATGCTGATGCAGATCGTTGTCTGGTCGCCGTTGGCGGCGGCCGTGACCGCGGTGGCCGGCGTGATTGCGATCACCGTCCTGCGTCCGATTCTCGAGGTCCGCACGGCGTGAGCGAGCAATGAGCTTTCATCCCAACGAAGTCGCGCGACGCGCCCGAGCCGCGGCGATCATCAGCGCCGGCCTGATTCTCTTTCTCGTCGGCGCGTTCTTCCGGACGCAGATCCTGCGCAATCAGCAATGGGTGCTGCAATCGGAAGAGAACCGCCTGCGCGAAGTGCCGATCGCCGCCCCGCGCGGCACCATTTTCGATCGCAACCACAAGATCATTGCGGAAAACGTCGTCGGTTACACGGTGTCCGTGCTGGCGCAGTCCGAGGACTCGCTGCGGGGAACGCTCAGCCGACTGAGCGGAACGATCCAGGTGTCGCCGCAGCAGGTCGAACTGGCGGTGCGGCGCTACCGGCGCGCGCCCACCCGCCCGACCGTCATTCTCGGCGACGCTTCGTTCGACGTGGTCTCGGTGCTCGAGGAGCATCGCGTCGACTTCCCGAGTCTCATCATCCTGTCGACGCCCAAGCGCTTCTATCCGGACGGTCCCGCCGTGTTGCCGTTCGTCGGCTACACGGGAGAAATCTCCGAAGAGCAGTTGGCGTTGCCGGAGTACGCGTCGTACAAAGCCGGGCAGCAGGTGGGGAAGCAGGGGCTCGAGAAAGAGTACGAGTCGGTGCTCCACGGCAAGGAGGGGAGCCGGTACGTCGAAGTCGACGCGCGCGGACGCATCGTGCGCGAGCAGGGCGCGCAAGAGAAGAAGCCGGAGCAGGCGAAAGAGCTCCAGACGAACATCGATCTCGACTTGCAGCTCTTCATAGCCCAGCTGTTCGCGGACTCGCTCGTTGGCGGCGCGGTCGCGATGGATCCGAACGATGGAGCGGTGCTCGCCCTGTACAGCAACCCGAGCTACGATCCCAACAAATTCATCGGCGGCGTCTCATTCGCGTACTTCGACTCGCTGCGAACGAATCCCAAGCGGCCGCTCTACAACAAAGCGGTGCAGGGACTGTATCCCCCCGGTTCGACGTGGAAGCTCGCCACCGCGGTGCTCGGGCTCCAGGACGACGTCGTGACGACCGAGTCGCGCATGCCACAGGCGTGCAACGGCTTTTACTACTTCGGCAACCGCGCGTGGGCCTGCTGGGAGAAGCATGGACACGGAAGTCTCAAGCTCACGGAAGCGATCTCCAGATCCTGCGACGTGTACTTCTACCAGCTCGGGCTCAAGCTTGGTCTCTCGCGGCTCGTCGCCGGTGGCGTGCAGTTGGGCTTCAACAAGAAAGCGGGCATCGACCTCCCCGAGGAGCTGCGCCCGAAGTTTCCCGATGGGCTGCCATACTTCAACCGATTGTACGGCGCGCGCGGTTGGACGGGCGGCGCATTGGTGATGAACTTGGCCATTGGCCAGGGCGAGAACTCTCAGTCCGTCCTCAACATGGCGAAGTTCTATAGCGCGCTTGCGATGGATGGCACGGCCGCCAGACCGGAGATCGTACGTCGCAGTCCGGAGCGCACCCGCATCATGAATCTGACGCCGGAACAGATGGACGAGCTGCGCAGGGCAATGGTCGGTGTAACGTCGTCGGGAGGGACAGCTGCGAGCGCAGCGCTTGGTGGCGGTGTGGCCCTGGCGGGGAAAACCGGAACGGCGCAGAAATTCGCGGCCACCGCGTCGCAAAAGTGTGACCACGCATGGTTCGTAGGCTTCGCGCCGGCGGACAAGCCCCGGATCGTGGTTTCCATAATGCTCGAGTGCGGCGGGCACGGGTATCGAGCCGCGCGCATTGCATCGGCGATCATCGGGAAATACCTCGGCATCACGCCGATCTCGCTGATCCAGACCGAAGGCGACTGATGGCGGCGCGCGAGAAAGTCACAGTCGACTGGCCACTGGTCGCGTCGGCGCTGGTGCTGTCGCTGTATGGCATCGCCATCGTCTACTCGGCGGGCCAGACAGACATCCCGACCTACGTTGCGAGAGCGTGGAAGGCGCAGATTGGCTGGTTCGTGCTCGGTCTCGCGGGCGCCTACGCCATCAGCCGGGCATCGGTGCGAATGATCGAGTGGCTGACGGTACCACTGTATGTCCTGACGATCACACTCCTGTTCGCTCTGCTGTTCATAGGCCGCGGAGCGGGCACCGCGGAGAGCACCAAGAGTTGGCTCGTGCTCGGTGGCATTCGGCTCGGCCAACCATCGGAGATCGCGAAGCTCACCGTCGTCCTGATGCTGGGTAAGGTCCTCTCGGCGAGCAAGGATCCGCCCAAGACACTCGTCGAGCTGTGGAAGCCGGCGCTCGTCGTCGGCATTCCGTGGATGCTCATCGTCGCACAAAAGGACGTGGGCACGAGCATCGTCTTCATCGGGATCTTCTTCGCCATGCTGTTCTGGTCGGGAATCTCCTGGCGGCTGCTCCTTCTCATCGCCAGTCCGATCGTCTCCCTGATTCTGACCGGAGTGAGCACGTCGGTTTGGGGCGCGTGGTTCCTGCTGTTGCTCGCGTTGGTGATCTGGTACAAGCCGTATCTGTGGGAAGGTGTGTTCGTCGTCGGCGCGAATGTGGTCATGGGTGTCGTGGCGCCCATCCTCTGGGACCGATTGCAGCCATATCAGCAGAATCGATTGAAAGTATTTCTCGACCCATCGATCGATCCGCGGCGTTCCGGCTACCACGTCATTCAATCGCAGGTGGCGATCGGATCGGGCGGCTGGTTCGGGAAGGGCTATACCGCGGGAACACAGAAGCGCCTCGCATTTCTTCCCGCGCAACACACGGACTTTGTGTTCGCTGTTCTCGGCGAGGAGCTCGGGTTTTTCGGCGTAACGCTTGCTCTCGCGCTTTTTCTGAGCCTCTTCTTGCGAGTCATTCGCATCGCTGAACGCGCCAACGATTCCTACAGTAGTCTGATCGCGTTCGGGCTACTGGCGAGCTGGTTCGTCCACGTCCTGGAGAACGTGGGAATGACGCTGAACCTGATGCCGATCACGGGTATCCCGCTGCCGTTCTTCAGCTACGGCGGCTCGTTCATGCTCGCGAGCTGGCTGGCGATTGGAGTGCTGGTCCGGATCGCGCACGAGGGGCGAGGCGGGAAGCACGGACCGTTTGCGATATAGAACTGCCGAACGCTGCGCGTTCGGAGAAGTGCCGGCGCGCTGCGCCGGAGAACTGCCGACGCTTCGCGTCGGATAACCGTCGGCAAGGTTTTCCGCCGTAGGCGGCACCTCTCCACGCGAAGCGCGGCGCCTCTCCGCGCCGAAGGCGCGGCAGTTCTCCGCCCACAGGGCGGCAGTTGATGCGGCGTCCCGCCCCAACGACATTTACAGATGGCTTGGTTCAGAAAAGAGAAGAAGCCTCGTCTACCACGCAGTCGCGACCGACTCGAGATTCCTCCCGACGTCTGGGAGAAGTGCGAGGCGTGCGGGCATACGGACATCCGCGAGAAGTTCTGGCGGAACCTCAACGTGTGTCCCAACTGTGAGTACCACCGGCGCATCCGAGCCAGCGACTACGCGAATCTGCTGATCGACGACGGAACGCAGGAGGAGCTCGAGGTGGACCTGCGCTCCACTGATCCGTTGGGATTCCCGGATTACCCGCAGCGACTCAAGAAAGCCCTGGCGAATGCCGGCGATTCCGACGCGCTGTTCGCGTGCGGCGGGATGCTCGACGCGCTGCCGGTGAACCTCGGCGTCATGGATTTCGCCTTCATGGGCGGCTCGATGGGATCGGTCGTCGGCGAAAAGATCGCGCGACTCGGCGTCCGGTCGCTCGAGCGAAAGTATCCGCTCATCGTCGTCTCCGCCTCCGGGGGCGCGCGCATGCAGGAGGGCGTGCTGTCCCTGATGCAGATGGCGAAAGTTGCCGCGGTCCTCGCTCAGCTCGCGGAACGCCGCATACCATATATCTCGATTCTCACGAACCCGACGACCGGGGGCGTGAGCGCGAGCTACGCGATGCTTGGCGACGCGATCCTGGCCGAGCCGGGAGCCGTGATCGGGTTCGCCGGCCCTCGCGTCATCAAGCAAACGCTGGGTCAGGATCTGCCCGAAGGATTCCAGACGAGCGAGTTCCTCCTCGACCATGGGATCCTCGACATGGTGGTGCATCGCAAGCAGTTGAAGGCCACGGTCGGCTCGCTCCTGCGCCACATGTCCGGACGTCCGGCCGCCGAGGGGTGGGCGCACGCGTAGCCGCGCTGGAGGAAGCGCTCAACTTCCTCTTTGCGCGCACCACCGGCGTCTACAAGCTCGGCCTCGAGCGCACCAACGCGCTGCTCGCCGCCTTGGGAAATCCGCATCGCACGTATCCCGTCATTCACGTGGCGGGAACGAATGGGAAGGGCAGCTCCCTCGCGACCGCCGAGGCCTTGTTGCGCGGCCGCGGCATGCGGGTGGGCAAGTACACGTCGCCGCATCTGGTTGACTTCCGCGAGCGCATTCTCATCGACGGCGTCCCCATCGACGCGGACGCCGTTCTCGAATTCGTCGAGCGTTGGACCCCACTCGTCGAGAAGCTCGGAGCCACGTTCTTCGAGGCGACGACGGCCCTCGCGTTCGACGTGTTCGCGCGCGCCGAAGTCGACGTCGCGCTGATCGAGACGGGACTCGGGGGGCGGCTCGACTCGACCAACGTCGTGGATCCCGTGAGTGCCGGCGTCACGAGTATCGGCTGGGACCACATGGAATACCTGGGGCACACGCTCGACGCGATTGCGATGGAAAAAGCGGGCATTTTCAAGCGGGGCCGTCCGGCTGTCATTGGTGAGCCTGCGCCGGACATTCGCGGTCTGTTGCGGAATCGCGCTACCGAGCTCGGTGCCGTGCCGTTCATGGTCGCCGACGCCGTGACTATCGAAGACATCGAGCTGTCACCGACCGGAGGGGGCACCGCGGTGACGCTCGAGATGTTTGGAGAGCGCAAGCGCCTGCACACGCCGCTGACCGGACGACATCAAGCCTTCAATCTGGCGTTCACGCTCGCGCTGCTGCATCAAGCGGGACCGGACTATCGATTCACACTCGCCGAAGCGGCGCCGCTGCTCAGTCGCGTCACGCTGCCGGGCAGGTTCCAGCGGGTGGGCAAATACATCTTCGACGTGGCGCATAACGCCGACGGCGCTCGGGTGTTGGCGGAGACGCTGCGCGCAGTGTATCCCGAAGGGCCGGTGAGCGCGGTGTTTTGCGCGCTGCGCGACAAGGAATGGCAGGACATGCTCACGGCACTCAGGCCGGTCGTCGATCGGTTCGTGCTCACCAATGCGCCAACGGCCCCGGCGAGCCGCATGTGGAATCTCGAGCACGTGCGCGAGTTTCTGGCGCGGACGAGCACTCCCGGAGACATCGAGCTGTCCTTCGACGACGCGCTGCGACTCGCGGACAACGCCAAGACCGTGGTGGTCACTGGGTCCTTCCATACTGTGGGCGACGCGATGGCGCGCTTGCAGGTGTCTCCATTCGCTCCCTAGCTTTCCTTAATGGCAAAAGGCGGCGGGGCGGCGGGACTTCCAGGGTTTCGCGATTTCTACCCCGAGGAATTCGCCGCTCGCGCGTTCATACTCCAGACGTGGCGCGACGTCGCTCGCCGCTTCGGCTTTGTCGAGTACGACGGCCCGCCGCTCGAGTCGCTCGACCTGTACACCAAGAAGAGCGGCGATGAGATCGTCGGACAGCTCTACAACTTTCGCGACAAGGGCGACCGCGACGTCGCGTTGCGTCCGGAGATGACGCCAACGTTCGCGCGCATGGTCGGCGCGCGCGCCAACGCGCTGCGCAAACCGATCCGCTGGTTCTCGATTCCGCAATTGTTCCGGTACGAGCGCCAGCAGAAGGGACGGCTGCGCGAGCACTTTCAGCTCAACGTCGACATCGTCGGGGAGCCGGACGTCACCGCGGATGCCGAGCTGCTCGCGGTCGCGGTGGAGTGCATGCGCGGGTTCGGGCTCGGTCCAGACGATGTTCGAGCGAAAGTGTCCGACCGGCAACTGCTTCTCGCGATTCTCAAATCGCTGAGTGTGAGCGACGCGCAGACTCCCGGCGTCTTTGCCGTCATCGACAAGCTCGACCGGCAACCCCGCGACGTCTCGGGCGACAAGTTGCGGGAGATCGGCGTGGGCGCGTCTGCTGTCGACCATCTGCTCGGCCTCAAACAGATCGACAGTCCCCAGAGTGGTCATGACGCCTTTCCGCGTGACGCGGACGTCGGCAAGCGATTCGACGCGCTATCGAAGTACTTCGACCACCTCGCAGCGCTCGGCGTGCGTGACTGGGTGGACCTCGACATGAGCATCGTTCGCGGGCTCGCGTACTACACCGGCATCGTCTTCGAGCTCTTCGACGCCAAGAATGAGTTTCGCGCGATCTGCGGCGGCGGACGCTATGACACGCTGCTCGAATCGCTGAGCGGAACAGACTTGCCGGCGCTCGGATTCGGGATGGGCGACGTCGTGTTGGGCGAGCTGCTCAAGTCC
>DATBRO010000138.1:0-3604 GCA_036560265.1 Gemmatimonadaceae bacterium | reverse complement strand
CGACGACGTGAGGGCAAACGTTGGCTGGGATCTTCAGCATGCTCCATCGATCACCGTCGTTGACCCACCATCGCCATCCATGCTTGAGACATTGAGAGAGATCTCGCGCAAATGAACTACCCAACACGAACCTCACGGAGCACACGAAACACACGGACAAAGCAATCATTGTTGCTGTCCGTGTCATTCGTGTCGTTCGTGTGCTCCGTGTTGATGGTTTGTTGGTCCCCGACAAGGGTTGGAGCTCAACGGCGAGACACGCCGCTCGCGCAAGTCAACGTCCCGCACAGCTACTACTGGCGCGAGATGTACATCCCGCAGGTCACGAGCGGGCCGAGCGCATTCACCTGGTCGCCCGACGGGCACGAAGTCATCTACTCCATGCAGGGCTCGCTCTGGCGGCAGCGACTGGGCACCACGAACGCCACGCAACTCACGAGCGGCGATACCTACGATTTCCAACCCGACTGGTCGCCCGATGGACGATCCATCGTTTACTCGGCGTACGACGGCCGCGCGCTCGCGCTCATGCTGCTCGATCTGCCCACGGGAGAGCGGAGGCCGTTGATCAGCGACAGCACCGTGAACGTCGAGCCGCGATGGTCGCCGGACGGTACGCGCATCGCGTTCGTCTCGACGGCGTACAACGGCCGCTGGCACATCTTCGTCGCGCGATTCGCGAACACGCGCGTCGACTCGATCACGCGCATCACTGAGGACCGCGACAGCGGCCTGCCCCGCTACTACTACAGTCGCTTCGATCACTATCTCTCCCCGACGTGGTCGCCGGATGGCAAGGAGCTGATCTTCGTCTCGAACCGCGGGCACATCTACGGCACCGGTGGCTTGTGGCGGATGGAGGCGCGTCCCGGTGCGACGCCGCACGAGATCCACTACGAGGAAACCACCTGGAAGGCGCGCCCCGATTGGAACCGTGACGGCACGCGCGTTGTCTACAGCAGCTACAATGGCCGCCAGTGGAATCAGCTCTGGCTCACGCGCAGCGAGCGCGCCGATCCCATGCCGCTCACGTACGGCGACTTCGACGCCACCGCGCCGCGGTGGTCCCCTGACGGATCTCGCATCGGCTACGTCTCCAACGAAGGCGGCAATACTTCGCTCTGGATCGTCACCGTGCCGGGTGGCAAGCGTGAGCGTGTCGAGGCACGCACGCGCCGCTATCACGAGCCCATGGGCCGACTCGCGATCACGCTGGTGGACTCGGCGACGCGACAGCCAATTTCCGCTCGCGTGTCGGTGCGCGTTCCCGGTGGCAAGTTCTTTGGGCCCGACAACAGGTGGCGCCACGCCGACGAAGCCATCCTGCGTGACGCGCAGCGATTCGAGTATGCCTACTGGCATTCACCCGGAGTCGACTCGATCGCGGTTCCGGTCGGACGCGTCACCGTCGACGTCTGGCGCGGACCCGAGTGGCGCACCATCTCGCGCACCGTCACCGTCGTCGCGACCCGACCGACCGCGCTTCGCGTGACGCTCGCGCGCATGATCAATCTGCCGGCCGCCGGCTGGTGGGGCGGCGACGTCCACGTTCACATGAACTACGGCGGCGCGTATCGCAACACGTCCGCGAATCTTGCGCAGCAGGCCCGCGCCGAGGGACTCAACGTCGTCGAGAATCTTACTGTCAACAAAGAGCAGCGTCTTCCGGATATCGTCACGTGGCGACCGGGGCTTCTGTTTTCCTCGTCGGACGTGATCATCGCGAATGGTCAGGAATTTCACACCGGCCTCTGGGGACATTCGGCGCAGCTCGGGCTGCGCGAGCATTATCTCCTTCCCGACTACGCCGGCTACTCCGGCACCGCGTTCGCGAGCCTGTATCCCACCAACGCCGCGGTGTTCGACATGGCGCACGAACAAGGCGCGATCGTCGGGTACGTACATCCCTTCGATTTCCGCCCCGACATCTCGATGATCCAGGGCGGCATCCCATACGAGCTCCCCGTGGACGTCGCCGTGGGCAAGGTGGACTACCTCGAGGTGATGGGCTACAGCGATCACCTCATCACTTCCGACATTTGGTACAAGCTGCTCAACTGCGGCTTCAAGATTCCCGCCGCTGCCGGAACTGACGCCTTTCCCAATTTTGCGGAGCTTCGCGGCCCTCCTGGTCTCGTGCGGGTCTACGCGAAAGCGGGTCGCACGCTCGACCATCGCCGCTGGCTCGACGCCATCAAGGCGGGGCGCACGTTCGTGACGAACGCGCCGATCGTGACGTTCACGGTAAATGGTCGCGAGCCTGGCGACGAGATCCGCCTCGCCTCCGGAACGCGTCGCGTGCGCGCGAGCCTCACGGTGCGCTCGAACGTGCCAATCGAACACATCGAGATTATCGGTAACGGCAAAATTGTGGCGCGTATGGCGCGCCGAGAGCAGAGAGCCGAGAGGCGAGAGCTGATCGTCGACACCACGATCACGCTGCCGGTCGATCGCAACAGTTGGTTTCTCGCGCGCGCGTATTCGGACAAGCCGCGCTTTCCGGTGCTGGACCTGTATCCGTTCGCGAGCACCAGCCCCGTCTACGTGAAAACGGACAACGCTCCAACGAGCTGCCGCGATGACGCCGAGTACTTCCTCAAGTGGATCGATGTCCTGAGTCAACGCGTGCGCGCAGATACGAATTGGAATACGCTCGCAGAGAAGGAAACTGCCTTAACAACTATTTCGAAGGCGCATCAAGAGTTCATCAGGCGTCGCTGAGTCCCAGATACTGAAAGGGAATCCAAGTAACGAGTCGGCCAGTACCGCAGTATCTCAGTTTGCCAGTCCGCTTTTACTTCCTTACTGACCGACTGGGCGCTGGCCGACTCGTTACTTGGATTCCCCCTCCCAACCTTGGACTCTCCTCATTCGGCTCTCATCGCAATAATCGGATCTACTCGCGTGGCTCGCCTCGCAGGAATTAGAGCAGCCAGAAGCGCCACTGCGGCCAATAGAGCGGGCACACTCGCAAACGTCGCTGGATCGTTCGGGGTTACGCCATACAGGAGCGTTTGGAGAATTCGTACCGCGAAGTAGGCACCCACCAGTCCGACGACGACGCCCGCGACCACGAGCCGCCCGCTCTGGCCGAACACGAGCATCAGGACGTCGCGACGGGTAGCGCCGAGCGCGATCCGGACGCCGAGCTCACGTGTGCGCTGCGCGACCGCGTAGGAGATCACGCCGTACAGTCCGATGCACGCGAGCGCCAGCGACAGCGCCGCGAAGATCCCGAGGACGTTGCCCTGGAGGCGCTGCCGCCACAGCGAACGCGAGACAGCTTCCTCGAGCGTCTGGACCTGATAGAACGCCACCTTCGGATCGATCTCTCGAATCGCGGAGCGTACCGCCGGCGTCAGCGACGCGGGATCGTCACGGTTGGTGCGAAGCACCAGCGTCTGCTGCCGGCCGGGCCATGCGGCAAACGGGTAGTACGTCGCAGGACCCATCGGCTCCGGGAGTCGGTAATGGCGGAAGTCGCGAACGACGCCCACGATGGTCGCCATCGCGGCTTTGTCGCCGCCGACGCGCAGCCGCTTCCCGATCGGGTCTTGTCCGCCAAAGCCTTTCTGCACCATCTGCTCGTTCACGAGCACCACGG
>DATBRO010000137.1:0-1632 GCA_036560265.1 Gemmatimonadaceae bacterium | reverse complement strand
TTGCACGGCGACAACGTGAACGAGCATGCCCAGGTCGTGCCAGCGCGGCTTAGTCCTGAGTTTCATAAATACGATGACGTATTCTGATGACAGATCGGCGGCCGGCCTGTTAGCCTTTGGAAGGCGGAGGAGGGCCACAATCTGCCACGGAGAAGCCCGTTCGTCATCAACCTCACTGCCGCGGAACGGCGTGAGCTGGAAGCGAGAGCGCGCAAGTATACGTCACCGTATCGTGATGTCGTTCGTGCCAAGATCGTGCTCCTCGCCGCAACTGGCCTCGGCAATGACGAGATCGGCGCGCGGTTGGATACGCCCCGCCAAATCGTCAGCAAGTGGCGCCATCGCTTCTTTCACGACCGCCTCGCGGGCCTCGATGAGGAGCCGCGCGGCGGGCGTCCAGCCCGCTTTTCCCCCCAACGTCGTCGTTGAGGTGAAGCGGATCGCCTGCGAACGCCCCATGGATGCCGGCGTGCCGCTGGCGCGCTGGGCGCTGACCGATTTGCACCGCGAAGTGCTGGCCCGCGGACTGGTCGCCACGATCAGCGGGACGACGCTGTGGCGCTGGTTGGATGCGGACGCGATTCGTCCGTGGCGCCATCGCAGCTGGGTCTTTCCGCGGGATCCGCAGTTCGCCGAACGGGCGGAGCCGGTCCTCGATCTCTACGCCCGCCGCTGGGAGGGCCGCCGGTTGGGCCCGCACGATTACGTCATGTCCGCGGACGAGAAGACCAGTATTCAAGCTCGGCACCGCTGCCACCGTTCGACGCCCGTCGCTCCCGGCCGCGCACTGCGGGTCGAGCACGAATACGAACGGCGCGGCGCGTGGGCATATCTCGCCGCGTGGGACGTGCATCACGCGCGCCTCTTTGGCCGCTGCGAAGCCCAGAACGGCATCGCGGCTTTTGATCGCCTGGTCGAGCAGGTCATGGCGCAGGAACCGTATCGCTCGGCACGCCGCGTCTTCTGGATCACTGACAACGGGTCGGCGCATCGGGGCCCGAAGGGCGACGCGCGGCTGCGGCAACGCTGGCGCAATCTGATCCCGGTCCACACGCCTCGGCACGCGAGTTGGCTCAACCAGATCGAGATCTACTTCTCGATCGTGCAGCGGAAGCTCCTGACGCCGAACGAGTTCGCCAGCTTGGCGGCGCTCGAACACTATCTGCTCGCATTTCAAGCACGCTACCAAGCGAGCGCGACGCCGTTCGACTGGACCTTTACACGGGCGGATTTGCATCAGCTGTTGACCCGGCTCGCCGCCACCGCCGACGCGGTGCGGCCGGCCGCATGACGGCGCAGAATACGTCACCGTAATTGCGAAACGCTGGACTAAGGTAGCAACTGGCTAGTACTGCCAGTGCCTGATTCAGTGAAGCTTAGAGGATGGCTCACCAGTCCGGACTTGTTTCGAGCCTGGCTCATCCCTTCCGCGTCACCGTCAGGTTCGACGCGAACCCTCCTGCTCCGCTGTCAGACGTTTCCCGACCGCGTTGACCACTTTGGCGCGGTGGGTGCGACTGACTTTCAGCACCGTACCGTCGTCGAGCGTGAGCCGCTGATCGCCGGAGACCAGCGGCTCGATTTCGCGAAGGCACGCGACATTCGCGATCGCGGAGCGGTGCACGCGCACGA
>DATBRO010000136.1:0-6028 GCA_036560265.1 Gemmatimonadaceae bacterium | reverse complement strand
CAGGGACGCTTTCCCATTCGCGTCGAGCTCAAGCCGCTCACCGAGGCGGACTTCGTGCGGATCATGACGGAGCCGGAGAACGCGCTCACCAAGCAGTACTGCGCCCTCGTCGAAGCCGAAGGGGCGAAGCTTTCGTTCTCGGAGGACGGCATCCGCGAGATCGCCAAGATCGCCGCCCTCGTGAACGATCGCATGGAGAACATCGGCGCGCGGCGACTGCACACCGTGATGACGACGCTGCTCGAGGAAACGCTCTTCGAGCTGCCGGACGGCAAGGACGGCAAGGGCGTCAATGGCAAGCCGATCATGATGGATGGCGCAGCCGTTCGCGATCGGCTCAAGGCAATCGTCGAGGATGAGGATCTGCGTCGCTACATTTTGTGACGCTCATGCCGCCACCGCACCGCGACTTCCTCCAAATCCCCGACTTCTCGAAGGACGAGATCGTCGCGCTCTTCGAGCTCGCCGAACGGATGCGCGCCGGGAAGTACGACAAGAAGCCGCTCGCGAACAAGACGCTCGCCATGATCTTCATGAAGGCGTCGACCCGCACGCGCGTCTCGTTCGAGGTCGGCACCTTTCAGCTCGGCGGGCACGCGCTGTTTCTCTCGCCGCGCGACGTGCAGCTCGGCCGAGGCGAACCGATCGCCGACACGGCGCGTGTGCTCTCGCGGTACGTGGACGGCATCATGATCCGCACCTTCGCGCATCAGGACATCGAGGAGCTCGCGAAGTTCGCGGACGTCCCAGTGATCAATGGACTGACGGATCTCGTCCATCCCTGCCAGGTGCTCGCCGATCTCCTCACCGTGCGCCAGCATGTGAAGACGAAGCTCGAGGATCTCGTGGTCGCGTGGATCGGTGACGGCAACAACATGGCCAATTCCTGGATCAATGCGGCATACCGCTTCGGCTTCGAGCTGCGCATCGCGTGTCCCGAGGGGTATGAGCCCGCGGACCATCTCGTAGAGCGCGCGAAAAAGACGGCGAAGATCCTGATCACGCGCGAGGCCGCCGAGGCCGCCAAAGGTGCACATGTGGTGAACACCGACGTATGGGCGTCGATGGGGCAGGAAGACGAACAGAAACAGCGCGAGCGCGCGTTCCGCGAATTCACGGTGAGCTCGGCGCTCATGAAGAAGGCGGACAAGTCGGCGATCTTCCTTCACTGCTTGCCCGCACACCGCGGCGAGGAAGTTGCCGCCGGCGTGATCGACGGCGTGCAGAGCCGGGTCTGGGACGAAGCGGAGAACCGGCTGCACATGCAGAAGGCGATCATGGCCGCGCTGATGGGTGGGGAGAAGATCTCATGACGATGCCTCGAGCCGGTGAGCCGGCGCCCGATTTCGCTTCGGTGAACGAGAGCGGCAAACAAGTCAGCCTGCGCGACTATCGTGGCCGCTGGGTGGTTGTGTTTTTCTATCCGAAAGACGACACCCCTGGGTGAACGATCGAGGCGTGCTCGTTTCGCGACGCCTTCCCTCGGTTCGAGGGACTCGATGCAGCGGTTCTCGGAGTGAGTCCCGACAGCGCTGAAGCGCACCAGCATTTCAAATCGAAGTACGGGCTCCCGATGACACTCGTCGTCGACGAGGATCACGCCATCGCCGAGGCGTACGGAGTTTGGGTCGAGAAGAACATTTTCGGTCTGAAGCGTATGGGGATCGCCCGCACCACTTTTCTCATCGATCCGGCAGGGCGCGTGGAGCGCGTTTTCGAGAAAGTGGATCCGAGCGGCCACGGGGACGAGGTCGCGGAAGCGCTCGCGTCGGCGAAAAAGGCGGCCTAGCGCGATATTTTGGCCTTGCAAAAAGGTCAACTATTAGCAACTGTTTGCGTACTTGGGAGCTCTGATAAGTCATGGCGCACGCGCTTCGCACAGGCTAAATCATTGTGATACAACGTTTTTGAGAGTTAGGTGCGCTTCGGACCACTTCGTGCCAACTCTTCAGTCCGTAGCACCTCCTTTCCCACCGTCGGAGCACTCATGCGGCCCAGCCGCCATCGCTCTAGGCTCGGCTTCACGCTCGCCGAGTTGATCATAGCCATCGTGATTATTGGCATTTTGACCGCCATGTCGCTGCCGCGAATGGGCCGTCTACGCAATCAGTCGGCGTTGTCCAACGGTATGGTGCGCTTCACGCGAGCGGTCATGGCGGCACGGCAGGCGGCGATTCAGCGCGGCAAGCACTCCTTCTTCACGAATAACAGCAGCGTCATATCGGTCGTCGTGGACACCATGGGCGACAACACCAACCTCGTCGTCATCACCCGCCCGCTCGATCTCGCGGACCAGTATGGCGTCAGAGTCACGCGGCCGTCGGGGTTGACGTCGATTGAATACGACCCACGCGGCGTCTCGACGCAGGCGACCAAGCAGATCTTCGTCTTCGAACATATCAGTAGTGGCACGGTCGATTCGCTGTGCGTTTCGAAGCTCGGAAACACCATCCGCGAGAGATGTCCATGAAAAACACGAATCGAACTCATGCTGTCGCGGAAACGCGCGAACGTCGGGGAGTCACGCTGGTCGAGCTCATCGTTGCGATGACGATCCTCACCATCGGTTTGCTCGGCATCGTAGGCGTGAGCGGCTCGATCGCGCGAGGGCTCGGTGAGGCCAGATCCGACAACCTCGCGGCCATCTACGCGGAATCGCGCTTTGAGAAGTTGGCCGGGACCGCGTGTTCGAGTTTCACCCTGGGCACGCCGACCACCGAGGCGATGCGCGGCATTACGGAGGTCTACACCATCACCGACGCCGGCAATAACACTCGTTCGATCGTCGACGTCGTGACGTGGAAGACTCGCCGGGGTACGCGGACATCCACGTTCACAACGCTTCTCCCATGCCGTCCAGGGGCTTGATCAGCATGAAAAATCCTCGTCATTCGCCGCGTCGTCGCGCCGGCTTCACGCTCGCAGAACTGATGATCGTCGTGGTGCTCATCGGTGTCATCGGTGGCGCGCTCACATCGCTCCTGGTTCGCCAGCAGCGCTTTCATCGTGCCATTGCCAGCGTGACGGATTCGCGCGCCCGCATGAGAGACGTCGCCACGATATTGCCGACCGATTTGCGGAGCATCTCGACGGTCGGCGACGACATTCTCGCGTTGAGTTTGACGTCGATGCAGTTCCGCGCGTTTGTCGGAACGTCGATCGTGTGCCGTTTCGTCAGCGCCACGGTCATCGACATACCGCCGAAGGTGCTCGCGTCAGGCAACGTGCTTACGGCCTGGATCAATCCTCCGGTTGCCGGCGACATTGGGTACATCTACGACGAAGGCCTGAACGACGGAAACGCGGACGATACCTGGGTACCGTTCACGATCTCCAGCGTTGCCTCCGCTGTGAATACGAGCTGGTGCCCCACGTCGAGCAAATTCACGACAGCTGGCGACGCGGGCGCCACGAGTTATGAGATCACGGCGGACGCCGCACCGGCCACGACGCGTGTACAGCTCGGCTCGGTCCTCCGGTTCGCTCGCGAAGTTCGCTACAGCATCTACCAGGGTGCCGACGGCCAATGGTACGTCGGCTATGAGAGGTGCACGCCGAACGCAGATCGTACGCTGCCCGGCATCTGCGCCAACCGTGAAGTGCTCGCTGGTCCGGTGCAACCCGCGACCACCGACGCCGCCACGAGCGGATTGTACTTCCTCTTTTACGACCAGAATGGCGGCCAAATCACCGACGTCGCGAACGCGGCTCAGATCGCGCGCGTCGACGTCGGGATTCGCACGACCGCTGAATCCCTGCGAAGGGCCGCAAGTAATACAAACCTCCAGATCACCGGCGGTGATTCGCTGAAGTTCACGGTCGGCTTTCGCAATCGTATCTGAACTTTCCCCCCACTCGAGTAATCGCTATGATGCTCCGTCCTCGCTCTGCTAACGCGCCGTCTCCGCGGTCTGCGAGCCGTCTGCGCTCGCGTCCCGGCTTCGCCATGTTCATGGCGCTCGGCGCACTCGTGATCATCGCAGTGCTGATCGCCGCGTCGTCGTTCGTGACGCTGCAGGAAAGTCAGGCCGGCCAGAATCAGCTGGTGCAATCGCGCGCGTTCGCGGCCGCCGAGTATGGCCTGAACAAGATTCAGGCGGATTGGGACAAGACACCAAATATGGCCATGGCCAATGGCGAAACCTACCCCTCCGGGGGCGGCTATTTGATCTACACGGTGAATAATGGGAAGGATACCGCTCAAGTGCGGATGACTCGTTTGAACGCCGAGACCTTCTGGCTCGTGTCCGAAGGTCGGGCGAGGGTCGGAAATTCAACGGCCGCCGCTCGCACCGCGGCGAAACGCGTGGGCGCCATCCTCCGTCTTCGTATTCCGACGATCAAAGCCGAAGGGGCGATCACCGCGGGCGGTAGCGTTACGGTGCGCGGCGGCGCCGACGTCTACGGCGACAACACCGATCCGCCGGGTTGGGGCAACTCCACCGCCGGCGACTGTAATGGTATCCCGGGAGAGAACAAGGCCGGCGTAGTGGTGCCGAACACCGCCACTGTGACGACGCAGGGATCCTCGACAGTGCAGGGAGGCGGCTATCCCAATGGGTGGAGAACCGACCCGCTTGCCGCCAATGCCAATACGTACGTGACGTTCGGCGACGAGACGTGGAACACGCTCACAGCGCAAGCCAACGTCGTTCTCCAAGGACCCACCACGCTCGGAAGCGGGATCGGGCCAACGGTCACGCCACCGCTCATCGGCCCCGATTGCAACAAGTCGAACACACTCAACTGGGGCGAGCCCTGGAGAGTCGGGGCCGGGGGCCATACGGTAGCCGACGTCGTAGTGCCGTGCCAGAACTATTTCCCCATCATCTACTCGAATGGCAACCTGCACCTGAACGGCAACGGACACGGCCAGGGCATCCTGCTCGTCAACGGCAACATCGAGATCAACGGCCACTTCGAGTGGTATGGCCTGATCATCGTCACCAATGATATCGTCCGCGGCAACGGCAGCGCCGACATCTACGGCGGCGTGATGGCGAGAAACGAAGTCAAAGCCGATTCATCGATCATCTCGGGAACCACGAGCTACAATTATTCGGCGTGTGCGCTCGAGCGGGCCATGCGCGGCTCGGCGCAAGTCGTCCAGGCCAAGGAGCGTGCGTGGACGGAACTCTATTGAGAGGGAATCGCGTCGTGAAAAACGCGCGTGTGTTCGCCGCCGCCTCGCTGTTCGCGTCCGTCACCATCGCCGGCGGTTGCGCCAAGTCCGAGACCAAGGCGACGAATTCCCTGGCGACTGACACGCCCGTCGCCGCGGCGGCGACGGCGGAACCTGCGCCGCCGGACAGCAAGATCGGAAAGATGTCGCTTTTAGGGCAGCCCTCGGCCGGCGGGGAGTGTCGGGACCAGAAGCACGAAGGCCTCACCACGATCGTGCGAGAGGTCACGTACAAAGGCGACTATCCGGAACGCATCATGAAAGTCGGCGTGGGCAAGTCCGGACGTGATTTCCTCCCAATCAATCTCGAGGGGCGCGTACACAGGGAAACGTCTCCCGGCCGAGAAGAGTTCGAGACGATCTACGTGATTTTCAACCCGGATGGCAGCGTGCAATCGGGGCGCCGCGAGTATTTCGTCTCGGACAATTCCAGCCCTGCTGAACGGCAGGGACTTCTCCCTGGCGACGAGCAGGCCGCGAAACAGCTGGCGGAGTCCGTGCTGCGGCAGTGTCCGGCAACCTAGGGATTAGGGATTAGGGATTAGGGATTAGGGATTAGGGATTAGGGCAACTACAAGAGCGGGAAAGGGAAAGGGAATGGGAGAAGGGAATTGTCGATTCCCCAAATCCCTTTCCCTTTCCCTTTCCCTTTCCCGTTTGTTGTACTTGCCCTATTCCCTAATCCCCATTCCCCATTCCCGTCGCGGCTACGCCACGACGTGCTGCGCGACTTTGTCAGCGAGAACGTGGAGATGGTTCGCAACCCGCTCGGCGTCCTGCGCTTCTTCCAGGTGACGCGTCGTGCGCGCGCGAAACTCGAAGCTCGCCGCCAGGCGCTGCAGTCGC
>DATBRO010000135.1:0-6453 GCA_036560265.1 Gemmatimonadaceae bacterium | reverse complement strand
TGCACGTTGATGATCGGGTAGCTCTTCCAGTCCTTGTAATCGAAGTGCCACCACTCGTTGGGATTCACCGTGAATCCCTCATGCTCGAGGACGCGGCGCAACAGCCCGCGATGCCAGCGCTGGCGTGACGTGCCGCCCGGGTAATTCGCGTGCGCGCGATCGCTGCTCTCGTCGTACGTGCTCGGCATCTCGACAGGTTTCTTGGTCTCGAGATCGTAGAGGGTGAGATCGACGGCGGCGCCGCGATTGTGCTTCGAGCCTTCCGCCGGATTGGCGACGAGCCAGTGCAGGCTGTCGGGCGTCGCGTCCCAGAAGATTTTGGTCACGTACCACGGGCGATATGCGTCGTGGATCAGGAGTCCGTAGCCGAACGGCTTGAGGATTTTCAATGCCTTCACGAGCGCGTCGGCGGCGGGCTTCTGGAGGAACGCGCGTCCCTGGTCGTAGAGTTTCGTGCCGAGGAAGTTGTTGTTGGTCGCGTAGCGAATCTCGAGCTTGATCGTGGAGTCGAGCGTCGTGAGCTCGACGAGCAGCGGCTGCTTGAACGCGCCCTTTTCTTCGGGCGGTTTGGCGGCGAGGGCCTCGCGTCGCAGTTCCTCGACGGGGCGAACCGGGGTGATGCGTTTTTGATTCGCGCCGGGCGGCGGCTCGATGTTGCGGCGAGCCATGACCATGTCGGCGAGCTGCACGGACGTGGCGCGTCCGGATGCGTCTTTATGGAAGCGCACCTCGCCGGAGACGAGGGCCGTGGACCTGGGCGCGTCGAACACGGTGTCGGATTTTTCCGAGAGCGGCGCGTAGTAGCCAAATTGATCGAGGATGTGCATGTGACGATCGCGCTCGAGCGCGTACCACCGGATCGTCGTGTCGGGCCCGTACTCGCCGATGAGTCCCGCCCAGCGCGTGGGGAGGGAATCCGGGAGTCGAGCGAACTCGTTGACGAGCTGAAGTTGGAAGGGATCGAGCTTACGACCCGGCCTGCCGTTCGGCTCTTCGGATGGCGCCGATCGGCAGCTGGCCGCGGCGATCGCGAAAGTGAGTGCGGTAAGTGGAAGACGGAAGGATGTGCGCATGGTCAGAATCTTAGCCGATCAGCTTGCAGCACGACGCGCGACTTTGCAGTCTAGTGAATCCACCCAATTGTTAGACAATGCTCGGCTTTCTCATGTTGCGAGGCGCTGCATGACGATTAGACGTATCGTGCCAAACGTCGTCTCCTCTGATCCCATGCTATGCCGGGAATTCTATTCCGAATTCCTCGGCCTCCAACTCGCGATGGATATGAAGTGGATCGCGACCTATGTGTCTCCCGTCAATTCCACGGCGCAAATAAGCGTCTTGCGGGGCGAGAGCTCTGACCCCGCCAAAGTATCGATATCGATCGAGGTCGCCGATGTCGATCGGATGCACGTGGACGCGGTCGCGAGGGGTTATCAGATCGTTTACCCGCTCACCGATGAACCGTGGGGTGTGCGCCGCTTCTTCGTAGCCGACCCGAACGGCGTGGTCATCAACGTCATGTCGCATCTCAAACCTCATCCAGCGGGCTCGTAGCACAGGAAGGAGTTGCCGTTACTGAAGGTCCGCGTCTTTGTCCGCTTGAGGGTCACCTTGTCTCTGATGCCGTCGAACATCGTCCTTCCCTTCCCGAGAACCACGGGAATCACCACGATCTGGTATTCGTCGATCAAACCTTCCTGCGTCAATTGTGAAACGATGCTGCCGCTTCCGAAGATCACCATGGTTGGTCCGGGCTCTTTCTTCATCTTTCGAACTTCCGCCGCCATGTCGCCCTTCACGAGCTTGGTGTTCTTCCACGACGCTTTCTCCAGCGTCCTCGAAAAGACGACCTTCGGCAAATTGTTCATTTGTTCGGCCACAACCGGATCATTCTTGCTGGCAGCCGGTGTCGGCCAATAAGCGTTCATGAGGTCATAGGTAACCCGGCCGAACACCAGCACGCCTCCGCCCTTGGCATTATCCGCGACGAATGCATTCCACTCGGGGTCCTGGTTGTTCGCGTGGGCCCAGCTGATGTCGCCGTTCACGCCGGCAAAGTACCCGTCCACCGACACCTGATTGAAAACGACTAGTTTGCGCACGTACGTCTCCTTGCTTTGGAGTGGCAAGTGAGGACCAAAATGACGATCGACGATCGGGAAGGTACATCTTGATGCACACCGTCAAAGTCATTTTCCTGTAGTTTTTCTGATTCCCTCAGCGGTTGCCCTCTTTGTCTGGTGGAGGTATTCGCACAAATGAAAGCCTACCTCGGTACAACAGGGACAGTATTCGCGCTCGTGACGGTTGCACATCTCGCAAGGACTGCTGAGGTCTGGGGTCGCGTCGGCAGCGATCCGTGGTTCGTCGCAGGCTATGCGCTCATCACGCTCGTCGCGGCTGCTTTGGCCGTTTGGGCATGGAGACTGTATCGCCGGTTGACACGCCCCTCGTCGAATGTTGCCGCCTGACGAGTTTCGCGGGACCCAATCATAAGGAACCTGCATGAAGTTTCTCCTCTTGATCTACAACGACCCCGATCTTCTCGGCGCAATTCCAAAGCCTGAGTTCGACGCGACGATGCGCGGCTGTCTCGCGCACGCCGACGAGCTGCGAGAGGAAGGCTGCTTGCTCGACACGCAGATGCTCGAGGACGCGGCGACCGCCAAGTCGGTGCGCGTCCGCAAGGGCCGCCTCACCACGGTTGACGGGCCGTTCGCCGAGACCAAGGAAGTTTTGGGCGGCTTCAATCTGATCGAGGCCAGGGACATGGAGGAGGCCGTTCAGATCGCGGCGCAGTTTCCCTGGGTGCGCACCGGCTGTGTCGAAGTTCGTCCGATACGGGATGTCGGAATGGTTCGGGAGCGAGTCAGCGCCGGCGCCGCTCGACACAGCTAAAGGCCTGCGCGCACACTGGTCGGCGCCCCGACGCGCCCGTATTGTAGCCGATGCGATTGACGCTGCCGGCCCTCGCTGTATTCGCGACCGTTGCTTCGGCGCAGAGCGCGATCACGGGAAAGGTCCTCGAGAACGGCGCACCGGTATCCTCGGCGACGGTCAGTGCGGTGCGATCGGACAAATCGCTTGCGCGCGAAACGATCACCGACGCCGACGGCCGATTTCGTCTCGCGCCGCTGAGTGCCGGCCTCTACACCGTAACGGTCCGCAAGGTGGGCTACCGGTCCGCCGAGCAAAGTGCAGTGCGCGTTCCCGAAGGACAGACCGTGAGCTTGAGCGTGTCGCTCACGCAGGCGCCGCAGCGGCTCTCGACCATTCAGGTCGTGACATCACCGACGTCGATCAACGCGTCGACGCCCGAGCTGTCGCTGAGACTGGACCGTGGAGTGACCGAGCTTCTGCCGACCGCGCGCGATGCATCCAGCCTCATCGCGTTGGTCCCCGGCGCCCGCAAGGAGCAGCTCTGGGGAGGAGCACCCGGTGTCTCGAACGACTACCAGCTCGACGGCGTCTCCATGAATCATCCCGGCGTCGGTGGCGATTTTCTGTCGCTGAGCATCGACTGGATCGAGGCGCTCGACATTCGAGGACTGGGAGCGGGAGCGGAGCATGGAAATTTTCAGGGCGGCATCATCAACGCGATCACCAAGACCGGGACGAATGACCGGCGCACCGCGTTCCGCACGAACTACGAATCGGAGCGACTCACCGCCACCAACCTGAACTCGAACGAGGAGGGCGTGGAACAGGCCGGCCGGCGCGAGGTGAGCGGCGAAACGCTAGGCCCCATCGCGCGCGACAAGCTGTTCTACTTCGTCGCGGGACAGCTCGTCAGTCGCGACATGCGCGCACCGGACCTGACCACGTTGGCGCCGCACGACTTCCAACGCGTGCGAGAGGAGCATTTCGACGCGCGCGGGCTTGGCAAGCTCACCTGGCTGCCCGCGTTGGGTCAGCGAGTGGATGCGCTGCTCGGCATGTCCGCCGCAAGCGCCGATCACGCGGGCATCAACGGCATCGACGATCCCAGCGGAACGCTCCGCAATCGGCATCCCACGACTTTCTACGAGCTCGGGTGGAGCAGTTCAGCGAGAGCTCGAAACACGATCGCGGTTCGCTTTGCGGGATTCACCTCCGCGGAGTCGCTCCTCGGGTACGAGGGCCCCGACGTGCCTGGCGTGCAACTCCTGCAGCCCGGGCGTCTGCCGACATCTCAGAACGCGGCGTTCGATGAGCGCCGTGATGCATCGTCTCTCAGCGGAACCGTCGAGTGGCGCATGAGCCGCCGTGCGCTCGGCGCAGAGCACGAGCTCGTCCTCGGGGCGGAAGGCACTCGGGGCCGCTGGCGCGACTACCGGACGCGCAACGGCGGCGTCACCTGGCGTCCGTACTCGTACGGGGTCGCGAACTTTGATCCATCGAACGCAGCGACGTGGCAGACGACCGCCAGCGACTGGGGCGGCGAGATCCATCTCGATAGCGACGCCGGCAGCGAGGCGGTGTTCGCCCAGGATTACATCGCGCTCGATCGGCTCACGGTGACGCCGGGGCTTCGCATCGGACACTGGAGCGGATACCTCCGTCCGGCGTGCCCTGGGCCGACGCCGCCATGCCATCGATTCGGGGCGGCGCGCGCCGCGGGTCTCGATCCGCGCATCGGCGCCGTCTGGGACGTTACCGGCCGGAATACGCTTGCGATGAAGGCGCACTGGGGCCGGTATCACCAGGCAATGTTCTCGCTGTTCTTCGATCGGGCCCGCGGAGGCAACGTCTACAACAACCACCGGATGTACTACAGTGCGCCGCCGCTTGCCGATTCGCGGACGACCTTCACAGCCTCACAACGCGACGCCGCAGGGTCCGGCTTTTCGACCTCCTTCAACGAAGAGGTCCTAGACGAAACCGGACGCGTGGAGAATTACAAGCAGCCGTACGTCGACCAGACAGTGCTCGGCCTGGAAAAAAGCATCGGACAGAGATGGAAGACCGAGATCGTGTACACGCACAGGCGCAATCGCAACATCGTCGGTCTCGTCGACCACAATCGTGCCACGAACTACTCCCCGTTGTTCAAGGTGCACATCAACGACCAGTTCGTGCGTGGCCGCACGCTGGACGCCTACGGCAAACCGCTGGTGCTGCCCACTGTCTACGTCAGCAACAAGGACTTGAAGGACTGGCTTCTTCTTTGCTCCGCCGTCGCCTTTGCTCCGTCGTGCCCGACGATTGTCGGTGGGTACACACTCGCCGATCCTCTCTTGTGGAATCCGGATTTCGTGCTGACTACAGTTCCTGAAGCGCGGCGCACTTACGAGCAGCTCACGCTGATGCTCCGCACCTATCAGCCGCGCTGGAGCGGCGAGGCGTCCGTCACGAACGCTCGACTTCGCGGCAACACGTCCGGTGTGACCGGATTCGGAACGACCGGTTCGCGTTTCAGCGCGGGCCCGTTTGTGCGGCCGAACGAAGGGATCAACAATTACGGTCCCCTGCCCGACGCGCTCGAGCTCGAGGGCAAGATTTGGCTGACGGTCCGCCTGCCGCGCGCCCTACAGGGCGGATTGATGTACACGCACACTCTGGGCGAGCGGTTTGCGCCGACCTTTCAGTTCGATGGACGCTATGCTTACGAGGACAGCCTCGGAGCATTTCTTCCGGCTCCGGTATTCCGGTCGCTCCTGGGCCAGAGCCTATTCGTGGAGCCGCGAGGCTCACGGCACTACGCGAGCCGCGACGTCGTGGATCTTCACCTCGAGTGGCGCTCAGCGAAATTCGCGGCGGTGATGTTCGATCTGTTCAACGCGTTCGGGTCCGACGCCTTGACGAGCGTGAACACGATCGTCGGGAACCGGATCGACGCGGACCCGACATCGTACTTCATGGCCGCGCGCCTCCGGGTGCCGCCACGAACGCTTCGCATCGGCATACGGGTGGATTGACCGGACGCTCGCTCCGCTCGGTTCGTCGTCGTTCAACGTTTCATTACGATTTCGCCCCATGATCCCGCAGGATCCGAACGATGTCTCGCCGTTTGAAGAAATCGGCCCAGTCGAGAGCGTCGCTGTCGTGCTTGCTGTCGCGGATGCGCGGGTCGGCGCCGCTAGCGAGAAGTACGCTCACGACGTCCGCGTGACTCTCCAGGATCGCGAGATGCAGTGGCGTCACGTCGGCGTCCCAGTGAGCCCAGAGGGCATTCGGATCAGCGCCGTGGTCCAGCAGCCATTTCATGGCCGAGACGTTCCCGCGCTTGGCCATCAAGTGCAGCACGCCGGCCTTCGCGCGGCCGCGCTCGATCAGGTCGGGGTTGTCGCGCACCAATCGCTCGGCGGTCGGCCAGTCGCCCAGCGCGAGAGCGGCGACGAGATCCATGGTGCCGCCGCGCGGCGGGCGATGTCCGCGTTCGGCGCTGATCAGCTCCGCCGAGGTCATCGCGCGGATCGCCTCGTTCACTCGGCGATCGATGTCGGGCGATTTCGCGTATATGGCGGCCGGCAT
>DATBRO010000134.1:0-21225 GCA_036560265.1 Gemmatimonadaceae bacterium | reverse complement strand
CGGAGAAAGCTGTGCAGCGTAAAGCTTACGGCGCCGTCGGTCGGATGATCCGCCTCGTGAAAACGGCGGCACAATTCCACGTAAACGTCCTGGTCGAACGTGCCGGGGAGCCGATCGCCGGGCGCCGGGAGCACTCGCCAGCGGCCGCCATTATCCGAGCTATAGCTGATCACCGCGTCGTCGGCGGAATCGCTCAGTCGAAAGAGGGGAAGCGCCTCGAGCGATCTGTCGAGCGCCACGAGCCTCATCGCGGCGCGTCGACGCACGGCGAGATTCATCCCGAGAAGCTACGGCGGAGATTGAGCATGAGCGATGGGTCATTTACGAAGGCGAATGACCTGGCCCGTGATAGCGCTCGCGGCGGGCGAGCACAGAAAGGCCACGACTGAAGCGACTTTTTCGCGCTCGACGTAACGCGTTTCGGCGCTCATCGAGGCCTCGTTTGTCGCGGTGCGAATCGCGGCTGGCGCGAGAGCGTTCGCCCGAATCCCGTGCTCGCGGCCTTCGTCGGCAACCGAGCGCATGAGGGCGACAACGGCGGACTTCGCGGCGACATACGCCGCCATGCCACTCGTGCGGGCGCCCTCGAGCGTCGCTTCGGACGCGAAGAACACGACCGCGCCGCGCGCGGCGCGGACAGAAGGGAGGAACGCCCGCGTCGCCAGATACGCCGTGGTGAGATTGATCTGAATCTGACGGTCGAATGCGGCGGGATCACTCTCGGCGAGCGGGCCGGACATGCCGAACCCTCCGGCAAGATTCACCAACGCGTCCAACCGGTCGCCGTGCTCGGACCGGACGCGTGCGGCGAGTCGATCAACCGCCCGAACGTCGGATAAGTCGCAGCCATAGCCGTGGGCAGTGGCGCCGGCGGCGACGAGCTCGGCGGCGCGCTCCCGCACCTCCGCTTCGACTCGCGACACCAGCAACACGGTGTCGCCGCGGTTCGCGAGCGCGGCGGCGACGGTCTCGCCGACCTGGCCCTTACTGCCAACACCTGTAATCAAGGAGAGCACGAGAGAACTCCGCGTGAGTGCCGGTGCATGCACGAGCTTGGCATGCAACCGGCAAGAAGCTACAGCCCAATGACCAGACTGAAACCATTGGCCGTTACGATCGGCATCATCGTCGTCTCGGTTCTCGCGCTCATCGGCCTGTTTTCGCTCACGCGAGGGACGCCGTTACGGCGCGTTGTCTACGGTTCGCGCGCCAGACCGCCGCAGGTAGCCGATTCCTCGTTCCGCGACCTCATGGCGCTGTTCTCCGGTATGCATCTCGAGCCGGGAAATCGCGTGGAGCAGCTGCTCAACGGCGACGGCACCTATCCACGACTGTGGTCGGATCTGCGCGGGGCGCAGAGCACTATCACGGTGCAGATGTACTACTCGCAGCCAGGCAAGGTGGCCGACACGCTCGCCGCGGTGCTGTCTGAGCGAGCTCGGGCCGGAGTGCGCGTGCTGCTTCTCCTGGATGCGTTCGGTTCGCAAAATCTCAAGAAGTCCTGGGCCGAGGGCCTCGTGAAGGCGGGAGTCGAAGTCGGGCTGCTTCGGAAGCTCCGGTGGTACTCGATCCACAATGCGAGCGATCGGTCGCATGTGCGTGTGGTGGTAGTCGACGGACGCGTCGGCTACACGGGTGGCTTTGGTCTCGCGGACTACTGGCTTGGAAACGGGCACACAAAGGATCAATGGCGGGAATCGAATGCTCGATTCGAGGGCCCCGTGGTCATGGAGCTGCAAGCCGCATTCGCGGCGGCGTGGGTCGAGGCGACCGGCGAGCTGCTCGTGGATGACCGCATCTTCCCGCGGCGCGCATTCCACGCTGTGGTGGGACCGACGACGGCCGGACTCCTGTTCGCTTCGCCAACCACGGGAAGCACGTCGGCCGAGCGCTTCGTCGCTCTGACGATCGCCGGGGCGAGTCGAACGCTCTACGTGACGAACTCCTACTTCGTCCCGGATGACGATTTTCGCGATTTGCTCCTTACGGCGGCCGCCAGAGGCGTGGACGTGCGGATTCTGACCGTGAACAAAGAGAGCGACGTCCTCACCACCTGGTACGCCGGACGCGCGCGGTACCCATCGTTGTTGCATGGCGGCGTCCGCATCTACGAATACGAACCCACGATGATGCACGCCAAGACGTTCGTCACGGACGGCATTTGGGCGAGCATCGGGTCCCTGAACTTCGACAACCGATCGTTCGCCTTCAACAACGAGTCGAATCTCGTCGTGTGGGACCGCGACTTTGGCCGTCTGATGGACTCAACCTTCTTCGACGACCTGCGCTACTCGCGCGAGATTCAGCTGCCGGAGTTCCAGCGGAGGCCGTGGGCTGAGCGCCTGGTGGAACTCGGCGCTACGGTGTTCTCGAGACTGCTCTAACTGCCCATCGCCCAGCGTCAGGCGCCATCAGCGCACATCCTCTCTACCGAGCGCGGCTCGCACCGCTTCACGCATAGCGATAACGGCGGACTCCCGGGCGGCGGGAACGTCTTCGCGCACGTGGAGCTCGATACCGTCCGCCACGCTTACGCGACGCCACACGGGTATGGGCTCGTCGTCCCGCTGTTGTGCGGCGTCCGCTCCTGATCCCAGGGCAGGCGCCAGCGACGTCGCCACGCGCCGCTCGAGGGCGTCGCCGGCGAAGTCCTTCATCTCGCGCTTGATCGTCTCGAGCGTGGCGCCTTCACGCTGGCGGATTTTTATCGCCAGAAGCTGGAGGAAATGGCGGTAGTTGTACGTTGCCGCGGTACCGGCGCCCTCAGGGCGATCGAGCAGCCCGCTCGCGACATAGAAACGCACGGCTCTGGCGCTCGGAGCCGCGCGGGCGGATGCATTCGTCGGCCGCATGCCCGCCGCATCCACGAGAGCGGTGACGTGTGCGGCCAGTCCGCGCGCGTTCCAAGGCGCGTGTCGCGAATGCGTGCGCAATAGTGTGACGGGTGAATCCACGGCGGGGCCGGGGGGCGGGGTCGGACGGGAAAGGGATATTAGAGCACCGCGCAGAGGAGCGAAACGGCGGAGCGAACGAATCGCTCCGCCGTTACATGAGGCCGCGCTGATTCCGACTAACGACCGCGGCGGCCTCCTTTCTTCCCGCCACCCTTCTTGCCGCCCTTCTTGCCCGCTTTCTTCGCGCCGGCACGCTTAGCGGACTTCTTTGACCCGCCTTTGCGCGCCGCAGCTTTCTTGGCGCCGCCCTTGCGAGCCGGCTTTTTCCCGGATTTCGAGGCCTTCTTTGCAACCGGCGCACTGCTTGCGGCCTTCTTGGCAGCAGGCTTTGCGGGTGCGCTTCCCGCGGCTGCGGGCCGGGCCGCCGAGCCACCGCCAGACGCAGCGCCGCCACGCGTAGGTGCGCGGCCAAAGACTTCCTCTTCTTCATCCTCAGTTTCGGGAACGACGGCCTCCCCCTCGACCGCTTCTTCATCGTCGTCGAGATCGTCGGTGCTGTCCCAGAGGTCGTCGGTCTCGCGGTGGGTAGTCCAGCCACCCTCTTCATCGTCGTCGTCGTCGTATTTACGACCGCCGCCAGCGCCACCGCCGCCGTAGCCGAGATCTTCCGAGTCGTCCTCGCCATCCGCGAATCGAAACTCGTTCTGCAACCCGTCACCCCGCGGCATGAGCGCCCCCTCTGTCAGGAAGTGTGTCCTACAAAAGTCCAACAGATTATTTCGGATCGTCGCACGCGTTACAACACACCCTAGTAAGGGGTCCGGGACGATCCGTCAAGGAGAGGAAAGAGAGGTCAGTCGCCGGCGCCGGCTGCCTCTGGAACGGGCCGTGCCGGAGCGACTTCACGAACGCGCGCGGGACGCGCGCGACGGCGGCTGGACAGCCAGGCGGCCGCGTCGTCCAACAGCGTATACACGACCGGGACGACAAACAGCGTCAACATGGTCGACGTTATCAGACCCCCGATGACGGCACGTGCCATCGGCGCGCGTGTCTCCGCACCGGCGCCGATCGCCAGGGAAAGCGGCAGCATGCCGAAAATCATCGCGACCGTCGTCATCACGATGGGACGCAAACGGATGCGCCCCGATTTCAGGAGCGCCTCTTTCCGCACCATCCCCTCAGCGCGCTGCTGATTCGCGAAGTCCACCAACAGGATTCCATTCTTGGTGACCAGGCCCATGAGCATGATGACGCCAATCATCGTCATCACGTTCAGGTTGCCCCCGGTCACCAAGAGCGCCAGAGCCACGCCGACAAAGCTCAACGGTAGCGCGACCATGATCGACAGCGGCTGCAGGAAGGAGCCGAAAAGTGACGCCAGAATCAGGTAGATGAAGACGATCGCGAGGAGAATGGCCTCGAGCACGTAGCCCTTGGTCTCGCGAAGGTTCTGGACGTCCCCGCTGAACACCACGTGATAGCCCGGCGGCAATCCGATTTCGTCGATGGCCCGTTTCGCGCGATCGGCGACGTCGCCCAGCGCGAATCCGGGGAGAACACCAGCCGACACGTTGACCTGTTGCTCCAGGCTGCGGCGCTCGATCTGCTGCGGACCCACGCCGGCGCGAACGTCGGCCACCTGAGAGAGAGGCACCATCACACCGCTCCCCGTGCGCGCATCCATTTGCGTGCTGGCGACGGGGATTCCAGCGACGTCCGCGGCCGAGCTTCGCATCGAATCCGGATAGACGACGACCACGTCGTGTGAATACCCCTGCGAATCCTCCCAGCGAGTCGCGCGCTGTCCCGAAAAGAGCGGCTGGAGCGTTGACGCGATACTTCCGATGCCAAGCCCCGCGCGCCAGGCCTCCTGACGGTTTACACGCACGTCGAGCTGCGGAATCTCGCCTTCCTCACTCGACGTAGGCTCCGCGACCCCCGGCACCGCACGGACCGCATCCAGCACGCGCGCCGCGGCCAGCTTGAGACGCGTGGGCTCGGGTCCCTGAACGTTGACCGTGATGGGGCGTCCGCGACCGCCGAAAATCGATTGCTGCCCTTCGATCTGCGGACGAACGCCCGGAATTTCGCGCAGACGGACGCGCAGGTCGTTCTGAATGGCGAAGAGATCCCGCTTGCGAGTGGCCTTCGGTTTCAGTTTCACGAAGACGTTGCCGTTGTTCGGCGTGCCGCGGAATCCGCCACCTGCCGTCAGGTAGGTGAATTCCGTTTCGGGTTGGCTCCGCAGAAAGCGGGCGATTTCGCGTCCCTTCTCCATCGTGTATTCGATGCGCGATCCCGGAGGCACGCGGAACCCGACCCTGAACTCGTCGCCGTTGATGTCCGGCATCCATGTGAAGCCGAGTCGCGGGATGATGAGGAAGGCGAGAATGATGCTGACCGCGGCGACTCCGAGCACCGCAATCCGGTGCGTCAGCGCCCATCCGAGCGCGGACGGATACCGGTCTGCCACGCGCTCGAACCATTGGTTGAAGCCCAGCACCGCGCGCTTGATGGGATTGCGCGGGATTTCCTTCGCGTGGCCGTGTGCGCCCTCGATTTCCGGATCGAACCACACGCTCGAGAGCATCGGATCGAGCGTGAACGAAACGAACAGAGAGACCAGCACGGCGAAGGCAACCGTGACTCCGAACTGGAAGAAGATCTTCCCAATGATGCCGCCCATGAACGCGACGGGAACAAACACCGCCACGACGGCGAGCGATGTGGACACTACCGCGAGGCCGATTTCGTCGGTGCCGTCCTTTGCGGCCGCGTGATGGTCTTTCCCCATCTCCACGTGACGCACGATGTTCTCGCGCACCACGATGGCGTCGTCGATGAGCAGCCCGATGGCGAGCGAGAGCGCCATCAGCGTCATGGTGTTGATGGTGAACCCGAACACCCACATGATGAAAAACGCCGAGATGATGGACACCGGGAGCGTCAGTCCGGTGATCACCGTCGAGCGCCACGAATTCAGGAACAGGAAGATGATCGCGATCGTGAGGAGGGCGCCGAGCACGATCGAGTAGCGGACGTCGCGCAATGAATCGCGAATGCGCTGCGAATCGTCGCGAATGAGCCTCATTTTGACGTCGGTCGGCACCTGCTGCACGATCGACGCGATCGCGCCGCGCACGGAATCGGCGACCTCCACCGTGTTCGAACCCGAAACCTTCAGGACCTCCAGCGACACTGCGGCCGTATCGTTGATCTCCGCGCCGGTACGCCGCTCTTCGGAGCCGTCCACGACGGTGCCGACGTCGCCGAGCTTGACGGCCACGCCGTTGCGGACAGCGACGGCAATGTCCGCAAACGCGCGCGGATCGACGATGCGCCCGGTGACGCGCACGAGCTGTTCCGTCGCGCCGCGCTGTACGCGGCCGGCGGGAACCTCCTGGTTCTCGCGCTGGAGCGCCGCTGTCACCTGTGCGGGACTGACCCCGTACGCGCGCATAGCATCGGGATCCAGCTGCACGCGGATCTGCCGGCGGTTTCCGCCGTTGACGTTCACGCCGCCGACACCGGGAATAGCCTCGAGCCGCGTCGCGATCACTTCTTCCGCGAGATCCGTGAGATCGCGCAGGGGACGCTCGCCACTCTGTACGGCGATCGCCATGATCGGCGATTCGTTGGGATCGAAGTGCTGGATGACCGGCTCTTCGATGTTGGCCGGCAGCTGCCGCCGGATGCGGGCGACCTTCGCCTGCACGTCCTGCTGGGCCAAGCCGACATCGACGCCCAGGTTGAACATCATGCGAACGAGCGAGACGCCCTGGAGCGAGGTGGAAGAGATCTCCTTGATCCCCTGGACGGTATTCAGCGCTTCTTCCAACGGCTTCGAGACGTCGCGCATCATCGATTCCGGCGACGCGCCGGGGAACGTCGTGCTGACGAGCACCACCGGGTATGTGATGTCCGGATACTCGTCGATCGACAGGCGGCGATAGCTCACCACGCCCAACGTCACGAGCAATACCATCATCATCGTCGCGAAGACGGGACGCTTGATCGAGACGTCGGAAAGGAACATGCTCTCGGCTCTTTTGCGGTCCTACTGCGTTCGCGCGCCGCCGCGCTTCGCCATGCTTTCTTCGCCGGCGATGATCACCTGCATGCCGCGACCAAGCGCGCCGACGTTGCCGACGACGACACGATCACCCTCGGACAAGCCGTCGAGCACCTCTGCCATACCTGCACGATCGTCGACGACGCCAAGTTGGACGGTAGCGATATCGATGGTCTTGCCCGCGATACGATAGACATAGGGCTTGCCTTCTTCGGGCGACTGTCGAACAGCGGCGGCGGGAACGACCAGGGCGCCCGACACCACGCGGCTCACCACACGCCCGCTGGCAAACGTTCCGCCCTTGAGGGCACCCGATGCGTTGGGGATCTGCACGTACACGGCAACGCTCCGCGTCGTCGGATTGACGGTCGGACTCATTCGGGCAACCTTGCCGTCGAAGGCGCGCGCATCGGCGGTGAAGTGCACTGTCTGCCCGACACGCACCACATTTGCCTGCCGCGCGGGCACGGCCGCCGCGAGCTCGAGAACGTCGCTGCGCACGAGCGTGAACAAGCTGGCCCCGCGCGCCACATGCTCGCCGTTCTCGACCGCCTTTACCGAAATGACGCCCGACGTCGGGGCCAAGACGCGCGTGTCGCTGAGGTTCGAGCTGGTTGCGCGCAGACGGGCTTGCGCTGCCGCGAGACGCGCTCGCGACGCCGTCACGGCCTGTTGCGCCATCTTGTAATCGCGCTCGGCCACGGCGCCGGCTTTGTAGAGCTCAGTGGTCTGCTCGAGATTCCATTGTGCCGTCGCGAGATCCGATTGTGCCGCCACGCGATCGGCTTCGGCGCTCGTGCGGCCGCTTTCCTGCTCCGACGCTTCGAACCGCGCCAGCACCTGGCCAGCGCGCACCCGTTCCCCTTCGCGCACGTACACGCCCACGAGGTCGCCTTCCAACCGCGCGCGCACTTCCACGACTTCGATCGGGTTCAGATCGCCCGTGATCGCGATGCCTTCCTCGATGGCGTCACGCCGAACGGCCGCGATGTCGGTGGCGGCGAGCGTGATCGTCGGGGCGGTGCGCCCTTGACCGCCCGGGCCTCTCGGGCCACCGGATGTCGAGACGGATCCGCCGGCGCCGTTCGCCGCCGGAGCGTTGGTCGAACGCGCTTGCGCATCCGGAACGGCGGCATCATCCCGGCCTGAGCAGGCCGTCGAAACGAGGAGCGCCGCTGCCAGCGCATAACGCGCGCGAAGTTGTCGCACTAGTCGTTGGTCCGGCGCGCAGGAGCGCGCGACGTCACGGGCATAGGGATCGGCCGACCCAGAGCGCGCGCCAGCTCGGCCGTGGCGAGGTACAGATCAAATGTCGCGCGCGCCTCGCCGCCCTCCGCGGTCAGCAGCGCGAGTTGCGAATCGGATACCTCGAGCTGCGTGCTCAAGCCGCGCGAGAATCGCAGCGACGCAAGGCGAAAAGCCTCCTGCGCCTCGCTGGACGTCTCGCGACGCGCGTCGAACACGGCCTTGGCACGTCGCAGCTCGGCCCGGGCCTTCGCGACCTCGACCGAAACCTGCTCGCGCTCCTGCTGGAGCTGAAGATCCGCGATGCGCGTCGCCGCGCGCGCCAGCTCGAGTGCACTCTTCGCGCGCAAGCCGTCGAACACGGGCCACGAGAACTGCACACCCATGCTCCGATCTTCGAACCAGCCACCGTTTTGACACAGGCGTCCGGCGGCCGACCCAGCCGGGCACGAGGCTGCATCCAGGGACCCGCGCTGGTTGGGGAAGCCGAAAGCAGGAGGAGGGAACGCTTGAAATCCCGTCTGAAAGAAGTAGGCGACGGTCGGCAGCAAATCGGCCCGCGCCGCCGTGACCGCGAGGTGGCGGCTGCGCGCCACCAGTTCGGCGGACCGAAGCGCCGGGCGGTCGGGAAGCGCGGCCGTGTCGAGGTAAGCGGCGACCAGCGTCTGTGCCGCGTCCGAGTCGATGGTGCTCGTGAGCGCGAGAGGACGCTCGACCGGAAGGTTCAACAATCGCTTGAGCTCGAGGTAGGCGAGATCGCGATCGTTGCGCGTTTGTATCGCGAGCGGCTCGATGTTGGCGCGCTCGACCTTCGCGCGCAGCACGTCGTATTGCGCAGCGCGGCCGGCGCTCTGGAACTGTTGCACTTGAACAAGGCGCGACGACGCGAGCTGGAGATTGGTCTCCTGCAACTCCACGAAGCGCTCCGCCAGAAGGGCGCCGAGGTAGGCGCGCTGGATGTTCACGGTGAACAGGGCACGCTGCTCCTGCGCGTCCAACCGCGCGGCGTTCGCGAGACTGCTGGCGGCGCGGGCGGTGGCGACGAGTCGTCCGCCCTGGAAGAGCGTCTGCGAGAAGTTGGCGTTCGCCGTGTAGGTGTTGGGCTGATTGAAGACCGCGCTGACCGCGTTGCTTCGCGCGCTCTGGAACGTGCGGGTATAGCCGCTGTTGATGCGCAACTGGGGAAGCAGGGAGGCGCGCGCGGCATCGTACTGCGCTTCCGCGATGTCGGCCTGGGCAACGCTGAGGCGGACTTCATCGGCGACGCGCAGGCCGGTCGACACCGCCTCTTCGATTGAAAGGCGGAGCGTGTCGGTCGAGTTGGGGCGTTGAGCGAGCGCGGGCGATGCCACCGCGAGCTGTATCACGCCGCCCAACAGAGCGATTGAGCGGTACATCATCTGGTATAGTATACGCCCTTGGGGCGATTGACGTTGATGGCACTCGCGTCGCCCCTCCCTATGTGTTATTCAAGGCGCGACGACGCAGGGCGCCACTGGCGCCGGAGGAAACCATGCAGGCTTTGCTGATCCGTCAGCGGTTTTCCGTAGTGTTGTTGACGGCGGGAATCGCAGGATGTGTTGCTCGGAACCAATCGGCGACGCCGGACAGTTCTGTCCGCCAAGCGGAGAGCGCCTCGATGCAGAATCAGCTCACAGCAGAGCAGCGCGCGGCCGGGTGGCGCCTGCTTTTCGACGGACGCACCACGGCCGGCTGGCGGGGCTACAAACGCGCGGACGTGCCGACCGGATGGCACGTCGTGGACGGAACCCTCACGAAGGCGACGAGCACCGGCGACATCCTGACCGCCGATCAGTTTGGCGATTTCGAGCTGTCCCTCGACTGGAAACTCTCTTCGGGAGGGAACGCGGGGGTCTTTTATCGTGGGACCGAGGAGTACGACCACATCTACTGGAGCGCGCCGGAATACCAGCTGCTGGATGACGCGCGCCATCCCGATGGACGCGACAGGCTCACGTCGGCGGGCGCGGCTTACGCACTCTATCCTCCGCCCGCGGGCGTGGTGAAGCCCGCAGGGGAATGGAACTCGACGCGCATTGTCGCGAAGGGTGCGCACGTGGAGCACTGGCTCAACGGAACGAAGCTCCTGGAGTACGAGCTGTGGAGCCCCGATTGGGAGGCGAGAGTCAAGGCGAGCAAGTTCGGCGAGTGGCCGAACTACGGCCGGGCCAAACGCGGATATATCGGCATTCAAGGCGATCACGACGGCGAACTGTCCCTCCGCAACATCCGCATCCGGGAGCTCGCGAGATGATCCGATTCCGTCTCTCGACGATGATGTTCCTCCAGTACTTCATCTGGGGGGCGTGGTTCGTGACGATGGGCACGTATCTCGGCCGAACGCTGCACTTCAACGGGAACCAGATCGGCAACGCGTACGGCGCGATGGCGATCGCGGCAATCGTGTCTCCGTTCTTCATGGGCATCGTCGCGGATCGATTCTTCGCGAGCGAGAAGCTGCTCGCGATTCTGCATCTCACCGGCGGCGTCGTGATGTGGTTCGTCTCCATGCAGAGCGAGTGGAGCAGGTTCTTTCCGCTGTTGCTTCTCTATGCGCTGTGCTACATGCCGACGCTGTCGCTCACGAACTCGATCTCTTTTCAGCACATCAAAGACCCGGCGCGCGACTTCCCGCTGATCCGTGTGCTTGGCACGATTGGCTGGATCATCGCGGGAACGCTCGTCGGAAAGTTTCTCCACGCGGACGCGCTCGCACTCCCGATGCGCATCGCCGCCGGCGCCTCCATCGTCCTCGGTCTCCTCTCGTTCGCATTGCCCCACACGCCTCCCAAGGCAGCGGGCGCGCCCTTCAGCATGCGTGACGCGCTGGGACTCGACGCGCTGCAGCTGCTCCGGAACCGCGATTTCCTGATCTTCGCTCTTGGCTCATTCCTCCTCTGCGTACCGCTGCAGTTCTACTACACGTTCACGAACCTCTTTCTCAACGAGATCAAGGCGCCCGATCCGGCGTTCATTCAGACGTTCGGGCAATGGTCGGAGATTGGATTCATGGTGCTGCTGCCGTTCGCGCTGCGGCGATTCGGCATCAAGGTGATCATGCTTGCGGGCATGCTCGCGTGGTCGGTTCGCTACTTCGCATTTGCGAGCGGAAACGTCGGCTCCGGAATGTGGCTGCTGTATCTCGGTATCCTGCTGCACGGCGTCTGCTACGACTTCTTCTTCGTCAGCGGTCAGATCTACACGGATCAGCGCGCGGGCGAGCGGATTCGCGCCGCGGCCCAGGGCCTCATCAATTTCGTCACCAACGGCGTCGGCTATCTGCTCGGCGCAAAGGTCTCAGGCGCCGTGGTGAGTCGATACACGGACGCCAGCGGAGCACACGACTGGCACGCCATCTGGATGGTGCCGGCGACGATGGCAGCCGTGGTTCTCGTGCTCTTCGCGTTGACTTTCAGACCGGGCGCGTCGCGGACCCAGTCCGTCGCGTCTCCATCGCCAATTCCAGCAGCATGAGCCACAACATTGGCCGTAGAAAGTTCGTCGGTGAAATCGCGAAGGCGGGGGCCGCCGCCTATGCGTTCACGATCGTGCCCCGTCACGTGCTCGGCCGCGGCTTCGTAGCGCCGAGCGACAAAGTGAACGTTGCGTGCATCGGCATCGGCGGCCAGGGCGCCAGCGACGTGCGCGGGCTCGTGGCGCTGCCCGACGTCAACATTCACTCGCTGTGCGACGTCGATTGGCGCTATGCCGAGGCGACGTTCCTCGCGAATCCCAAGGCGCAGAAATATCGCGACTATCGCGAGATGCTCGATCGCGAAGCGAAGAACGTCGACGCAATCACGGTGACCACTCCGGATCACTCACACGCGGCCGCGTCGATGCTGGCGCTCAAGGCGGGGAAGCACGTCTACACGCAGAAGCCGCTCACGCGGACGATCTTCGAGGCACGCGCCCTCGCGCAGGAGGCTGCACGCCGGCCCAAGCAGGCGACGCAGATGGGAAACCAGGGACACGCGAACGACGGGACGCGCCAGATTCGTGAGTGGGTCGAGGCGGGAGTGATCGGCCCGGTCCGCAGCGTCGAGTTCTGGACGAACCGTCCGATCTGGCCGCAAGGGATTTGGCGCCCGACCGACATGCACAACGTGCCACCGACGCTGGATTGGAATCTGTGGCTCGGCCCCGCCCCGGAGCGGCCGTACCACCCGTCATACGCCCCGTTCAACTGGCGCGGGTGGTGGGATTTCGGCTCGGGTGCGCTCGGCGACATGGCGTGTCACATCATGGACGCCGCGTACTGGACGCTCGGCGTTCGCTACCCGAACCGGGTGACGGCCGAGAGCACGCAGCTCTTCCCCGAGACGGCGCCCAAATCGTCCCGGATCACGTACGAGTTCCCCGCGGCGGCGAGCCGGCCCGCGCTCACCTGGGTCTGGCGCGACGGCGGAATTCTCCCGCCGCGGCCGCGAGACTGGAATGCGGATCGTCCCTGGCCGTTCGACACCAGCGGTCAACTCTGGGTGGGCGACAATGGAACGCTTGCCGCGTACACCTATGGAGAGAATCCGAGACTTTCGGACGACAAGCGTGACGCGGAGCTCAAAGCCAATCCGCCGGCGCAGAAGTTCCCACGCACGAAGGGCGTGCATGCCGAATGGATCGAGGCGATCAAAAGCGGCACGCAGCCCGGCTCGAACTTCCCTGGACACGCGGCGCCGCTCACGGAGATGGTGCTGCTCGGGAATCTCGCGCTGCGCCTCCAGCGTCCTGTCGAGCTCAATCCGGAGACCGGCGAGATCCTGACGGCGGCCATTCCAGAGGAGTGGCTCAAGCCCACGTATCGAGCGGGGTGGCGGCTTTAAGTTACCGTGGCTTCCACATGCCACTCGCAACGGCGGGCACGAATTGATCGAGGCCGCGCGGCGGAAAGTCGAGCGTGCGGCCGGATTCCGCGCTCTTGTACGCCGTCATCAGGATCTGCACCACCTCGAGCCCGTCGTCCCACGTAAGCAGCGGTTCCTCCTTCCCGAGGAATACACGGACAAAGTGGCGATCCTCGGCCTCGTAGCCGTACGCCGCCGCTTCATTCGGAACCACGGGCATCAAGCCGATCTCGGCGTTCTGCTTCTCCACGAGATCTTCGCCCGCCTTGCCACGCACCTCGCGGCTGAAGAACAGCTTCAGTCCGGAGTCGAGGGAGTTCCACGCCATCGAGTATTCGGGACCGAGGAGCTCGGCGGACAGTCGCAGGCCCGCGCCGACGAAACTCCAGGACGTCGTCGCCTCGCCAATCACCGTGAGACCGTCGTTGGTCTCGAATTCAATGGTGAGGCTGGCGAAATCTTCGGAAGGCGTTTTGGTATAATCGACCGCCGCACCCATCGATTTCGCCAGACGCTTCGCGTACTCCGGGCGTGACCATTTGAGGCTGGCGATGTGCGCCGTGACGCGAACCGGCGTCACGGTACTGAGCGGCGCGCCCGGTTTGGTGAGCAGATGCCGCACGACGAGCGCGGAATGACACATCATGTCGTTCAACACGCCGCCGCCCTGCAGCTCGCCGCGCCAGAACCACGGCATGTGCGGTCCACTATGCTCTTCGGCGGCGCGCGCCAGATATGGCCGGCCGGTCGTCGCCGCGCCGCGTGCCCACGCGAGCGCGCGTCCGGCCTCGACGTGCGGCGCGAACAGCTGGTTCTCGAGGTACCCGTGCTTCAGACCGACACGCTGTATGAGCTTGGCGATGTGACGCGCTTCCGCGACATTGCGTGCCAGCGGCTTCTCACAGGCAATCCCGACCAAGGTCCCGCGACCGCTGTCGAGGGCGTGCACGATCTCCTCGACGTTCTCGACACGCGCGTGATTCGGGCCCGTGAGCCACAACGCGTCGATCGCGGGATCATCCACCATCTCGCTGATTGAGCGGTATGCCTTCGCCGGGCCGATCTCGAGCGTTCGCGCGAGCTCCGCGGCGCTGTCGGCGTTCTTGCGATTCGGGCTCCAGACGCCGAGGACGTCGGCGTCGCGCACCGCGCGAAAGCCCTGCATGTGAAAGCGCGCGTTGAAGCCGCTGCCGATGAATCCGACCCCTAGCCGCTTTTCGTTCATTTGTTGGAAGAGACGCGGACGTTCATGAGGTCCTGACTCACGCCCAGTTTTTCCATTGCGGCGGTCGGGCATCCATTCCAACTCGGATTGAACACGTTGCCGATGTACTGCACGTCGCGCCAACCCATCGCCGTCGAGAAGAAGCCGGACGCGGTGAAATCGCGGAACCGCGTGAAGAACGCCACGCCATGACTCATTTCCGGCCGTGCCTTTTTCGGCCACGCGATGTCGTCGAGAATCTGGCGACGCTGCGAGTCACTGGCGTTCAGGAACGTCCTTGTGAAGCGGCTGCGCGATTCGTTGTCGAGCCACGCGAGGCCGCCGCGCATCGAGAGCTTGCTGGCGTCGCTTGCATCTTTGTCGGCGAGAAGAAAGTCCATGAACTCGGGAACCTTGGCGTCGGTCGCGCTTCCGGACCTCGCATCGCGCGGGATCACGTAATCCACGAGGAGGCGCACCGTTTGCCACTCATGCCGATTGAAGAACTTTGGAGTGTACAACTGACCCGGTTCGAGCGATTCCACGGCACGAATGGTTCGCTCGAGCTGCGGCGCGCCCACGTCGAGAACGTTCGCGACGGAGATCACCGCGAATGCTTTCAGCGCATCCCTGCGGTTGATGTCGCTCATAGCGCGCCCGACTTTCGCTGCTGCGCGATGTAGTCCGCGGTCCGCCACGAGAGCGCCAGAATGGTCCATGTGGGATTCTTGTCGGCCTGAGAGACGAACGGCCCGCCGTCGGCGACGAACAGATTCTTGCAGTCATGCGCCTGGCAGTTGGAGTTCAGCACCGACTTGGAGGGGTCGTTCCCCATGATGGTGCACCCCAGCTCGTGGATGATCTGACCACCGGTGGCGATGTTGTACCCTTGTTCCTTGGTGGGCATCGGCGAGAAGATCTGTCCGCCCATTTCGGTAATGAGTGCGCGGAAGGTCTCTTGCATGTGCTTCACCTGATTGTATTCGTAATCCGTCCACTTCCAGTGGAAGCGCAACACCGGGATGCCGAAACGATCAACGACGTTCGGATCGATTTCGCAGTAACACTCTGCGTTCGGGATCTGCTCACCGCGACCCGAGAAGCCGATGGTCGCTCCATAGTACTTGCGATAGTCGTCCTTCAGTTGCTGCCCGTATCCGCCGCCCGGGGGATATCGGTGAATGCCGCCCATGAAGCCCGCGCCCGGTGCGTACAACCCGCCCCACACCTCGATGTGATAGCCCCGTGGGAAATCCAGCTTGGCATTGTCGAGCCACCAGGGCATGTACACATGCATCCCGCCGACGCCGTCCTCGTTGTGAGGGACGTGATCCATCATCGACGGGATGAAGCCGGCGAGATCGGTACCGGTCGTGTCCGTGAGATACTTGCCAACGGTGCCGCTCGAGTTGGCAAGACCCTGCGGGAATTTCGAAGACTTCGAGTTCAGAAGGATGCGTGCCGACTCGCACGCGCTCGCCGCCAGCACGACGACGCGTGCCCGCACATGCCGGTCTTCTCCGGTCGTCTTGTCGATGTATGACACACCCGTCGCGAGTCCGTCCGGCCCGATCGTCACTTCGCGCGCCATAGCGTTCGCGATCAACGTGAGCCGACCCGTCTCGCGCGCGGGCGCGATCAGGACGTCGGGACTGGAGAAGTTTGCCTTCACCGAGCAGCCGCGATTGCACTGGCCGCAGTAGTGACACGCCTGTCGGCCCGGCAACGCTTTGGTCGTGATCGAGAGTCGTGAAGGGATGCATAGGACGCCGAGCTTGTCGGACGCCTTCTTGACGAGCAGCTCGTAGCAGCGCGGCTTCGGGGGCGGCTGAAAGACGCCGTCCGGATGGTTTCTCAATCCTTCGTTGCTGCCGAAGAGCCCGATCAGGCGATCGATGCGATCGTAGTACGGCGCGACGTCCTCGTAGCCGATGGGCCAGTCGTCGCCAAGTCCGTCCTTTGATTTGCCCTTGAAGTCGTCCGGACCGAAGCGCAACGAGATGCGGCCCCAATGATTGGTACGTCCGCCGAGCATCCGCGCGCGCCACCACCGAAAGCGGGAACCGTCTGCGACCGTGTAGGGCTCGCCCTCGATTTCCCAACCGCCGTCGCACGCGTCGAACTCGCCGAAGGGTCGTGTCTTGGTAGACGCGCCTCTTCGCGGAGACTGGTACGCCGGAAAGAGCATCTGTGAGTTGCGCGACGCATACCATTCCGGCCCCGCCTCGAGGAGGACGACACGAGCCCCCGCTTGCGTGAGCGCATAGGCCGCCATGCCGCCGCCGGCGCCGGAGCCCACGATGCACACGTCGTACGCGTCCCTCGGCTCTCGGCTCCGCGACGTCGACGCAGCCTGCCGCATCAATACTCCAGTGCCTTGAGGTAGTCGAAGCTGTTCTTCGCGAACTCGAATGGCAGCGCCGGCTGGTCGTGCTCCACGAAGACATGCTCTACCGCGTGCTTTTGCTCGGCGTCGAGACGCAGGATGGAGACGAAATCAATCACGCCCTTGCCGACGTCCACCTGTTCGTGCTTGGGAGGTCCCGCCGAATCCTTCACGTGGAGCATGACGAAGCGCGACGGATACTGGCGCATGTAGGCGCGCGGATCCGCTCCGCCTTCGGTCACCCAGTAGACATCCATCTCGAACGACACGAGCGCCGGATCCGTCTCGCGTAGCAGCAGATCGAAGGGCACCACGCCTTCGACCGGCTTGAACTCGAAGTCGTGATTGTGATAGGCGAATCGCAGCCCGCGCGCGCGCGCCCGTTCCGCCGCCTTGTTGAAGTCGGCCGCGTGGCGATGCCAGTCCGCGAGCGTCTTGCGGTCCTTTTCGTCGATCCAGGGAACGGTCGCAAACGTATGCCCGACACTGGCGGCGAAATCGAGCGCCTTTTCCCAGTCGGGTCCCAGGCCTGTGAACCCGATGTGCGTAGAGGGCGCCGCGAGCTTGTTGCGCTCGAGCAGAGCACGCACCTCAGGGGCCGTACGGCCGAAGTATCCCGCGAACTCCACCTCCTTATAACCGATCTCGGCGAGGCGGGTGAGCGTTCCCGGCATATCGCGCTGCATCTCGGTGCGCACCGAATAGAGCTGTATGCCGATGCGATCGAGTCGGCGCCCGCGCATGGCCGCAGCTGCGCCAGCGGTGGACGCGCCGCCCTTCGACCGGCAGGCGATGACGCCGGCAAGAGTGCCGAGCGTCGCGATGAAATTTCGGCGGGTGGGCATGGCGCAAAGTATGATCCGCGCCGCCTCCGCCCGAAAGATCTACTTCCGCACAGGATCGACGAAGGCCAGCGTCTTGCGCCTCTTGACGATGGCGCGGAGCGCCTCGAACACACGCGAGTCGAGATGCGTCCCGACATCATGACGCAGCTTCTCGACCGCGTCCTCCGTCGAGATCGGCTCGCGGTATGCGCGTCGCGAGATCAACGCATCGAACGCGTCCGCGGCGGCCAGAATCCGTCCACCCACCGAGATATTCTCGCCGGCGCGAAGGTGCGGGTAGCCGCAGCCATCCCAACGCTCGTGGTGGTCGCCGACGAATATCACGACGCGCTCGATGTGCCGCAGCGGCATGAGGATCTCGACGCCGATGCGCACATGATCCTTGACGTGCTCGAGCTCCTCCGGGCTCAGTGAGCCGGGCTTGTTCAGCACCTCTTCGCGGATACCGACGTTGCCCACGTCGTGCAGCCGGCCGGCAACCCGCACGTCCTCGACGACGTCAGGGGCGAGTCCCATGTAATCCGCGATCGACGCAGCCAGTTCGGCGACGCGCGCGGAGTGGCCGCGTTGAAAGACGCCCTTCGCCTCCATGGCGCTCACCAGCGTCTCGATCACGCTCACACTCAAATCTCGGAGGTGCTCTTTTTCGAGCTCGAGCTCGTTCGTGCGCGTCCCGACTTCTTCGTGAATCGTGCGCTCGACGCGTCGCTGCTCATTGAGGTGCGCGCGCTTGTGGAGCGCCCGGGTCACCGCTTCGTGGAGCACCTGCAACTCGACCGGCTTGATCAGATAGTCCAGTACGCCGTACGCCATCGCTTCGGTGGCCGTGGGCGCGTCATTGACCGCGGACAACATCACGATGCCGAGATCCGGACTCGTCTCGAGCGCCTTTGGGACGATCTCGACGCCGGACAGTCCAGGCATCCGCACGTCGCACAACATGAGATCGAACCTCGCGCCGGCCAGCGCTTCGAGCGCGGCGTCGCCGGACTCCGCGGTGGCGACTTCGAATCCGCGCGTGCGCAGATACTTCGCGAGCACCAATCGGATCGTGTCCTCGTCGTCGACGACGAGAATTCGCGCGGCGGTCGCCGCATTCGAGGATGACATGTGTTGCCTGTGCTCGAGAGCGAGAGACGTCATACCCTCGTCCTGCTCTGGGTTTGTGGGGTCGTGAGGTGCGTCGAATTGGAGTTCGACGTGCGCGCCCGGGGAAGCACCAGCGTGAGCGTAGCCCCGTCCTCCTTGGCGCCCGTCGCCTGCAGCGAGCCGCCGTACCCGCGCAGAATGCTGTCCGCGAGACCGAGATCGGGCTTGTCCGAGGAGGGACGTGCCGAATGCTCACTGTTGAAGGGAAGATCGAAGTACGTCGCAGTCAGTTCCGGGATGTCCCCGGGACCCGAATCGATGATCTCGACGGCCACCTCGGAGGCTCCGCGCTCCCTCACACGCACCCTGATGCTGCGGTTGACGGTTCCATGGGACTGTAATTCCGCGAATCGCAACGCGATGAGCATCGCGTGCTCGATTCCCCGCGCGTCGGCGCGCACCGGCATGAAGCCGGGCGTGGTCTCGACCTCGAGCGCGATCCCGAGCTCCCGGATGGCATAGCCCCGAAAGCGAATGATTCGATCGACGATCGCGTTCAGGTCGAGAATGCCATCCTGAGCGCCTGTATCGCGTTGAAACTCGAGCAGGTCGTGCAGAACGGTGAACGCCCGGGTCAGCTCGTGCCGGATCTGGAGTACCGCGGCGCGCTGGCCCTCATCCTGGAGGTCCTCAGCGAGAAGCTGCGCGATCGCCGAAGCGCCGGTGAGGGGATTCGCGATCTGATGGGCTATTCCTTCGAGAATCTCGTCGAGCGAGCGACGGCCACCCGCACGGCGACGCAATTCCGCATCCGTGCGCGACACGAGCGCGTGCAACACCGCGGCAGTGGTCTCGAGCAACGAATCCAGCTGACGGTCGCGCAGTAACTCCGAGGCTTCCGCGGGATCGCCAAAAATCAACGCACCGACGACTCGACCGCTCGCGCGAAGGGGCACGACCATGGTGGCCGTGCCTGGATCCACACCGGGACTGACGCCGACCGCAAACTGGGGCTCGAGTCTCGCCGGCCAACGCCTCGGCGCTCCAACTTCGGCCAGCACGTGTAACGTGAGACCATCCCGATCACGGACCGCGAGTGCGGCGGAGACATCTCCAATCGCCGGACTCAGCGCACCGAGAAGGGCTGTGGCGCCTTCGCGAGTGCTATCAGCGGAAAGGAGAACGCCTAGGAGGGATGACTCGATCTCCGGCGTCGGAGCGACGGTCTGGTGCGGCATTCACCTGTTATCGGCATGCGCCCGAATTTCTTAAGAACCGGTGGCGCGCGGACTCCTAGTCGGCGACGAATTGGACATCGACGGCTTGTTTGATGATTCCAGCCTCGACGCCTCGGGCGAGAAACCGGCGCACAGCTTCGCGGCCGCGATCGCCATAATCGAGCGTCCAGTCATTCACGTACATGCCAACGAACATGTCCGCCTTGGCGCGATCGAGTCCGCGAGCATATTTCATGGAGTGGTCCAGCGCTGCTCGTCTATGGCTCAATCCATATGCTATACTGTCGCGTAAATGGCGTGAAATTGACGCAATTAGAGGCTGTCCGATGTCTTTTCTGATGACGTTTCCGCCAAGAGGAAGCGGGAGGCCAGTCTGCTCAAACCACCAAACGCCAAGATCGGTGACGAGGTGAAGTCCTCGCTCGGAGTATGTCAGTTGCCCTTCGTGAATGAGAAGGCCGAGATCCACGTCGCCGTTTACAACCGCGTCCTCGATCCGGTCAAAGGGTGTAACGACCGGTTCGAAGTCGGGCTCGAACAAACGCAACCCGAGATATGCGCTCGTGAGTAGCCCGGGAACCGCGATCCGTTTCCCGCGAACGTCTTCGCTCTTCAGTGCTTTCCGGGAAATGAGACGCGGCCCATATCGGTCGCCCATCGATGCGCCGTGGGGCAACAGCGCATAGCGATCCGAGAGATACGCATAGGCGTGGATCGAGACTGCGGTCACCTCGAGCTCGCCTCGGAGCGCGCGCTGATTCAGTGACTCGATATCCTGCAGCTCGTGCACGTACCTGATGTCGCCCGTGTCGATCTTTCCCTCGGCAAGCGCGTAGAACATGAACGCGTCGTCGGAGTCCGGACTGTGCGCGACGTGAATGGTTCGCATCAACGGCCCTTGCGCTGCCGAAACTCGGCCAGAGCGGACTCGATATCGTTTTGATGCAGCAAGTACTCGGGAAGCTGCTTCTGACGCTCGGACCGCTCGGCGCCTGAGAGCTGGACGAGGTATTGCCGGGCCGTGCGGTCGTCGCCGCGCAACCGTGCGGCTCGTGCTGCGAGGACCAGCCCGAGCAAGTGGTGCGGGTGTAGCCGGAGGATGGTGTCGGCCTGCGCTGTCGCGACCGCGGCGTCGCCCGCCACTTCCGCGAGCCTCCCCAGATCATAGCGCTGGTCGATCGTCAGATCTCCGAGCGCTTCATACGCTTGAATCGCCATCGGCATGAAAAAGCGAACGCTATCAGCGCGACCTCGCTCCGCGGCCCCCATGATCCGATCGTAGAGGCGCTCCGCGCGCTCGGCGGGAGACAGCGATGAAATATCCGGTGCGCGCGCGGGAGTGCCGGCCCCTGCCGGCATCGCGACCGCCTCGCCATTCGGCGTC
>DATBRO010000133.1:0-6175 GCA_036560265.1 Gemmatimonadaceae bacterium | reverse complement strand
GCCAACGTTCGCCATAGAGCTGCGGGAGATCAGGCTCGGCGCGCGCGGCGATTTCCCACTCGGCTTCGGTTGGAAGGCGATGGCCGGCCCAGCGAGCAAAGGCATCGGCCTCGAAGTAGCTCACATGACACACTGGCGCGTCGAGAGCGAGCGGCCGAGTGCCGGCGAGCGTGAACTCCGTCCAGCCGTCGGGCGCGTGCTCCCAGTACAGCGGCGCCTCGCGCTTTTGTTCGCGCACGATGGCCCACCCAGCGGCGAGCCAGAGATCGGGGCGCCGATATCCGCCGTCGTCGATGAACGCAAGGTACTCGCGGTTGGTGACGAGGTGCGTCGCGATCTTGAACGGCTCGACGAACACGCGATGCGCCGGCGTTTCGTTGTCGAAGGCGAAGTCGGGACCGGAGTAGCCGATGGAGTAGAGGCCCTCTTTGAATGCGGAAATGGGAAATGGAAAATCGGAAATGGGCTCGGGATGCTTCGAGACGGCGTTTGTGCGTCCCGGACCCATTTCCCATTTCCGATTTCCCATTTCCGCAGTTTGCCTATATGCTGGCCGCATCGGATTCATCCAGAACACGTGCTTGATGTCCGTCAGCATCAGCTCCTGATGCTGCTGCTCGTGATGCAAGCCCAGGGTGACGACGCTCGTGTCGGCAAGACGCTCGAGCAGCGGCAGCATGTGGTCGTCGACGTAGCGACGGTACGCGAACACGTCCTTCACTGTCGGCCGCGTCACCAGCCCGCGCTGCGCGCGACAGTGCCGCTCGCCTGCCTGCACGTAGTACGAATTGAACAGAAACGCGTATTTCGGGTTGAGGGGCACGTACGATGGATCGTTCGGCGCGAGCACGAACGTCTCGAAGAACCAGCTCGTGTGCGCGAGGTGCCACTTCGTGGGGCTTACGTCGGCCATCGAGCTCACGACGTAGTCCTCGGTCTCGAGCGGGTCGCACAGCCGTTCGGTGTGCGCGCGCACGGCGCGATACTGCGCCGCGAGCGACGCCGGTTCGACAACCCGGGCGCGCGAGTCAGCGGTGACGGTAGCGATGGTAGCCATCAGAACGACAATCTCCTGGCGGTCCAAACGGTTCCCGTCATCGTTGAGCAGGTTCGGGGCCGCCGGGGCCGCTGATCGTGACCGCCGCGATCGCGCTCCCCGCGGCGCACAGTGCCGCACAGATGATCATTGCACGCGTGAATCCACTGGACACCGCGGTGCCGCGCAGCTCGTGCACACCGCCGAGTCCAGCGGCGAGCGGGATGCCGGCGACAGCGAGCAGTCCTGCCAGTCTGGCGATGGCATTGTTCACGCCAGAGGCAAGTCCCGCGCGCTGGTCGCCCAAGGCGCCAAGCGCGACCGAAGTAAGCGGAGCGACAAAGCACGCCAACCCGATTCCGAATACTACAACGGCCGGGAGCACGGACGTCGCATAGTGCGCGCCGGTCTGCACGCGCGTGAACAGCAGCATGCCACCCGCGGCGGCGAGCGCACCGCTTACCATGAGTACTCTTGGCCCCACGCGGGCCGCCGCGCGCCCGGCTACCGGCGAGAGCACGAGCATGAGCGCGTTCATCGGCAGCAGTGAGGCGCCCGCACGCAGCGCACTGTATCCCAACGTGGTTTGCAACTGCAGCATCAACAGGAAAAATAGTCCGTTGAGCGCCGCGTATAACACCAGCGTCGCGGCATTCACGCCGGTGAACTGCCGTACGCGAAAGACGTCGAGCGGCACCAGCGGCGACTTCGCGCGGCGCTCGACCACAACGAAGGCGATCAGCAGCACGACGCCGCCGATCAATGCCGCGAGCACACCGAGCTGGGCAAATCCGGCGTCAGGTCCTACGATGAGCGCGCCGGTGACACCCGCGAGGCCGAGCGTCACGAGCGCCGCGCCCGCGTAATCGACGTCCGGTTTCTTCGCTGCCGATTCGCCCGCATCTCGCGTCACACCCACGGCAACGACCGCTGCGGCCGCGAAGGGTGCGATGCACACGAACACCCAACGCCACGACGCGACGTCAACGAGCCAGCCGCCCACGAGCGGGCCGAATGCTGCGGATACTGCAGACCACGCCGCCCAGTGTCCTATGGCTGCGCCGAGCTCCGCGCCCGAAAACGACGTCTCCAGCAGCGCGAGGCTATTGGGAACCACCAGCGCGCCCGCCGCGCCTTGCAGAATTCGCGCGACCACGAGGAGCGGCAGATTCGGCGCAAGCGCGCACCCGATCGACGCCACAGAGAATCCGGCGAGGCCGATGGCGAACACGCCGCGGCGCGAGAAGCGATCGCCCAGTGCACCACCGAGGAGAATGAGCGCGCTGAGCGTCAGCATGTAGCCGTTGAGGACCCACTGCAGTCCCGCGATGCCGAGATGGAAATCGCGCGCGATCGCCGGGAGGGCGACCGTCGTCACGAATCCTTCGACGAACACCGCGCCCGATCCGAGAATCGTACCGATGAGAATCAGGCGCGGCGAACGCGGCATCCGCGGATTCTACACCGCTTGGGCTGTGCGATCCATCGCCGTGAACAGGTTGTTCAATGACTCTGCCAACGTCGGGTGGGAGAAGATTCCCTCGCGCAGTGCGCTGTAGTGCAAGCCTCCCATCATCGCGATCTGAAACAGCGCCGCTAGCTCTCCTCCTTCGATGCTGAGCGCGGCTGCGCCGAGAATCTTCCCCGATTGCGCATCGACGATGGCTTTTAGGAATCCTTGGGTCTCGTCGACCTCGAGAGCTCGGGCCACGCTCGACATGGGATACGTGGCGACTTGCACACGTAACCCCGCGGCCTCGGCCTCGCGCTGCGTCATACCTACCCGGCCGAGCTGCGGATCGATGAACACCGTGTATGGCACGATGCGACCCGTGGTCGTAGCGCTGCCGCCCTGGAGCAGATTCGTTCGGAGCACACGGAAGTCGTCGTAGGAAATGTGCGTGAACGCCGGTCCGCCCTTGGAGTCGCCGATGGCGAACACGCCCCGCGCGCTGGTCTCGAGGCGCTCATTGACGCGAATGAATCCGCGTTGATCCACTTCGACGCCGGCGGCGCCAAGATCGAGATCGTTCGTGTTCGGCACGCGGCCCGCCGCAACGAGTAAGTGTGAGCCGGAGACAGTTCCGCCGCCGGGCGTGCCGTCCTGCTGGTAATCCAGCCGCACTCCGCCGCTGTCGCGAACGACTTGCCGTACGGCGGCCGCGAGACGCACGTCGATGTGCTCGTTTCCAAGAACCTTCGCGACTTCGCTCGCGACGTCAGCGTCCTCACGCGGCAGCAATTGCGCGTCCCGCTGCACAATCGTCACGGCGCTGCCGAAGCGACGGAACATCTGTGCGAACTCGACCCCCACGTACCCGCCACCAATGACGATGAGATGCGCGGGGACGTCGCCGAGCTCCATGATCGATGTCGACGTGAGATAGGGGACGGCATCCAGTCCCTCGATCCGCGGTATCGCGGGACGTAGGCCGGTGTTGATCACGATGTTGTCGGCGGTGAGGGTGGTCGGCCCAACGCCGCCCGACACCTCGATGCGTCGATCGCCCACGAACCGCGCCTGTCCGCGAATGAGCTCAACCCCTGCACGCTCCAGGCGACGCTCGCTCCCATTCCGAAAACTCGAGACGATCTCCTGTTTGCGTTCTCGAACGCGCGCGAGGTCGACGCTTACGTCGCCACAATGGACGCCATAACCAGCCGCCCGCCGCGTCAGATGCGCGATCCGCGCACTCGCGACCATCGTCTTGGTCGGCGTGCACCCTTCGTTGATGCACGTGCCGCCGACGTGAACGCGCTCGATGAGGGCTGCACGCTTTCCGGCACGCGCAAACGCGCCGGCCAGGGGGCTTCCGCCTTGACCGGACCCGATGACGACGAGGTCGTAGTGGGTGGTTGGCATCGCGAGCTCCTTAGCTTCCGCCATTATCGGACCACAGTAGCGACGCATCTGGGCGTCTCATACGTTCCGGCCTTGATCTCGCTCTCTGCGCGCAACGTCACGCACCGCTTCGGCGCGACGACTGCGCTGGCCGGCGTTTCCGTCGACGCGCCGGCAGGCGCGGCGGTCGCCATCGTCGGCGAAAGCGGCGCCGGGAAGACGACGCTGCTGCGCTGCTTCAATCGCATGGTCGAGCCGGATGGCGGCGAGGTGCGCGTCGGCGACGTCGATGTGCGAACGCAGGACGCGATCGCGCTCAGACGCCGGCTGGGATACGCGCAGCAGAACGGCGGGCTGCTTCCGCATTGGACCGCCACGGAGAATGTGGGACTCGTCCTGCGCGCCATGCGTCGCCCGGATCACGCGGCGGTTGCCGATGCGATGTCGCTCGTGGGGCTTCCGATCGAAACGTTCGGCTCGCGCTATCCGCGCGAGCTCTCCGGTGGACAGCGCCAGCGCGTAGCGCTCGCGCGCGCCCTGGCCGCGAAGCCAGACGCCATTCTGCTGGACGAGCCGTTCGGCGCGCTCGACGCGATCACGCGCGCCGACATGCGGGACGCGTTCGATCGTCTGCGCCGCCAGCTCGCCGTCACGACGCTCTTCGTGACGCACGATCTCAGCGAGGCGGCGCGATTGGCGGACACAATCGTCGTCATGCGCGCCGGAGGGGTGGAGCAGCGTGGCACGATGGCGGAGCTGCGCGACACGCCCGCGACGCCGTATGTGCGCGCGCTGGTCGAGCGCGCGTTGGCGCAAGTCGAATCGCTTCGGGGTTCGGCATGATTGCGCTATTGCTGCTCCAGCTGACTGTCATTCCGAGCGCAGCGAGGAATTGGCAGTCAGCTGTCACCCAAGCCCCGGTCGTCGTCGCCTCCAAGCCGTTCGGCGAGTCGTACCTGCTCGCCGAGATGTTCGCGCAGCTACTCGAGTCGCGCGGCATCCGCGTCGAGCGTCGCCCGGGACTTGGCGCGACCGAGATTCTCTTCGGCGCTCTGCGAACCAACGCCATCGACGTCTATCCCGAGTACACCGGTACGGGTCTGGTTGCAATCCTGCACGACACAGCGACCCGCCAGAACGTCTTTCGCCACGTCTCGCGCCGGTTCATGGAACTGTACGGTATCCGATGGCTGCCACCGCTCGGGTTCGAGAACACGTACGCGATCGCGGTGCGGCGCGAGACTGCCGCGCGCTACCGTCTCGCGACTCTCACGGATCTTGCGCGCGCGAGCCCGTCGCTCGTGGGCGGATTCACCGCCGACTTTATCGGGCGTCCGGATGGTCTTGCCGGACTGACTCCGGCCTACGGCATGCACTTTCGCGCGGTGCGCCCGCTCTCGCCCGCGCTCAAGTACCGAGCGCTCGCGTCCGGCGGCGTGGACGTGATCGACGGCTATTCCACGGACGGGCTTCTCGCGCGCTACAATCTCGTCACCCTCGCCGACGACAGGGGATTCTTTCCGCCCTATGACGCGGCTGCCGTCGTCAGTCCCCGACTCGCGGGCGAGCGGCCCGATGCCATCGCGGCGCTCTCGGTCCTCAGCGGCCGGCTGGATGTGACGCTCATGCGCGCGCTGAACAAACGCGTCGAGGTCGACCGCGAAGACGTGGCAGCCGTCGCACGCGATGCGCTCAGAGACATCTTTGGGTCTACGTCGGTTGTGCAACGCGGAGCGAGCGAGCGCCGAGCCGTGCCCTACGCACGCATCGCCGCGCTGACCGCGCGGCATCTTTTACTCGTCGCGATCGCGCTGTTTGCCGCGATCCTCGTCGCCGTGCCGCTCGGTCTCCTCCTCGAGCGCGGGCGTAAGGCAGCCGAGCCCGTGATCGGTACGCTGGGCGTGCTCCAAACGATTCCAAGCATCGCGCTCCTCGCGTTCATGATTCCGCTCTTCGGCGTGGGCATGGAATCGGCGCTCGTCGCGCTGTGGCTGTACGCACTGTATCCCATCGCGCGCGCGACGTATACGGGTGTTCGTGACGCCGATCCCGACGCCGTCGAGGCCGCGGAAGCGCTTGGCACCACTCCCGCGCAACGGCTCATGTGGGTTCGTCTTCCGCTCGCCGCCCCGGTCATCATGTCCGGTGTGCGCACCTCCGCGGTGATCACCGTCGGCGCGGCGACGCTGGCAGCATTCATCGGCGCCGGTGGCCTGGGAGAGCCGATCGTCGAAGGGCTCGCGCTCGCCGACACCCGGCTGATTCTGTCGGGCGCCATCCCCGCTGCGGTCCTTGCT
>DATBRO010000132.1:0-12219 GCA_036560265.1 Gemmatimonadaceae bacterium | reverse complement strand
TTGCGGATCTTGCGCGCGCTCGCGTTCTCATGGTGCTGGGTCGAGACGACGACGGTCTCCACGGAGATGGGCCGATGGTCTTCATACAACACGCTGACCTGCGCCTTGCCGTCCGGCCTCAACCATTCGAGGTCGCCGGATTTGCGACGCTCCGCTAGCGCGCGCGTGAGCCGATGCGCGAGCAGAATGGGCAGCGGCATCAGCTCGTCGGTTTCATCGGTCGCGTAGCCGAACATCATCCCCTGGTCGCCGGCGCCGCCGGTGTCGACGCCCATCGCGATGTCCGGCGACTGACGATCGATCGTGCTGATCACCGCGCACGTGTGATAGTCGAAACCGTACGTCGCGTCGGTGTAGCCGATGTCCTTAATCGTCGCGCGCACGATGTCCGGGATGTGGACGTAGGTGGACGTCGTGATCTCACCCGCGACGCACGCGAGCCCCGTCGTGACCAGCGTCTCGCACGCGACGCGCGCAAGGGGATCGTCCGTCAGAATCGCGTCGAGCACGGCGTCGGAGATGGCGTCCGCGACTTTGTCCGGATGGCCCTCCGTGACGGATTCGGACGTGAAGAGGTGACGGTCGTACATTGGCACAATCTACGTCAGCGTCGGCTGGGCGTCGCGCATGAAGTAGGCGTCTCCCACCGCCGCGCGCAGCTCGGCGAGCAGGAGCGCTTCCGATTCCTCGGCCGTCGATGCTTCGCTCGCCTTATTCACCGCGTCGCGCGCGTTCTCGACCGACACGCTGCGCACGACGCGCTTCACCAGCGCCACCGATCGCGGATTCACGCTCAGCTCCCGCACTCCCAGCCCCAGGAGCGCGAAGCACATCAGCGGCTGCGACGCCATCTCGCCGCAAACGGCGACCTCGAGACCGGCGTGCTCGCCCACTTCGACGGTGCGTTTGATCAACCGAAGCACCGCGGGGTGCAGCGCCGTGAATCGCTGGGCGAGGTTCGCGTTGCCGCGGTCCACCGCCAGCGTGTACTGCACGAGATCGTTTGTGCCGATGCTGAAGAACGACACCTCTTTGTCGCGGACGAACGTGTCGGCCGTGATCGCAGCCGCGGGCGTTTCGATCATGACGCCGAGGGGGATGAAGTCCTTGCACGCCACGCCGCGCGCGCGCAATTCCTGGCGCGCCTCGTTCAACAGCGCGCGAGTGGCGCGCACCTCGCTGAGCGTCACGATGAGGGGCAGCAGAATGCGGAGGTCGCCGTGGTTCGCGGCGCGGAGCAGCGCCCGGAGTTGCGTCTTGAAGACCTCCGGCTGGTCGAGGCACATCCGGATCGCGCGCCACCCGAGGTACGGATTGGCCTCGGTCGGGTATCCGCCGATGGGCAGCTTGTCGCCGCCAACGTCGAAGGTGCGGATGATCACGGGTTTGCCGCCGAACGCCTCGACGACGCGGCGATACGCCATGTACTGCTCGTTCTCGTCCGGCATCGTGGCGCGCCCGACCACGAGAAATTCCGTGCGCATCAGCCCGACGCCTTCGGCTCCGGTCGTGGCCGCGAATTCCGCCTCTTCGGGGAGATCGACGTTGGCGCGGAGCGTGATGCGGACGCCATCGGTCGTCAGCGCCTCCAGCGACGCCAGTCGCTGAAGCTCCGCGTCGGCAACTTCCTCGTCGCGGGCGCGATCGCGATAGCGCCTGATGTCCTCTTCGCTGGGATTGACGATGATGACGCCGTTGGTGCCGTCGAGGATCACGCGTTCGTGGCCGCGCAGCTCCTCCGTCGCGTTCCGAAGTCCGACGACGGCGGGCAACCCCAGCGAGCGCGCGAGAATCGCGACGTGCGACGTGCGCGTGCCGGCATCGGTCGCGATCCCCACGATCGACTCGCGATCGAGCTGGACCGTGAGTCCAGGGGTGAGGTCGTGCGTGACGAGCACGGCTCGCGAGCCGACCGGCAGGTCGACGGGATCGTGATCCGGCAGATCGAGCAGCAGCGTGAGCACACGGATGTGGATGTCGGTCAGATCGCTCACGCGTTCCCGCAGCATGGCATTCGTGTGCCGCGCGAACTTGTTGCGCCACTCGTGCATCACCAGATCGAACGCCTTGGCCGCGGAGAGGTTTTGGCGGATGTATTCCTCGGCGCCGGCGAGGAGCTCGGCGTCCTCGAGCATCGAGTACTGCACGTCGAAGATCGCCGCCTCTTCCTTGCCGGCGGCGGCTTCCACGCGATCGCGCACCTGGCGGAGCCGCTCCTTCGCGCGCGCGATCGCGTTCTCGAGCCGCTTCAGCTCGCGCGGGATGTCGTCGTCGCGGATGACCTGATGCGGTACGTCGGGCACCTCCCAGAGGAGCAGGTGCGCGGTGCCGACGGCGATGCCCGGCGACGCAGGAATACCGCGAAGGGCCTTGTCCACTACTTCGATTCTCCGAACTTGCTCTCGATCAGGTTCGCGAGCGCGGCGACGGCCGCCTCCGCGTCCGGACCGTCCGCCCGCAACACCAACGTCGAGCCGTATTCGGCTGCCAACATCATCACGCCCATGATGCTTTTCCCGTTGACCTCGAGGTCGTCACGCACAAGCGTGATGTCGGATTTGTATTTCGCCGCCGTCTTGACGATCTCCGCCGCGGGACGCGCGTGCAAGCCATTCTTGTTGGCGATGGTCACGTTGCGCTCGAGCATCACCGGGCCACCGCAAAGAGGACGAGTGCCGCCAGCACACCGAGCGCGAGGCGCCAGCCTTCCACGCGGTTCTGGAGACGCACGATGAGGATCGCGCCGAGGCCGGTGCCGACGAGCACGAGGCTCAGCAGCGCGCGACCGGGTCCCATGATCCGCATCATCGCGAGCGGCGCGCCGAATCCGGCGGCGAACGCGGCCAGCGGCGCGATGACGTCGGGCCCGCGACGGAGCACGGGATTCGCGAGCGCATGCGCCACGCGCATGCCGTGATTCCAACCCGTGCGCAGCCCCCACGCACGGAGGGCGAGATGCGCCGCGTTGTAGCAGCCGAGGAACGTGAGCAGAACCGTAACCGGGCCCCCGCCGAGACCGAAGGCGGCGAGCGCCAGGAACGACGACAGCGGCAGCCATCCCGCCCAGATGAGCCGGTCGCCGACGCTGCCGAGCGGACCCGCGAGCGCCGTTCGGAATCGCTCGATCTTGTCCGCTGGCTCGCCGTCGAGCTCCGCGCGCGCCAGTGCGCCGACCGCAACCGACGTGAGATACGGGTGGGCGTTGAAGTACTTGCTCTGCCGCGCGAGCGCCTCCTTGAATTGCGGAGAGTGCACCCCCCCCGGCAACAATCGCAGCGCGGGCTCGATGCAGAAGCCGATGCCGTTGCCGAGCATCGTCTCGTAGTTCCATGAGCCCTGCACCGCGAAAAGCCGGGTGAGCATTTCGAGCTGAATCCTCAAGGGAAGCCGTGTGCGAGGCGGCGCCGGCACGCGCTGAGAAGCAGCGGGGGACATCGGAGTCGCCGTCACCGCAGCACCGCCACGGTGAAACCGAGGCCTAGCCCCGCGAAAAACAGCCAGCGAGCGGACATGCTTCCGTGAAAGAGCTTCCACGCGGCGCCCACCGCCACGCTCGTCGCGGCACCGACCGTGATCGCGCGCGAAACCCGGGCATCGACATTCCACAGCGCCACCGACGCTTCCGTCAGCGGCGCGAACGTACCGACCGCAACCGCCGTGAGCAGCGCGCCGCGCACCAGGTCCGCTGTCAGCCCCTTGAGCTGCAGCCCGATCACGGCGCCTCGAGAACCGGCGTCGAGAGCACTTCGCGACCGCGCGGCCCACGTGGCGTTGCGCTGGCGCAGCTTCACCATCGTCCAGCCTCCCACCCATGCGGTGGCGAGCGACGCGAGTAACGCGAGGGTCATCGAGCCGGGTTCCGGCGTCGGCGAGCTCGCGAACAGCGCGCCGCCGACCACTGACGCCGAGCCCCATTCCGGATAGCGCGACGCGCCGAACGGCAACGTCTCGAGCGCGATGAGCTCGAGTGCGGCACCCACGAAGAGTCCCTCGAGTGGTGAGCCGAGCAGTGCGCCACCCAGCGTCGCGGCAACCAAGGGTCGCGACAGCATCGCTTGCGGAAAGCTCACCGTGTCGAGCCCGACCAGCGCGCCGAGCAGCGTGAGTGGAAGGAGCGCGGTCATCATTGAACGCTCGCCTCGGACTCCAACAGATCGTTGAGCTCCACGGGGTGAGTCGCGGGGACATCCTGCGCCGTCACGGTCGCGCCGAGGTCCGCCATCTCGCGCAGCAATTTCTCCTCGCCGGGCGAGAGGAACACGTAGCGCAGTCGCTGCTTTCTATCTGCGCGGTGATGGATCCCCCCCACGTTGACGTCGCGCACGCCGGCGTCTTTCACCAGACGAAGCATGCTCGCGACGGTGCTCGTGAGGAGAATGCCGGCGCGCTCGTCTTCCTTGTACTTGTCCAAGGCCGTCGTGACGTCCTCCACGGGAAGGAAATACACGTCCATCTCCGGCGGCGTGCCCATTCGATACAGCTCCTGCTCCCATTCGCTGTGCGCGACCTCGTCATCGACGAGCACGATGAATCCGATGTCGAGCGGCTGTCCCCAACCCACGACCACCTGGCCGTGGATCAGGCGATCGTCGATGCGGTAGAGCACGAGACTCACTTGCTTTCTCCGCCGCCGATCGCGGTGATCGCCTCACGGCCTCGCTCGAGCGCGTGCCGCGCGGCGTCGGTGGGGGACAGCTTGTCGGCGAACACGAAGTCCAGCAGCATGGGAAGATTTGCGCCCGCGACGAGCAGAACCTCGGGATGCGCGCGCAGCACCCGCCGCGAGGCCATCGAGCAGCTCCCCGCCTGCAAATCCGTGAAGATGACGCGGACGCCTGTTTCATCGACGGCGCGCCGCAGCAGCACGTCTAGATCGTTGGCGCTCAGATCGCGCGCCGAGACCGGGTAGAAGACACTTCCGCGTCCCGTGATTTGCTGCACCGCGGACACGAGTCCCGCGGCAAAATCGCCGTGCCCCGCTACGATCGCGCGCGGCTGACGGACGGTTCCGGAGTCGCGGCTCCCCGCTTTCTCACTCATTGTCTTCCTGCAGGTATTGGCGAACCTCGGAGGAACGCCGCATCTGCTTGAGGAGCCGCTCGTTGAATCGCTCCGCGGAATCGATACCGCTGTACTTCAGAAGGTGGCTCATCGCGATGACCTCGCAGATCACCGTGATGTTCTTGCCGGGGTTCAGCAACACCCGCACCTTCGGAAGCTGGACGTCGAGGATTTCCGTCGTCTCGCTATCCAGTCCCGTGCGATCGACTTCGGCGTTCGCGTCCCACTCCTCGAGCTGCACGACGACCTCGATGCGCTTCTGCTGCCGCACGGCGCGGATGCCGAAGATCGCCGGGATGTCCACCAGCCCCACGCCGCGGATTTCCATGTAGTGCCGCTGGAGCTCGTGTCCCCGTCCGATGAGCACGTCGTTGCCGCGGCGCGTCACGAGCACGAGATCGTCCGCGACGAGCCGGTGGCCGCGCTCCACGAGATCGAGCACGCATTCCGATTTCCCGATGCCGCTTCGACCGGTGAACAAAAGCCCGACGCCGAAAATGTCCGCGAGCGACGCATGCAGCGTCGTCGTCGCCGCAAACTCCTCCTCCAGCCACGGCTTGATCCGGTTGTAGAACTCGTTCGTCTTGAGGCCGGAGCACAACACCGCGACGTTGGCGGCCGCGGCTTCATCGACCATCCCCGGCGGGGCCTTGAGACCCTTGGTCAGGAACACGCAGGGAATCTGGAATTTGAAAAACACCTTGAGGATCTTTCGCCGGTTGTCGTCGCTCAGCGACGAGAGATACCGGATCTCGGTCTCACCGAGCACCTGCAAGCGGTGACTGGCAAAGCGCTCCGTATAGCCCGCGAGCACCAAGCCGGGGCTCGAGACGTGAGGGCTGGTGATCTCGCGGTCGAGACCTCCGGTGCTTTCGGCGTGCTCGAGCAGGAGCACGTCGCGCAGTCGCTCGAGGAGACGCCCGACCGTGAGCTTTTGCTTCACGCGGCCGCCCGCGCTCTTTCGAGGCGCCTTCCCGCCGTCGCCAGCGGCGCTCACGCGCGCGCCTCCGTACGCGCGCGGAGGCGCGCCCGCGCTTTGGGCGTGCGCTTCGTGTGATCGAGCTGCATCGCGAGGCGACGCACCGCTTCCGCGAGCGCGACGCCGAAGTACCGACCCTCGGAGCGGGCGATGAACCGGCGCCCACGCGCGGCGTGCAGGACGAGCTCGACGCTCCGCGTCGGACCGTCCTGCGCGAACCGGATCACCGCGTCGACGGGCCTGGGCGCGCGGCGCGCGACCCTTCTGAGCGCCTGCTCCGCCTTGCGGCGCATGTGATCCGACGTCGGCGCGTGGTGTGTATGAAAGACGATCTCCATCAGCTTTTTTTCCCCTCCCCTTTTGCATCAGCAATCAGCCGTGAGAGGTGCCGCTCCGTTTCGTCGGCGGCGCGCTCCCAGGTAAAACTCTCGGCAAAGCGACGTGCGTTTCGGCCCAGCTCTTCGACCAGCTCACGGGACGCCGCGAGCCGGTCGATCGCGACCGCCATCGCCTCGGCGTCGCCATGCGGCACGAGGAAGCCGGTCTCGCCATGGCGGACGGACTCGCGAATACCGGGCGAGTTCGATGCGACAACGGGCGTGGCACACGCGGCGGCTTCCAGGTTCGTAATCCCCCATCCCTCTTTGGGCGACGCGAAGACGAGCCCCCACGCTCGGCGCAGTAGGGCGAGCTTCTCAGGCTCGCTGATACGCCCAAGAAACCGCACCCGGTTCCCAAGGTCAAGCGACTGCGCGAGCCGTTCCAGCGCGGGACGATAGTCGCCCGCGCCGGCGATCTCGAGGGTCGCCTCGCGGTGCTTCATCTGGGCAAAGGCGCGAATGACATGATGCACGCCTTTGTACTTCTTGAGGCGGCCCAAGTATGCAAAGGTGGGGAGTGGTGAGCGGGCAGTGGGAAGCGGGGTGTACGCCTGCGTATCGATTCCCGGATAGATGACCTCTATCTGGCGTCGAGGTATCCCGCGAGCCACGAGGTCGTCGCGCGTGCTCTCACTGATCGCCTCGAACGGCACGCGTCGATATACCGGGCCGAGGGGACGCTCGGACAGCCAGACGGCAGCGGCGAGGGGCGCGGGAAGCGCGAGGAAAGCCGTGCTCCCGAAGAGATGCGGGACCAACGCAGCGACGCGTGGCGCTCCCCAGAGCGGAGTGAGGAGCGGCATCTTGTTGATGTCCTCGACCACGAGATCCCAGTCTCCCCGCAGTACGCGGCGGAAGTATGGATAGGCGAGCACCCCGAACGTCCGGCGCGTGCCGACACGATGCACGTCCATGCCATCGATGCGCGCGCGCGGTTCGCACCCCGGCCATCCGCCGCACAGCAGCGTGATCTCGTGGCCCCCGTGGCCCCCGTGGCCCCCGTGGCCCCCGTGGCCCCCCCGCTGCGCCAACCGGCCGAAGATCTCGTGCAAATGAATCTCGGCGCCGCCCGCCTGCGGATTCTCGATGTCCTGCCAATTGACGAGCAATAGTCGCACTACAGACGGCCCATTTTCCGCGCGAGCGCGTCCAGTACCCCGTTCACGAACCTCGCGCTCTCCGGATTGCCATACCGTTCCGCGAGCCGCAGCGCTTCGCGAATCACTACTCGGGGCGGCGTCTCGCCGCGCTCCAGCTCCGCGGCAGCGAGCCGCAGCACCGATCGCTCGATCACGCCGAGTCGCTCGAGCCGCCAGTTCGTCGTGACCTCGGTGAGCGCCGCATCGATGCTCGCGAGCTGCTCCTGCGCCGTGCGGAGCAGCAGACCGGCGATCTTGCGCTCGTCGGGCGCCACCGCGAGGTCGTCCCAGATCTGGGTCGCCACGCGGTCGAGATCCTGGTTGCCACGCAAATCCCACGCATATAACGCTTGCAACGCCCGCGCCCGCGCCCGCGACTCAACCCTCATTGGAATCCAGGCGCTCGAGCAGATCCGCCATCTCGAGCGCGACAAGCGCCGCGTCCCACCCTTTGTTGCCGTGACTGCCGCCGGCGCGCGCTTCGGCCTGCTCCATTGTGTCGCACGTGAGCACGCCGAATCCGATGGGCCGATCGTACTCGGCGCTCGCCTGCGCGAGCCCGCGCGCCGCTTCGCCTGCGACGTACTCGAAGTGCGGCGTCTCCCCACGCACGACCGCGCCGACAGCCACCAAGGCGTCGTAACGATCTGTGGCGAGCAACCGTCGCGCCACCATCGGAAGCTCCCAAGCGCCCGGCACCCAAACGACGTCGATGTCGTCGGGGGCAGCACCGTGGCGCTTCAGGGCGTCCAGTGCGCCCGCGAGAAGTTTCGTGGTAATCGCCTCGTTGAAGCGGCTGGCGATGACCGCGAATCGTCGACGGCCTGCGGCTGGTGAACCGGTGAAGTCAGGCATCAACTGAAAGGGAATTGGGAATAGGGAATAGGGCAACTACAACGGCGGGAAAGGGAAAGGGAAAGGGAAAGGGAAAGCGATTGGGGAATAGTCCAATTCCCAACCCTTTCCCTTTCCCTTTCCCGTTTCTTGTAGTTGCCCTATTCCCTATTCCCGATTCCCCATTCCCTAAGACGCAAAGAGGTGTCCCAGTTTATCCCGTTTCGTCTGGAGGTATCCCGCATTCTCGTCGTGAGCTGGCTGCTCCAGCGGCACGCGCTCTCCCAGCCGCAAGCCGTAGCCTTCGAGGCCCACCATCTTCCGCGGGTTGTTCGTGATTGGCCGGATCGAACGCAGCCCGAGATCGAGCAGGATCTGCGCTCCAATACCGTAGTTGCGCAGGTCCGGCTTGAACCCAAGTCGCTCGTTCGCCTCGACCGTATCCGCGCCTTTGTCCTGGAGCTCGTACGCCTTGAGCTTATTGAGAAGGCCGATGCCGCGCCCTTCCTGGTCGAGGTACACGACGGCGCCGCGCCCCTCGGTCTGAATCATCTGCATCGCCGTCTCGAGCTGCCAACCACAATCGCAGCGCAGCGAATGGAAGACGTCGCCGGTGAGACACTTGGAATGCATCCGGACGAGCACGTCCTCGCCGTCTCCAATGTCGCCGAACGTGAGCGCGACATGCTCGTGCTGATCGACGTCGTTCTTGTAGCCGACGATCTGCCATGTGCCGTGCTCGGTCGGCAATCTCGCTTCCGCGATGCGGTGCACCAGGCGCTCGGTCTTGAGCCGATGCGCCACGACCTGCGCGACGGTGATGAACGTCAGCCCATGCTCTTCGGCGAACTTCTCCAGCTCAGGGCGGCGGGCCGAGGTTCCGTCTTCGTTCAACACTTCGCAGATCACGCCGGACGGGTTGAGCCCCGCGAGACGCGCGAGGTCGACCGCGGCTTCGGTGTGTCCGACGCGCTGGAGCACGCCACCTTCGCGCGAGCGCAGCGGGAAGACGTGCCCGCCGTGCCGCAGGTCCCCGGGCGTCGTCGCGGCATCGACGGCAACGCGGATCGTCGTGGCTCTGTCCTGCGCGCTGATTCCCGTGGTGATGCCAAATCGCGGCGACGCATCGATGCTCACCGTGTACGCCGTGCGGTAGTCGTCGATGTTCGTCTCGCTCATCGGCGCCAAGCCAAGTTGATCGACACGCTCGCCCGTGAGTGCGACGCAGATCAACCCGCCGGCTTTGCGGATCATGAAGTTGACCATCTCGGGCGTAACGAGCTGCGCCGCGCAGATGAGATCACCCTCGTTCTCGCGGTCCTCGTCGTCGGCAACGATTACGAACTTGCCGGCCCTTATATCGTCGATCGCTTGTTCTATTGAGCTAAATGTCATGCGTCAGTCTTCCTGCGTCACACACGAGTGCAGCCAGCAACGATTCACGAGTCATGCGTCACGGTGTGCGGTAAGTAGTTTGCGCACATGTTTGGCGATGATGTCCGCCTCCACGTGCACAGTGTCGCCTTTTTGAAGCGCGCCGAGCGTTGAATGCCGGCGCGTGTAATCGATAATCGAGAGTTGAATCGAGTCGGGCGTCGGCAGCGCATGAATCGTGAGACTCACGCCGTCGACCGCGACCGAGCCGCGCTCCACCATAAGCTCAGAGAGCCCGGACGGGAGTGCAAGGTCGATGAGCAGCGCGTCCCCATCCCCGTCCATCTGGGTAACTCGCGCCACGCCATCGACATGGCCCTGCACGAAATGGCCGCCGAGCCGGTCGGTGGGGCGCAATGCCCGCTCCAGGTTCACCCGTTGGCCGACCTTCCAGTCTCCGATGTTCGTGACGGCGAGCGTGGTTTCCACAGCCGCGCATGTGAACCACGCTTCCCCCTTTCCGCTTCCCGCTTCCCGTACAGTCAAACACGCCCCGTTGAGCGCGATGCTCTCGCCCGCTTGCAGATCGTCGTAACGACAGCGTACGCGTAGGTCTCGACCGGCGTCCGTACTCATGACGCGGTCGATCGTTCCAACGTCGTCGACGAGTCCGGTGAACATCAGCGCTTCCCCCCCCTCCCCGTCCGCCCCCCCGGATCGCTGTCCGCGAGCGCGTAAATCGTCATCATGTCGGGACCAAGCTGCCGCCGGTCCAGCACGGGATATCGCTCGAGCTCTTGCAGCACGCCGGGTTGCGCGCCATCGAATGCGTGCAAGGTCTCCTGCCCAAGCGTGACTGGTGCCTGAAAGATAACGAGCCTGTGCGCGAGCTTCTCCGCCAGGACTGCGCCGGCGATCGTCGCGCCGCCTTCGACGAGCAGCGCGCGAATGCCCGCGCCACGGAGCCGCCTGAATCCTTCCCGCAGATCCGGCGCAACGAGGAGGTGGACGCCCGCCTCGCGAAAGACATCCGCCTTTGGCGAGGTCGCGTCGGCCGTCACGATGATGGTGGGCGTCTCTCGCGCCGTGGTCACGATCTTCGATTGTCGCGGCGTTCGCAGCGAGCGATCGAAGACGACGCGCGCCGGCGGCTTGCGCGGGGCGGGCGCGTCGCGCACCGTGAGCTGCGGATCGTCCGCGACGATCGTTCCGACGCCGACGCCGATGGCGTCGTTGCCGGCGCGCAGCCGGTGCACCTCGGCTCTCGACTCGGGTCCGGTGAGCCAGCTCGTCGTGCCACGTTCGTTCGCGATCGCGGTTTCGATCGAGACCGCGAGCTTGAGCGTCGTCCACGGGACGTCGCTCTCGATTGCGTGGAAGAACGCCGCGTTCAACTCACGCGCTTCCGCTTCGAGCACCCCCATCTCGACCTCGACGCCGGCTCCGCGAAGCACAATGGCGCCGCCACGCGCGACTTCGCTGGGATCGGCGATGGCGATCACTACGCGCGTCACGCCCGCGGCGATGATGGCCTCCGTGCAGGGCGGAGTTTTTCCGGTATGCCGGCAGGGCTCCAACGAGACGTACATCGTCGCGCCGCGAGCTTGCTCGCCCGCCGCGCGCAGCGCGACCACCTCGGCGTGCGGTTCGCCAAAACGCGCGTGATATCCTTCGCCGACGACGCGACCGTCGCGAACGACGACGGCGCCGACCATCGGGTTCGGCGCCGTCTGTCCCCATCCTTTGTATGCCAGCTCCAACGCGCGCCGCATGAACACCTGCTGTTCAGGCGACGCGCGCGTCGTGTCGCTCATCAGAAGCCTACGCGAATCCCCACTGAGCCGTACAAGCGTGAGGCGTCCGCCTTGGTCGCGAACTGATTGAACGTGTCGACCTTGCCACCGGACACCATACCGACTTCGCCCACGAGCTTCAGCACCAACAGGTTCATCGCGACGTCGGCGAAATAGTTCGTGCGCGTCATGCTCTCGTCAATCTTGGCGGTCATCGCCGACCGCGCGGGAAACGGCGCCACTGAATGCACGACCGCGTTGATCGTCGTGCCCGCGCTGTACTTGTCCTGGCCCACGCCCGCGGCGATGGTGAACAAGATCAGGCTCTTGCTCGCCGTGAGTCGCCACGCCGTGGTCTTCAGATCGAGATCCTGGACCTGCGCGGTATCGGGCGTCGTCGTTGATCCGGCGACCGTGCCTGTGATCGTCGTCTTGGGGAGCCCGCGACGAATGATGCTCAGACCGACGCCCGGCATCAACAGCGACTCCTGAAGCAGCCCAATCCGGACGCCGTACCCGATATTCAGGGGAGTGTCGGGGTCCACGCTGACATTGCTCGCGTCGACCTTCGGGACATACGAAGCACTCAATAGAAGATCGACACCGCCGACGTTCGTCACGCCCATCGGAAGCCCCTTGAACAAGCCGATCGCGGCATC
>DATBRO010000131.1:0-17419 GCA_036560265.1 Gemmatimonadaceae bacterium | reverse complement strand
CCCGGCGAGCTATCCCTTTACGCTGAGATACGGCCAGGAGATGGCGGCCCGACTGGCGCAGCCGGCCGCCATCGAGGGGCCCATCGTCTCGCCGTGGCGTGTCGTCATGGTGGCATCCGATCTCGATGCGCTCGTCAACTGCGACATCGTTCACAACGTGTCGCCACCACCGAGTCCCCAGCTCTTTCCCAGCGGGTTCGACACGGAATGGGTCAAGCCGGGACGCGCCGTCTGGAAATATCTCGATGGAGGTGGAGACGGAACGCTCGAGGTGATGAAGGAGTTTTCCCGGCTGGCGGGAGAGTTAGGCTTCGAATACAACCTGCTCGAGGGTTTCTGGCAGCGCTGGCCCGAATCCGACCTACGGGAGCTGGTCGACTACTCGCGACAGCGCAACGTCGGCATCTGGCTCTGGAAACACAGTCGCGATATTCGTGATCCCTCTGCGCGGCAAGCGTTCTTCGAGCACGCGCACGACGTTGGGGCCGTAGGGGTCAAGCTCGACTTCTTCGACCACGAGGCCAAAGAAGTGATCGATGTATATCAGGCAGCGCTCCGGGGTGCCGCGGAGCACAAGCTGATGGTCGACTTCCACGGCGCGAACAAACCGACCGGGGAATCACGCACGTGGCCCAACGAGATGACGCGCGAGGCCGTATCAGGCATGGAGCGGCGCAGCATGCCCGCGTGGTCGGAACACACGACGACGGTGCCGTTCACGCGGATGCTCGCGGGCCACCTGGACTTCACGCCCATGGTCTTCGGCGAGCGCCGCCGCGAGACGTCGTGGGCGCATCAGATCGCGACGGCCGCGATCTTCACATCGCCGCTGCTGGTCTACGGGGCGCACCCTCGGAGCATGTTGGACAATCCGGCGGTCGAGATGATCAAGAGCATTCCGTCCGTCTGGGATGAAACGCGCGTGCTGCCCTCCAGCGAGATCGGCCACGTGGCCGCGTTCGCGCGGCGCCGCGTAAAGCAATGGTACGTGGTGATCGCGAACGGCCCCGACGCACGCAGCGTCACCGTGCCGCTCTCGTTCCTCGGTCGCGGAACGCACAGTGCGCTCCTCGTCCGGGACGATCGCGACGATGCAGCTGCCGTGAAGGTCGAATCGACATCCATGGGCAGAGGCGATTTGCTGCACGTCGATCTTCGGGCGGGTGGCGGCTTTATTGGGAGATTCTCGTGACGAACGGCTTAACTGCGGACATAACGACGGACATGACTGCGGACATGACTGCGGACATGACTGCGGACATGACTGCGGACATGACTGCGGACATGACTGCGAACATGACTACGGACATGACTGCGAACATGACTGCGAACATGACTGCGAACATGACTGCGGACACGACTGCGGACACGACTGCGAGCTTGCGATCCGTTTCTACGTCCGCCGTTATGTCCGTTTTTATGTCCGTTTTTATGTCCGCCGTTATGTCCGCAGTCATGTCCGCAGTCATGCCTCCCGTCCTGCACGCTCAGATTACTCGCGCCGATCTCATTCCGATCGAGCGCAGTCGCGTGCTCGCCGCCGCCAAGCGGTACCTCGGAGAGGCGCCCATCACGATTACCGCCTATCGCGCCGAGCGAAGCGCGGGGGGGCCGCACGACTTTTACTCGGAAGCCGACTACTTCTGGCCGAACCCCGCCCAACCGGACGGGCCCTACATCAACCGTGACGGCCAGACGAATCCCGACAATTTCGTCAAGCACAGGGATGTGATGCGTCGCCTGAGCCTGATCGTTCCAGCGCTCGTCGCGGCGTTCGAGATCACCGGCGACGAACGCTATGCGAGTCGTGCCGTCGAACATCTGCGCGCCTGGTTCGTGGCTGAAAGCACGCGCATGAATCCGAATCTGCTCTACAGCCAAGCCGTCAAAGGCGTCTCCACCGGTCGCTCCTTTGGAATCATCGATTCGATTCACCTCGTGGAAGTTGCGCGGGCTGTCGAAGTGCTGGAGCGGATCGGTTTTCTGAAAGGGAAGACCCTCGCCGACACGAAAGCGTGGTTCCGGGATTATCTCGCCTGGCTGACCACGCATCCGTACGGAATCAAGGAGCACGACGCCACGAACAACCACAGCGCCGCGTGGGCCATGCAAGTGGGGGAGTTCGCGCGACTAGTCGGCGATGAACCGCGGCTCGCGACAACGCGCCGGTTCTTCCAGGACACGCTGATGATGCAGATGGCCGCCGACGGAAGCTTCCCGCGTGAGCTGGCCCGCACCAAGCCGTACGGCTATTCGCTCTTCCAGCTCGACATGATGGGGATGGTGGCGGAGATCCTCTCCACGCCGACGATCGATCTCTGGAACTTCACGACGCCGGACGGACGTGGGATGCGCAAGGCGCTCGAGTTCATGTACCCGTACATCAAGGACAAGAGCACGTGGCCCAAGCCGCCGGACGTGATGTACTACGATCAATGGCCGGTTCGACACCCCGCGCTTTTCTTTGGCGGGCGCGCCCTGCACGAGCCGCGATACCTGGAGCTGTGGAGGACGCTCGATCCCGATCCGGCCGTGGACGAGGTGATCCGAAATTATCCCGTTCGTCAGCCGCTACTGTGGGTCGACGGCTGATGCGACGCCGCCTTGCGCATTCGACGCGCCGCGTGAGCGGCCAGCGCCAACATCGTTGCACCGAACGCCAACATGACGAGCCCCCATACGAGGTTGATCGCGATGCCGGTGGGACGCGCGGCCGCGTCACCCATGGTCGTCACGCCATATCCGGCGATGATTGCGCCGACCAGAGAGAACAGGATGCCGATGGGAATGCGAACGTCGAGATGCACGGTAGCTCCTCGGCTCTAGAAGAAGATCAGGTTCAGAACGAGCGTGGCCGCCACGACGATCACCGCGAGCGTGGCCGGGCGTTTGTACCATGGAATCGCCTCGTCGCTCGGAATCGGAGTGAGCGAATACACGAGTCCCTCGAGATCCGCATCGGGTCGCGGCCGAGTGGCGATGCTCACGACGATCGTGATCAGAAAGCACGCAACCCACGCGACGATCGCGGTCCAGAACGTCTGCGCGAGCTCGCTCGGATATGTTGTGATCGCACCCAGGTAGCCGCCCTTCACGCCGACCGTCGCGCCGGCGGGGAGCGAGAGCCCGTGATGGATGGCGGCGCCGAGCGTGCCGGCCACGAGTCCGGCGAATGCGCCGTGCCCCGTGGCGCGTTTCCAGAACATTCCCAGCGCGAACGTGGCGAACAGCGGCGCGTTCACGAAGGCGAACACGAGCTGAAGCAGATCCATGATGTTGTTGAAGCGCACGGCGACGTACGCCGCCGCGACGGAAAGGACTATCCCGAACACGGTCGCGAATCGGCCAACCTTCAGATAATGATCATCCGGTGCGCCACGGCGGATGTAGCTGCCGTAGAGATCGTACGTCCAAACTGTATTGAAGGCGGTGACGTTCCCGGCCATCCCCGACATGAACGACGCCATGAGCGCGGTGAGCCCGACGCCGAGCAGGCCGGCAGGGAAGTAGTGCACCAGCATCATCGGCGTGGCCATGTCATAGTCGAGCACCGCGCGACCGGCCGCATCGCGCAGCGCCATTCCCGTTGCGGCGTCGATCTTCATCGGGACCAGACCATGCGCTCCCACCACGAGCGCGAGCATGCCCGGCAGGATGACGAGGAAGGGAAAGAGCATCTTCGGGAACGCAGCGATCAGCGGGGTGCGTCGCGCGGCAGCCATCGAATTGGCGGCCATGGCGCGCTGTACCACGAGAAAGTCGGTACACCAGTATCCGAAGGACAGCACGAAGCCCAGTCCCATGACGAGGCCGAACCATTCGACGCCCACCGGATTGGCGGCAGCATCCCCCATGTATGCCCAGGAATGCGTGTACGCGCCGGGCTCGAACCCATTCGCCGTGGCGACTCCAGCGAGTCGCGTCGTCAGACCATCCCAGCCACCCACGTCGCGCAACCCGAGCCACGCGAGGGGAGCGAAACCAAACACGATGAGAAAGAATTGCAGTACTTCGTTGTAGATCGCGCTCGTCAGACCGCCGAGATACGTGTACACGAGCACGATGGCGGCGGCGACGAGCATGCTGGCGTCGAAGCTCCACCCGAGCAGCAGGTTGAGGAGCTTGCCCATCGCATAGAGCGAAATTCCCGACGAGAAGATGGTCATCGTCGCGAAGGAGATGGCATTCAACGCTCGCGTCTTTTCGTCGAACCGCAGCTTGAGGTACTCGGGTACGGATCGAGCGCGCGAACCGTAGTAGTACGGCATCATGAGCAGACCGAGGAACACCATCGCCGGAATCGCACCAACCCAATAGAAGTGGCTTGTGGCGATGCCGTACTTCGCGCCAGACGCGCCCATCCCGATCACCTCTTGAGCGCCGAGATTCGCCGAGATGAATGCGAGTCCCGTCACCCACGCGGGGATCGCGCGGCCCGACAGGAAGAAATCCGTGCTCGTTCGCACGTACCGCCTGAGCGCGGCTCCGATTCCGAGCACGAAGGCCAGGTAAAGGAGCATGACAACCCAATCGATCCAGTGAAGCGTCGCAGTTCTCATCAACCGTCTCGCAGAGGTTCAATGCTTCTTCCGTCCAGCGGCGAAGGCCCGAATAATAGAGATCGATCGTCTGGTCGCCACCAGCGGACCGAACTCCAGCCAATGGCTCGGTATGGTTGAAATGCGTCTGAAGTCCGCCGGCGTTTGCCTCGCACTGTGCGTCGCGACGCTTTCGATCGCGTGCGCTTCCCGGCCGCGGCCGCACACGTCGGCCTTTCGGCCCGCGCAGAACACTGCGGATGCTACCGCCCCGGCATCACTGCCGCCGATGGGCTGGAACAGCTGGAACAAGTTTCATTGCGACATCACCGAATCGCTGATACGGGAAACCGCTGATGCGATGGTGAGCTCGGGCATGCGCGACGCGGGGTACACGTACCTCAACATCGACGACTGCTGGGAAGCGCCCGCGCGTGATCGCGAGGGGAACCTCGCCACGGACTCGGCGCGATTCCCGAACGGCATGAAGTCGCTCGCCGACTACGTCCATGCCAAGGGGCTGAAGGTCGGCATCTATTCGTCGGCCGGAACGCTTACCTGCCAGCGACGGCCGGCGAGCCTCGATCACGAACTGGCGGACGCGAGGAAGTTCGCCGAGTGGGGCATCGATTACCTCAAATACGACAATTGCAACAACGAGAATCGGCCGGCACTCGAGCGATACAAGGCGATGGGCGACGCCATCCGCTCGACCGGCCGAACGATGCTCTACAGTTTGTGCGAATGGGGTCAGAACAAGCCGTGGCTCTGGGGACGCACGGTCGGCGCTCAACTCTGGCGCACGACCGGGGACATCAGCGATCGGTGGAGCACGGTCATGCGGCTCCTCGATCAGCAGGTTGGACTGGAGAAGTACTCGGGGCCCGGCGCCTGGAACGATCCCGACATGCTCGAAGTCGGCAACGGGCGGATGACGAACGCCGAGTACATTGCGCACTTCAGCCTCTGGGCGCTCCTCAACGCGCCACTCATCGCGGGGAACGACCTTCGTTCCATGAGCGATTCGACGAAATTGATCCTCATGAACAGCGAAGTTATCGCGGTCAATCAGGATTGGGGCGGCATGCAGGGCCACAAGGTTCGTGATGACGGTCAGCAGGAGGTGTGGAGCAAGCCGATGTCCAAAGGCGGGGCGGCAGTGGTGTTGTTGAACCGCGACACCGCTACCACGACAGTAAGGGTGAGCATGGCGGAGCTGGGGTTGAGTCCCGGCCCGCACGCCATTCGCGACCTGTGGCTACGGACCGACGGAACGGTCACAGACACGCTCACCGCATCGCTCGGCCGGCACGCCGCGGCGATGTACTACATAAGGAAGTAGGGGGTAGCAAACGTTTGACATACTTAAACGTTTCAGATATAGTGGCGATCTACCCCCCCCGAGACGGCCCTTATCCTCTAACGGCGCCTGCCTTTGCGTAGCGTAACCCTCAAGGAAGTTGCCGGAAACTGCGGAGTGTCGGTGGCGACTGTGTCAGCGGTCGTAAACGGCGCTGATTGGGTGTCGACAACGACACGTCGGCGAGTTCAGAAAGCGATCGAGAAGCTCGGATATCGCCCCAACCAGCTCGCTCGTGGCCTCAAGACTCGTCGCGGTCACGCGGTCGGCGTCATCGTTTCGGATCTGACGAATCCCTTCTTTACGGAGATCGTGCGCGGTCTGAGCCACGCTCTCCGCGAGACCGGCCGCACGATCTTCCTCTGCGACTCCGACCACCAGTTCGAGCTGGCCGACCTCAATCTTCGGATGCTCATCGACGGGCACATCGCCGCACTGGTGCTCATCGGCGACACGGTGCGCGAGGCGACGCTACGCGCATATGTGAAGCGTCAGCCACGCATTCCCGTGATCGCCATCGAGCGTGACTACGACATCGACGGCGTGAGTTGCCTGCTCGTGGATTCGGAGGCGGGGGCGTATACGGTGACGCGGCATCTGCTCGATCAGCAGTACTCGCGCATCGGGATCATCACCGGACCGCACGAGGGTCCCGGCAGTACGACCTTCGGCCGTGCCGCCCGCTACGAGGGATATCGCCGCGCGCTGTCCGAGGCGGGGCGGACGATCGACGAGGATCTCGTCGCGGAGGGAAATTTCCGTCATGCGGGCGGGCGTGACGCCATGCGGCGCCTCCTGAAAAACGGGAAGCGTCCAGATGCGGTCTTTGCGTCGAACGATCTCATGGCGCTCGGCGCCATCGACGCAGTTCGAGAAGCGGGGCTGAGCGTGCCCGAGGACATCGCAATCGTAGGATGGGACGACGTACCGATCGCTGGCTTCACCACGCCGCCCCTCACGACGGTGGCGATGCCGAAAAACGAGCTCGGTACGGTCGCGGCACAGTTGGTGACCCACCAGATACCACTGGGAGGCAGACACGCGCCCGTCCGGCGGACGTTCGGCGCGCGACTCATCGTGCGGCAGTCGTCATGCAGATGACGTTTCGGTGGTTTGGCCGCGACGATTCGATCTCTCTCAACTACATCCGACAGATCCCCGGCGTCCGCGGCGTCGTCAGCGCGCTGTACGACATCCCCGTCGGCGATCCGTGGCCCATTCAACGGCTGGCAAAGCTCCAGGACGACATCGAGCGTGCTGGACTCCGTCTGGCCGTTATCGAAAGCATACCTGTCCACGAGGACATCAAGTTGGGCCGGCCGACACGCGATCGTCTGATCGAGAATTACGGCGAGAGCATCCAGGCGATGGGCGGCCTCGGCGTCCCGGTGCTGTGCTACAACTTCATGCCGATCTTCGACTGGACGCGGACAGATCTCGCCATGCGACTGCCGGACGGATCGACCGCGCTGGCCTACGATGACTCCGCGTTGTCGCGCATCGATTTCTCAAGAGGCACTAGAGACCTGCCGGGGTGGGCCACCGCGTACAGCGCGAAGGAGCTCGCGGCGCTGCTCGCCGCGTACCGAGATGTCGGGGAGGAGCGGCTCTGGGAGAATCTCGCGTACTTCCTCGAACGCGTCGTTCCGGTTGCGGAGAGCGCGAACGTCCGTATGGCATTGCATCCCGATGATCCGCCGTGGGCGATCTTCGGTCTGCCGAGAATCATCACGAACGCGCAGGCGCTCGACCGGTTGGTATCCCTGGTCGACAGCCCCGCGAACGGTGTGACGTTCTGTACCGGCTCGCTTGGCGCCGCGCCCGAGAATGATCTGCCGGCGATGGTGCGACGGCTGGGTGCGCGCGGGCGAATTCATTTTGCACACTGTCGCAACGTCCGCATCACGGGGACACGGCAGTTCCACGAAAGCCCGCATCCGTCGGAGTTCGGCAGCGTCGACATGTTCGGGGTCCTTCGCGCGCTGCACGAAACAGGGTTCACCGGTTCCATGCGGCCGGACCACGGCCGGATGATCTGGGGAGAGCAGGGCCGCCCCGGCTATGGTCTCTACGATCGCGCCCTCGGCGCGATGTACCTGCAGGGCCTTTGGGAGGCGATAACGCGGGAAGCAGGAAGCACGAAGCGAGAAGCGGGACGCCGGAAGAAAGAAGTGCGAGCCGCGCACGCATCGTGAGATAGCGATGACCGAGCCCATACGTCGCGATGTCAAGACGACGCGGTCATCGCGTCCGTCCGAGCCTCCGGGACCCGAGTCTTCTCGCTTCCCGCTTCCCGCTTCCCACGTCCCTCATCTCGGGTACCGTTGGACCATCTGCGGGCTGCTCTTCATCGCGACCACCATCAATTACGTAGACCGACAGGTGCTCGGCATTTTGGCGCCGACACTACAGCGCGAGCTTCGGTGGTCGGAATCCCAGTACGGCGACATCGTCTCGTGGTTCAGCTTCGCGTACGCGATCGGATTCCTGTTCGTGGGACGGTGGCTCGACCGCGTGGGCATCCGGCGCGGCCTCGCCACCGCGGTCGTTGCGTGGAGCCTCGCCGCGATGAGCGCCGCATTCGCGCGCACGGCGATGGCGTTCTCCATCGCTCGCGCGATGCTTGGCCTCGGCGAGTCCGCCAACTTTCCCGCTTCGATCAAGACCATCGCGGAATGGTTTCCAAAGCGCGAGCGCGCGCTCGCCACCGGGATCTTCAACGCCGGCACGAATGTCGGCGCGATCGTCGCCCCCCTGCTGGTTCCGTGGATCACGCTGACATGGGGCTGGCAGTGGGCGTTCATCGCCACGGGGGCCCTGGGCTTCATATGGCTTGCACTGTGGCTCGCCATGTATCAGTCGCCCGACCGTCACCCGAACGTTTCAGCCGCGGAGCTTTCGCTCATTCGCAGCGATCCCGCGGACGCGACGCAGTCGATTCCGTGGGTGCGTCTTCTCTCGTACCGGCAAACGTGGGCGTTCGCCACGGCCAAGCTGCTCGCCGACCCCATCTGGTGGTTCTATCTCTACTGGCTTCCGAAGTTCCTGGACGCGAAGTACAGCATCAAGCTTGCGCAGGTGGCGCCGCCGCTCATCGCGATCTATTTGGTCGCCGACGTCGGCTCCATCGGCGGCGGTTGGCTGTCGAGCGCATTGATCAATCGCGGATGGACCGTAAACCGCGCCCGCAAGACCGCGATGCTCGCGATGGCACTCACGATCGTGCCGACGATGCTTGCACCCCACGCCACGAGCATGTGGATCGCGGTTGCGATCGTAGGCATCGCCGCGGCCGCGCACCAGGGATGGTCCGCCAACGCGTATACACTGGCGAGCGACATGTTCCCGCGGCACATGGTCGCGTCCGTGGTCGGCATCGGCGGCTTTGCGGGCGCGATGGGCGGCGTGGTCTTCCAGCGCGTCACCGGACGCGTGCTGCAAGCGAACGGGAACGACTACACGCCAATTTTCCTGGTCTGCGGGCTTGCGTACGTCACCGCCTGGCTCATCATCCACCTGCTCGTTCCGCGGCTGGAACCGGTGGCGATCGAACAACACTCCTTGTTCCGCCAACCCTATGGTTGAAGCCTCCGACGCTCCCGCGGTGCTGAGTCACGCTCGAGGTCGCAACCTCACGCTGCACGAGGACCGTTTTTTCGATCCCGATCCAGCCGTTCGCCGTGTCGCACGAAGTCTCTACGACGAAGTGCGCGACCTTCCGCTGGTGTGTCCGCACGGCCACGTGGATCCGGCGGTGCTTGCGACGGACACTCCGTTTCCCGAGCCTACGGCACTCATCGTCACGCCCGACCATTACATCTTTCGCATGCTGTACTCGCGCGGAATACCGCTCGAGGCGCTCGGCATTCCCTCGCGCGACGGCACGCCGGTGGAGCGTGACGCCAGAAAGGTCTGGCAGCTCTTTGGAGCTCACTACTATCTGTTCCGCGGAACGCCCACGGGCGTGTGGCTCGACCACGAGCTACACGACGTCTTTGGCGTACGAAAGCGGTTAGACGACAGCACCGCGCAATCGATCTACGACGAGATCGTCGAGAAGCTCTCGACGCCGGAATTCCGCCCCCGTGCGCTCTACGAGCGATTCAACATCGAGGTGCTGTCGACAACGGATCCGGCAAGCAGCACCTTGAAACACCATCGCGCAATTCGCGAATCAGGCTGGAAGGCTCGCGTGCTTCCGACGTTCCGGCCCGACGCCGTGTTACGCGTCGCCGCCCCCGGCTGGAACCAAGCCATCGCGGAGCTGGAGACCGCGCATGGCTCGTCCGTGGCGACGTGCGCGGCCCTTGTCGATGCATTGGAGTCACGTCGCAGGTATTTCAAGACCTTTGGCGCGACGGCGACCGACCACGCGGTGGAAGAGCCACGGACGGCGCGCCTGTCCGAGAAAGACAGCGAGCGGATCTTCGAGCGCGCCCGGAATGGAACGGCGACGCGCGAAGATCAACGTGCCTTCGAGGCGCACATGCTGATGGAGATGGCGCGCATGTCCACCGTCGACGGCCTGGTCATGCAACTGCACGTCGGTGCCTTCCGCAATCACAACGAGGCGCTCTATGCACGGTTTGGTCCCGACGTCGGCGGCGACATTCCGGTGGCGACCGAGTACACGCGCAATCTCCACGCGCTGCTCAACGCGTACGGCAACGACGCTCGCTTTGCGCTGATTCTCTTTACGCTCGATGAATCCACGTCTTCGCGCGAGCTGGCGCCGCTGGCAGGACACTATCCCGCGGTGCGACTTGGCCCGCCGTGGTGGTTCTACGATTCAATCGAGGGTATGACGCGCTTCCGACAACAGACCACGGAAACCGCCGGCATCTACAACACCGCTGGATTCAACGACGACACGCGCGCCTTCTGCTCGATTCCGGCGCGACACGACCTGTCACGGCGGGTGGACGCCAATTACCTCGCCGGCCTCGTCGCGCGCCACATCATTTCGCTTGACGACGCCCGGACGATGGCGCGCGCGTTGGCGTACGATCTCGCGCGCGAGGCGTACCGCCTGGGCGAGGCGTGACGACGCTCGCCCCGCAGCATCCCGAGCGTGCGACAGCGCCGCGAGCCATCCGCATTCATCCCGCGGACACCGTCGCGGTCGCGCTCCAGCCGCTCGCACCGGGTGAGGAGCTCGACATCGGTGGCGCTCGCGTCGTCGTGCGTGAGGAGATTCCCGCGGGACACAAGGTCGCGTTGCGCGACCATGACCGCGGCGACCAGCCGATCAAGTACGGCTTTCCCATTGGCGTCATCGAACAGCCGGTGCGCGCGGGGGCACACGTCCATTCGCAGAATCTCCGGACGGCGCTTGCCGAGCACGTGGACTACCAGTATGAGCCGGAGCGCACGAACCCTGAGCGCACGTCCCACTCCCCACTCCCCACTCCGCCCTCGTTCCAGGGCTACCGTCGCTCGGACGGACGCGTGGGAACGCGGAACGAGCTCTGGATTCTCAACACGGTCGGCTGCGTCAACCACGCCGCCGAGCGAATCGGCCGCACTGCATCCGAGCGCTTCGCTGGTCAGATCGACGGCATCTACGCATTCGGCCATCCATATGGGTGCAGCCAGCTCGGCGACGATCTCCGCAACACGCGGCGGGTGCTCGCCGGACTGATGCGCCATCCCAATGCCGGCGGCGTCCTCGTCCTCGGCTTGGGCTGCGAGAGCAACCAGATGGACGCACTGCTGCAACTTGCGGGCGACATCGACCGGGACCGCATTCGCTTTTTCAATACGCAGGACGTCATCGACGAGCTCGAACACGGTTCGGATGCCGTCACGGAGCTCGTGAGCCGCATGGTCGCGGACAAGCGAACGGCTTGTTCGGCGTCCGATCTCGTGCTCGGCCACAAGTGCGGCGGATCCGATGGCCTCAGCGGCATCTCGGCCAATCCGCTTGTGGGGCGTATCGCTGATCGCGTCGCGGGAGATGGGGGTAGGGTGCTGCTCACTGAAGTGCCTGAAATGTTCGGCGCGGAGCAGCAATTGATGAACCGCGCCGCCAACGAGCCTGTTTTTCGCGACATCGTGAAGATGGTGAACGATTTCAAGCAGTACTTCATCGCGCACGGCGAGCCGATCTACGAAAATCCGTCGCCGGGGAACATCGCCGGCGGGTTGACGACGCTCGAAGAAAAATCGCTCGGCGCGATCCAGAAGGGCGGGCGCGCGGTGGTCACCGATGTGCTGCGATATGGTGAACGCGTGCGGCGGCCCGGTCTCTCGCTGGTGGAGTCGCCGGGCAACGACGGTGTGTCGTCCACGGCCATGGTGGCGAGCGGCGCCACGATCCTGCTCTTCACGACGGGACGCGGCACGCCGCTTGGATTCCCGTCGCCGACGCTCAAGGTTTCCTCCAACAGCGACATCGCACAGCGCAAGCCGCATTGGATCGACTTCAACGCCGGCGCGTTGCTGGATGGAACGGCGACGCTGGATCAGTTGGAGGATGACCTTTTCGCGTTGGTTCTCGACGTCGCGTCGGGGCGTGCCACGAACAACGAGCGCAACGGGTATCGAGAGATCGCGATCTGGAAGGCGGGAGTCACGCTCTAGATGGCGGCGCGCGGCGCGGGAATGTTGCCCCGTCTGTCGCGGGAGCTGATCGCTCGCGGGGGACTCGGCGGCCATCCGGAGGTCGACGTACCAACGGCAGCGCTGATGGAGCTGCCCGAGCGCGCGATCCAATTCGGCACCGGGGCGTTCCTGCGGGCCTTCATTGGCTCGTTCATCGACGACGCGAACAGGCGAGGCGCGTTCAATGGCCGCATCGTCGCGGTGAGCTCCACGGGCAGCGGGCGGGACGACGCCATCAACAATCAGGACGGCTTGTACACGCTGGCCGCGGGCTGGCGCGAGCGCGGCAAGCCGCGTCGAACTGTGCGAATTCTGGCGTCGACCAGCCGGGCGCTCGCCGCCGATCACCAGTGGCCGCACGTGCTCGAGTGCGCGCGCGATCCACGCATCGACGTTGTTTTCTCGAACACCACCGAGGTCGGCATAACGCTCGACGACGCGGATGTTCATTCCCCGTCCACGCGACGATCGTTTCCGGCGAAGCTCACCGCCTATCTCTTCGAGCGAGCCAGCACCTTCGACTTCGACCCGGCGCACGCGCCTGTCGTCATTCCCTGTGAGCTGATCGACGACAACGGCGCAAAGTTGCTCCAGATCGTGGAGACGCTGGCGTCGCGCTGGCGGCTGGACGCACGGTTTGGCGAGTGGCTCGGGCGCGTGACGTTCTGCAATACGCTCGTCGATCGCATCGTCACCACGCCCTCGACCAACTCGGCGGAAACGGAGCGACCGGACCATGCGCTCGGATACCACGACGAGCTCCTGACCATTACCGAGCGTTATCGCCTCCTTGCTATCCAGGGCAACGAGGCGCTGCGCGCCAGTTTGCGCTTTGCGACGGACGAGGCGCAGGGAGGAGGAATTCTCGTGGCGCCGGACATCGCGCCCTATCGCCTGCGCAAGTTGCGGATCTTGAATGGCGCGCACACCATCTGTGCGCCGCTCGGACTTCTCTCGGGATGTGAGACCGTGGGCGACCTGGTGGCGCACCCGCGCCTGGGCGCGTTTCAACGCCGCGCGATGTTCGACGAGATCGCGCCAACGCTGTCGGTGCCGGGCGCGACGGAGTTCGCGCGCGAGGTGATGGACCGCTTCGCCAGTCCGTTCATTCGACACGCGCTGTGGGACATCACCCTCCACGGTGCGACCAAGATGAGTGTTCGTGTCGTGCCCACGATCGTGGAGCACGTGGAGCGCCAGCGTCGGATACCGCAGGCACTCACATTCGGATTTGCGATGTACCTGCTCTTTACCCGCGGCGACCTTCAGGACGCGCGTCGTCGTGGCGGCCAACGGGTGCCCGCCGATACGAATGGCGACAGGATACGGGCCGCGTGGGCAAGCGTGGAGCCGTCACACACGCCGGCGCTCGCCGCGTTCGTCGGCCGCATGTGCGCGGACCCATCGCTTTGGGGATACGATCTCTCTGCGCTTCCCGGATTCACGGATGCCGTGACCGAGCACCTCACGCGCGCCCACGTCGAAGGAATCGATGCGGCCCTCGGCGCTGTTTTGGGCGACGCTGCGACAGCCACGTCAGCGGTGCTGCCTTGACGATTCTCGATCGCTTACGCGAGTTGAAGCTCGTGCCGGTGATTGTCATCGACGATCCGGACGACGCCGCGCCGCTGGCGCGCGCGCTCGCCGCCGGCGGTCTCGCGTGCGCGGAGGTCACGTTCCGCACGGCGCGGGCAGCCGAGGCGCTGCGTCGCATTACCGCAGAAGTACCGGAGCTGCTGGCAGGGGCGGGAACGGTTCTCAATCCAGCCCAGGCGGCGTCGGCGCGTGCGGCCGGCGCGCAGTTCGTTGTTGCTCCGGGTTTCAGCGAGCCGGTGGTCGACTACTGCCGCTCGCACGACATCCCGGTCTACCCAGGGATCGCGACGCCCACGGAAATCGAGAGCGCGCTACGGTACGAGCTCCGCGTGCTGAAATTCTTCCCCGCGGAGCCACTCGGCGGCGTTGCGTACCTGCGCGCCATCTCCGCGCCATATGTCGGCGTGGAGTTCATGCCGACTGGCGGAATCAACGCCGAGAACCTTCGGAACTATCTCGGATTCGATCGCGTCGTGGCATGCGGAGGCTCCTGGATGGCGCCGAATGAATGGATCAGGCGCAAGGAGTTCGACCGCGTGCGTGAGGAGACGGAGCGCGCCGTCGCGATCGCGCAGGGCAACGTCCGACAGAAGGTGTCGTGACACGCGTCGTCACGTTTGGCGAGATCATGCTTCGGCTCAAGTCACCGCGGACCGAACGGTTGTTTCAGTCGCCGGTGCTCGAGGCCACGTTCGGCGGCGCCGAAGCCAACGTCGCCGTCTCCCTCGCTCATTTCGGTGTCGATGCCACCTATGTGTCCGCAATCCCGGCGAATCCCGTGGGAGACGCCTGCGTGGCCGAGCTGCGGCGCTTCGGCGTCGACACGTCACGCGTCAAGCGGCAAGGAGAGCGCCTTGGGGTGTACTATCTCGAGACGGGAGCCAACCAGCGTCCGTCGCGCGTGACGTACGATCGCGCGAGCTCGTCGATCGCGTCCGCCAAACCCGGCGACTTCGATTGGACCGCGATCTTCCAGGGTGCGGACTGGTTTCATGTGAGCGGCGTGACGCCCGCGATCAGCGCGACTGCCGCACAACTTGCGCTGGACGCCACACGGGCTGCCAACGCGGCTCGTGTACCAGTCTCAGTCGACTACAACTTCCGCAAAAACCTCTGGCGCTGGGGCAAGAAGGCGCCCGAGGTGATGCGCGAGCTCGTTTCGCATGCCCAGGTGGGCGTAGCGAACGAGGAAGACTGCCAGCAGGCGCTGGGGATCAGCATCGACGTCGACGTCAACCGCGGCGTGCTCGCGGCCGACCAGTACCGTATGCTGGCCGAGCGCGTGCTCGAGGAATTCCCGAATCTCGAGCGGCAGGCGATCACCCTGCGCGAAAGCCACAGCGCCGATCACAATGGCTGGTCCGCGGTGCTGCACAACCGGAAGACGTTTCTCACCAGCCGCAAGTACGACATCACGGACATAGTAGATCGCGTAGGCGCGGGAGACTCGTTCGCCGCGGGCCTGATTCACGGTTTGCTCGTCTATCGCGACGACGCCAGAGCGCTCGAGTTCGCGACGGCGGCGTCGTGTCTCAAGCATTCGATCGACGGCGATTTCAATCGGGTGAGTGTCAACGAAGTGGAAGCGCTCATGAACGGCGAGGCCGGCGGCCGCGTTCAGCGTTGAACGGCGCGCCTCACGTAGCGTCAGGTCAGGTGGACGCAAATGCTCGCCACGCAATGAGCATGCACGCGACGACGGCGATGCCGAGCAGCACGCGAGCGGCGGTTTGCATGCGAGCAATCTGGCCGAGTGCGTGGCCGGAAGGATACATTCGCCTCTCACGTCTTCGAGGAACAACGATCCATGACACGGCCTTCAACTGGGCGCGCGACGCTGATCGTCGTCGCGTCCACCGTCGTTTTGTCAGCGAGCGTCGCCGTCGCGCAGAATCCCGCGCCTTCCATGCCGCCCATCCCGAGTCCCAGGCAGGGGCAGGGCGCCGGAGGAGGAGGGGGGGCGCAAACTCGGCGCAACGCACCGATTACCGACACCGCTCGCGCGCACGAGCTGTACGTCAGCAAGGATCCCAAGGACCTGCCGGGTTGTGGTAACCAATGCGCCGCGCAGATCGCGCGTAAGAAAACCACCGACAGCATCTATGCCGCGCGCAGTCGAGGCGTGATGGAATTCTCCAAGGTGCGCTACAGGAGTCGCGTCGACGGACTCGAGATCCCGGCGTATCTGTTCGCGCCGATCACCAAGTCACCGCAGAAGCACGCGGCGCTCGTGTGGGTGCATGGCGGCGTCCACGGAGACTGGGGCACGGGCATGTTTCCCTTCATCCGTGAGGCGGTGCAGCGCGGCTACGTTATCATCACTCCGGACTATCGCGGCAGCACCGGCTACGGCGACGCGTACTACAAGCTGATCGACTACGGCGGCAAGGAAGTCGACGACGCGATCTCGGCTGTCGACTACCTGAAGACGCTGCCCTATGTCGACATGGAGCGCCTCGGCATGATGGGCTGGAGTCATGGCGGATTCATCACGGCGCACACCCTCTTTCGCGACGACCACCCCTTCAAGGCGGGTGCCGCGATCGTTCCCGTGACGAATCTCATCTTCCGGCTCTCGGATCACGGGCCCGGATATCAGGACGACTACGCGCCGCAGCCAGGGATTCAGGGGCTGCCGTATGAGAACGTGGACGAATACATCAGGCGCTCACCCGTGTATCACGTGCAGAATCTCAAGGTCCCTATCCTGGTGCACGTTGCGACGAATGACTGTGACGTGTTTTTCAGAGAAGACCAGCAAATGGTCTACACACTGCGCGCGCTCAAGCCTGATCTCGCCGAGACGAAGGTCTACGTCGATCCGCCGCCGGGGCGGGGCGGATGCGGGCACACGTTCAGCCGTCGTGTCGACCCGGCGACGCTCGAACGCGAGGACTCGCCGGAGCAGATCGACTCGTGGAACCGCACGTGGACGTTCTTCGAGTGGAATCTGCGGCCGATGAAGCGGTGAAGAACTACGGCGCTGCGGCGCCCGGAGCCCCAGCGCGATCTACGGGGTCAGCCCCTGCGCCATTTTCACCGCGTTGTACACGTTGACGATCCCGCCAGTCACGGACAGATCGCCGAAGCGCGCGCGACTGCCGTCCGGACCCGGCCGCACGACCATCTGGTCACCGAGCTTCGTCGACGACTCGAGGATGATTCGCTTGACGTCGGCCGTCGTGAGAGTGGGGAAGTACGACATCAAGAGCGCCGCCACGCCGGTGACGACCGGGCTCGCCGCGCTCGTCCCGCTCTCCTTCTTGTAGCCACCGCCAGACACGCTCGAGTAGATGTCCACGCCCGGCGCGAACACGTCCAC
>DATBRO010000130.1:0-9839 GCA_036560265.1 Gemmatimonadaceae bacterium | reverse complement strand
TGAGACGATTCCCAGAGTCGATGCACCGTGAGCTCGGCGCGATCGGCTCGATAGTAGTTGCGGGTGTCGGCCCCATACACCAATACCGCAATCGAATTCACGAAATCCGACCAGATCCACGCATCGTTGGAGAAGCTGCCGCGTCGCGCCTCCAGGCGCGCGCGTGATCTGCGGGAAAGCTGGATACTGCCTTCGACAGAGGGATCGACCTTGCCGAGGTCCGAGCGGTACGTCGCGAGGATGTCCACCTCGCCCCGTCCACCCGCAAAAGAGAACGCGGGTCCGAATGGAACGGACGTGCCGTTCACGCGGTCGTACGTCGGAAGCCGGAGACCATACACTCCGGGAAACAGGAGCGGCGCCGACGCGTGTTCCCGCAGCGAGACGAACTCCAGCCGATATCCGTCAGCCGTACGAGTGATCGAAAAAGTGTTGTCTCGAAAGCTCTGAGATCCGTGACGGATAATTGACAGTGCCGAGGGATACACGGCGCCGCCGATGGCGATTGCACGGCCGTCGATGTGCGCGCCGGGACGCACGAAGAGGTCGCCAGCAACGACGATGACGTCGCCCGCGACACTGCCGGAGATTGCCGCGGTGCGACCGAGCACGATGAGACTGCTCCGCTCCTGCTCGTTCCGTCGTTGCACGAACCACCCGGAATCCGGCTCGACCAATCTGTGTGGTTGGGCAAGTGCCTCTTGCAGAATGCGGCCGCTGGCGCCGGCACCCAGATCCGTGATGATCACTCGCACCTGCGCCTGCAATCCGGCCGACCAAAGCGCGACGGCGGCAACGGTTCGGGCGAGGATTTTCACGAAGCGAGATCCAGAAAATTTCGCAGCAGCGCTTTTCCGTCGGGCGTCATGATCGATTCGGGATGAAACTGCACGCCCCACACTGGATGCTGGCGGTGACGCACGGCGTGAATCTCGGACGGGTCGTCCTCGGCGCGCGCGAGGACGGTGAGCTCGTTCGGCAGCGATGACGACTCGACCACGAGGGAGTGGTAGCGCATGACCTGCATCGGATTCGGAAGACCCGCGAACAGCTCGCGTCCATCGTGGCGCACCTGCGAGGTCTTGCCGTGCATCACTTTCGCGGCGCGAATCACGCGGCCGCCGTACGCCTCACCGATCGCTTGATGGCCCAGACACACGCCGAGGATCGGGATCGTCGCGCCCCAGCGGCGTACCGTGGGCACCGAGATGCCGGCCTTGGCGGGCGCGCACGGTCCGGGCGAGATGACGATCGCGCTCGGCGCGAGTCGCGCGATCTCCTCGACACGAATCTCGTCGTTGCGGCGGACCGTCGTCTCCGCGCCGAGCTCGCCGAGATATTGGACGAGATTGAACGTGAACGAATCGTAATTGTCGATGACGAGAATCATGCTCGCGGATGATAACGGCGATGCACCTTGCGCAGGTACTCCCGGTCAACATGCGTGTAAATCTGCGTCGTCGAGATGTCCGCGTGCCCGAGCATCTCCTGTACAGCGCGGAGATCGGCGCCCCCCTCCAGGAGATGCGTGGCGAAGGAGTGCCGCAGGGTGTGTGGCGACACCCGCTTTGTAATTCCGGCGCGCTTCACGTATTTCGCTAGAATCTTCCACGCCCCCATGCGCGAAAGCGGCTCACCGCGAGCGTTGAGAAACAGCGTTCCGCGCCCGCTGCTGCGTTGGAGCTTGGGACGCTGTTCGCGCAGATAGATCGCGAGCGCCCCGATGGCGTTGCGTCCGATCGGCACCAGCCGCTCTTTGCTCCCCTTACCGAATACCCGAACCAGGCCGTCGTCGAACATGACGTCCTTCACGCCGATGCCGATCCACTCGGAAACGCGAAGTCCCGCCCCGTACGCCAGCTCCAGCATCGCGCGGTCGCGAAAGTACAGCGGATCGTCCATCGTGGGCGCGGCCAACAACGTCTGCGTTTCGGCGACCGTGAGAACCTCGGGCAGCGTTCGCCAGCGCTGTGGCGTATCGAGTCGCTCGCTCGGATCCCGAATCACGTGCCCGTCGCCCATGAGGAATCTGAAATAGCTTCGCACCGCCGATACGTTCCGCCGAATCGATGCGGGCGAAAGGCCGAGATCCTTGAGCTGATAGACGAACTCGCGCAGAACGCGCGGTGTGACGTCCAGCGGCGCTGCCGCCCCTTTTATGACCACGAAGTCGACAAAGCGGGTCACGTCGCGCGCGTAGGCGTCTTGCGTCCTCGCGGACGAGCCTTTTTCGAGCGTGAGAAAATCCGCGAATCGCTCGAGCAGGAACGCGCGATGTCTGTCGTCCGATTTCAATTCGCTTTTTGGCGTCTGCGAGCGAGCAACCATGCCCCGATTCCGAGCGCTAAGACCGCGGTCGCCACGATGGCGGCCGTCGTACTGTATGCAGCAACCAAAGCTTTCACGCGTGGCCAGTCCGCGCCGACGCGAAACGCGATGAACGTGATCAGTCCATACCAGATTGCCGACGCGCTGGCAATCATCGCCGTGGTCGGCAGGAGCGGCAACCGAAGCGCGCCGGCGAACGCCGGCACCACCGCGCGCACTCCAGGGATGAAGCGACTCACGAAAACCGCCGCCATCCCATACCGTTGGAACATCGAGCGGACACGCGCGTCGCTGCTCTCCGCGTGTTTTCCGGCGAGTCGGCGCTCGAGCCGTTCCGCGCCGTAGCGGAGGCCCAACGCATAGACGATCATCGCCCCGCCGACGTTCCCCATCCAGGTGGAAGCGAATACGCCGAAGGCCGTGCCCGATCCTTGCGCGGCCACGAAGCTTCCGAATGCCACCACCAGGTCCGACGGAAAAGGCGGAACGAGGTTTTCAAGCGCCGCGACCAGAGCCAGAACGGTGTAGAGTGTCCCTGGCGCAAGTGTGATGAGCCAATCGAGCAGCGACTGCACTCTGCTCCAGTCTCTAGGCCGGAGCGAGCGTTGCCACTGCGACGCACGCGATCCCTTCCCCGCGACCGATCCAGCCGAGCCCCTCGTTCGTCTTCGCTTTCACGCTCAAGAGTGCGACGTCGATTCCAAGGACGGGCGCGAGCCGTCGCTTCATGGCATCCTTGTAGTCCGTCAGTCGCGGCGATTCAGCGACGATCGTGACGTCGGCCTGGCTGACATGATATCCACTCTTACTGACGCGCTCGACGGCCGCAGCGAGCATTCCGACGGAGTCCCGACCGGCATTGTTGGGATCGCGATCCGAGAACATGTCACCGATGTCGCCCAGGCCCGCGGCGCCGAGTATTGCGTCGGTCAGCGCGTGGCACACCGCATCGCCGTCGGAATGTCCGTGCAGGTGATTGTCGAACGGGATCCGAATGCCGCCAAGAGTCAGTGGCCCCGGCGGTCGGAACGTGTGGGAATCGTAACCGAGGCCGACGCGCAACATCTCAGCGGGCAGTGAGAAGTGGGCGGTGGGAAGTGCTCAAGCGGCAGCCGTGCTGCTTCCCACTCCCCACTTCTCACTCCCCACTATGACCGAGTAGTCCTGACGGCGCCGCGCCGCGATGAAGCCGGCGTCGCGAATCAAGCGCTCCATCTCCTCTGTGGTCGTCCGATGCGTCGTGTTGGCGGCGGACACGACGTTCTCTTCGATCATCAGAGAGCCAAAGTCGTTGCATCCGAAGCGCAGCGCGACCTGCCCGATCTTCATCCCCATCGTAACCCAGCTCGCCTGGAGGTTCGGCACGTTGTCGAGCGCGATGCGCGCGATGGCGACCGTGCGCAAATAGTCGACGGCATCGGTCTTCGGCATGTGCGACATCGTCGGGGTGTTCTCCGGCTGGAGCGGCCAGCAGATGAACGCGGTAAACCCACCCGTACGCGCCTGTACTTCCCGCACGCGCTCGAGGTGCTCGAGCCGCTCGGCCAGCGTCTCTCCGATGCCGTACATCATCGTCACCGATGTCTTCATGCCCTCCTGGTGCGCGATCTCCATGATCTCGAGCCAGCGGTCGGCGCCCGCCTTCTTCCGGGCGACGAGATCCCGGACACGCTGCACGAGGATCTCACCGCCGCCACCGGGAATGGAATTCAGCCCCGCCTTCATCAGCTCCCGGATTACGTCGCGGGCATCCATCCGGAATGTCTTCGCGAAGAAGTCCACTTCGCTTGGACTGAACCCATGAATGTGAATGGGATGATGCGTTTTGATATAACGGAGCAGGTCGAGATACCACTCAAATGGGATATAAGGGTTGTGACCTCCCTGCATCAGGATCTGGACGGCGCCCATCGCCTTGGCCTCGTCGATCTTCCGCCCGATGTCTTCATAAGAGAGCGTCCACCCTTCCGCGTGTTTCGGGCGTCGATAAAAAGCGCAGAACCCGCAATCGGCGACGCAGACGTTCGTGTAATTGATGTTCCGGTCGACGATATACGTGACGGTGTTGTGCGGATGCTTCTCGATGCGGACGCGATCCGCCTCGGCGCCGAGCTCGAGAAGTGGCGCGTTCGTGTAGAAATCGAGCAGATCGCGTTTCACTTGGGTCTCAGCAACTCAAAGACTGACGGATAGCAGGGATTTGATCTCAAACCAATGGCATGGCGATGACCTGCTTCACCGCGGATTGGGCGGATTGAGCGGAAACTACCCGGATCTTTTTCTTTGGTTTGTGGCGCGACAGACTCGGCCCGCGAGAAAACAGAATCAAGACATCCGCATTGTTTCCGCTGAATTCGAGTCATCCGCGTTGAAGCAGTTAATCGGCGCATAAGAATTACGCAGCAAGAAATGAGAGAGAACCATCCGGCACCCGGCCCGCCGCGACGAGCCGACGGAAGAATTCGCTTAGTCCTGCGAGGTGGCCGTAGGAAAGCCTGTAATCCAGGCCCGACAGATACGTAAGACACGCGCCTCGCGAAACGCCGGTGGCGAGCGCGGCCTGCGCCGCGAGCGGCTCGAGATGCTTCAATCCCCAGTTCCGCGACGAGATCAAGCTCGCGTGAACGTCGAGCGCCGCGCGCGCGTCGGTCGCGCGCTGCGCGACCCAGACCGCGAACACGAAGGGCATATCGGTCCACCGCTTCCATTCGGCGCCGAGATCGTACGCGTATCGATAGCCGAGTCGCGCCACGAGCTGATCGCGCTCGTTGGCGTCGTGCAGGTGCGCGCCGAGGCGCAACGCTGCGTCACCGATCACCAGTCGCGCATCGTGATCCTCGGACCCGAACCGCGCGATATCCGTCAGCTCGGCGTCGGCGGGAACGAACGCGGGTTTTGCGTCCCACACGTGCTCGAAGAGCAGCTCGAGGAGCGCGAGGCTCGTCATCGAGCTGCGGCTCACGAGTACACGGCGTCCTCCGAGCTCGGAGGCGGGGCGCTTCGAGAACAGCATCACGCTGCGCACGGGCCCATCGCACGAGATCGCAAGGTCCGGGAGCAGCAAGTACCGATCGGACTCGCGCGCGTATTCCACGGCCGAGATCACGCTCACGTCCAGCGCGCCTGCCGCCATCTGCGCGTTGAGCGCACTGGGAACGCCGTCGACGATTTCGGCGCCCAGGGGAACGACGCCGCGATCGATCGCTCCGTATACAGGGTAGCAGTTGACGTACGGGATCCGGCCGACGCGCATCACGCTGCTCGCTCCGCCGGCGGCTCACCGCCACCGTCAAAGGTGCGCACCACGTTGTAAAACGAGTCGCGCTCGACGGGAATCTTTCCCGCTCCGCGAATCAATTTCAGGATCTCGTCCAGCGACATCGCCTGCGCGGTGTGCGCGCCGGCTTCGTGATAGATCTTCTCGCGGACCACGGTGCCTTCGATGTCATTCACGCCGAACGCCAACGCGGTCTGCGACAGGAACGGCGTCACCATTATCCAGTGCGTCTTGACGTGCGGAATGTTGTCGAAGAACAGTCGTGCGACGGCGAGATTGCGGAGGTCGTCGAATCCGGTCGTCGCCGTGCCCTGCCGCTGCAGCGTCTCGCCCAGCTCGTTGTGGTCCGGATGATATGCGAGCGGGATGTAGGCGAGGAAGCCGCCAGTGCGATCCTGGAGCTCGCGCAGCATCGCGAGATGCTCGACGCGGTCTTCGACCGACTCGACGTGGCCGTACAACATCGTGCAGTTCGTGCGAATCCCGAGCTCGTGCGCCGTTTGGTGCACCGCTAGCCACTCCTCAGCGGCGAGTTTGCGATCGGCGATCGTGGCCCGAACTCCCTTACTGAACACTTCGGCGCCCCCGCCCGGCATCGTGTCGAGTCCCGCCTCGCGCAGCGCGACGAGCACGTCGCGGACGGACATCTTGTCGATGCGCGCAATGTGCGCGATCTCGACGGCCGTGAGCCCTTTGATGTGGACGTGCGGGTACCGCTCCTTCAGCGCCCGGAACATCGTCGCGTAGTACTCGAGTCCCGCGTGCATGTCCAAACCGCCGACGATGTGAAACTCACGCGTCAAACCGTTCTTTGCGTTGTCCGCTTCCGCCAGCGTCTGCTCGAGCGTGTAGCGATACGCCCCGTCTTCTTTTGGTAGCCGGGCATACGAGCAGAACACGCAGGTCTTCCTCAAGATGCAGACGTTCGTGGGGTTGATATGTTGGTTTGCGGCGAAGGTGACACGGTCGCCGTACCGGGCGCGGTTCGATGCATCCGCCAGACTTCCCAGCCCGAGCAGATCTGGAGTTCTGAAGAGCAGTGCGCCCTCCTCGTGCGTCAATCGGGCACCGCGCTCGATCTTGTCCGCGATCGGAAGGAGCGCTGAATCGCGGAGGAGCGTTCGGTTGACCGCGACGCGGAACGGCACTAGTCCTCGAAGCGGCGAATGGCGAGCGCCACGTTGTGCCCGCCGAAACCGAAGCTGTTCGAGAGCGCCGCGCGCACGTCGCGCCTCACCGACTTGTTCGGCGTGTAATTCAGATCCAGCTCGGGATCCGGCGTGTGATAGTTGATCGTCGGTGGAATCGTGCACTCGCGCACCACCTGCGTGCAGATGATGAACTCGACGGCGCCCGCGGCGCCGAGCATGTGTCCCGTGGCCGACTTTGTCGAGCTGACGTTGATGTCCTTCGCGCGGTCGCCGAACACGGCCTTGATCGCTTTGGTCTCGTTCAAGTCGTTGGCCGGCGTCGACGTTCCGTGGGCGTTGATGTACTCGATGTCCTCGACGCCGAGCTTCGCGTCGTTGAGCGCGCGTTTCATGGCACGCTGCGCGCCTTCGCCCTCCGGCGCCGGCGCCGTGAGATGATACGCGTCGCCCGTAGCGCCGTAGCCGACGATCTCGGCGTAAATCTTGGCCCCACGCTTCCGCGCATGCTCGAGCTCTTCGAGAATGACGACCCCCGCGCCTTCGCCCATGACGAATCCGTCTCGCGTGGCGTCGAACGGCCGTGAGGCCGTCGCGGGAGAATCGTTGCGCTCGGAGAGCGCCTTCATGTTGGCGAAGCCCCCGATCGCCATGGGCGTGACGGTGGCTTCCGAGCCGCCCGTGATCATCACGTCGGCGTCGCCGTATTGGATCGTACGGTACGCGTCGCCGATGGCATGCGCGCTCGTTGCGCAGGCGCTCACGGTCGCGTAGTTCGGCCCTTTCGCGTTGAAGCGCATAGACACGATGCCCGCCGCGATGTCGGCGATGAACATCGGAATGAAGAACGGGCTGATCTTGCTCTGGCCGCGTTCGCGATAGACGTCGTGCTGTTCCTCGAAAGCCTTCAGGCCGCCGATGCCACTCCCGATGATGACGCCCATCCGGTCGGGATCGACGTTCGAGCCGTTGTCGAGCGCGGCTTGCTTCATCGCCTGCACGGACGCGGCGATGGCGTACTGGGTGTACCAGTCAGCGCGCTTGGCCTCTTTCCGATCCATGTACTGCAGCGGATCGAAGCCCTTCACTTCACATGCGAATCGGACCGGCCAGGTGGTGGCGTCGAATTTGGTGATGTTTGCCGCGCCAGATTCGCCTGAGATCAATGCACGCCAAGTCGTCGCCACGTCGTTGCCGACGGGCGTAAGTGCGCCCATACCAGTGACGACGACCCGACGCTTCACTTGGCGCCACTCCCCACCTTTTGATTGAGATATCCGATGGCGTCGCCGACGGTGCGGAGCTTCTCGGCATCCTCGTCCGGAATGTCGATGTTGAACTCCTTCTCGAACTCCATGACCAGCTCGACGATATCGAGACTGTCAGCGCCGAGATCCTCGATGAAGCTTGCGTCGTCGGTGAGCTTCTCGCGCTCGACGCCAAGCTCCTTTTCGATGATGTCACGGACTCGTTGTGCGTTTTCGGCCATGGGCTGGATCCTCAGTCAGGTGATAGTGCGGTAAATCTAGTAAAGCCATGGGGTAACTGCAGATTCCTCGTCGCTGCGCTCCTCGGAATGACAAGCGTCACATGACCAAGCCGCCGTCGACGACGAAGACTTGCCCGGTGATGTACGAGGCGTGTTCGGACGCGAGAAACGTGACGACGCCCGCGATGTCGCTGGGCATTCCCAGCCGTTCGAGCGGGATTTGCTTGGACAGCGTCACGCGCGCGTCCGCCGTCATCGCGGCGGTCATGTCCGTCTCGATGAAGCCGGGCGCAACGACGTTTGCCAGGATGTTTCTGGACGACAGCTCCTTCGCGACGGACTTGGTGAGCCCGATCAGGCCGGCTTTGCTCGCCGCATAGTTTGCCTGACCCTTGTTTCCGATGAGTCCGACGACGCTTGCGATGTTGATGACGCGCCCCCACCGGCGCTTCATCATGCCGCGGCTCGCCGCGCGAATGGCAACGAACGCGGCTTTGAGGTTGGCGTCGAGCACGGCATCCCAGTCGTCGTCCTTGAGGCGCATGAGCAAGTTGTCGCGCGTGATGCCCGCGTTGTTCACGAGGATGTCGACCGCGCCGAACGCCTTCTCGACGTCTTCGACGAGGCTCGCAACGGCCCCGGCGTCGCCCACGTCGCAGCCGAACCCGCGCGCGCTTCTCATCGTGCTGGCGACGACCTCCGCTTTCGCGGGATCGCGTCCCACGACCGCCACGTTGGCACCGCTCTCAGAGAGCGCCTGGGCGATGGCACGTCCGATTCCGCGCGTGCTACCCGTGACGAGTGCCGAACGGCCCGAAAGATCAATCTGCATCAGGCGGCACGCTCCAACAGTTGGTTCACCTCGGTGACCGTACCACAGGTCATGGTCTTGAGCGACGGCGCGATCTTCTTCACAAGTCCGGTGAGTACGCTGCCCGGGCCCATTTCGACGTACAAGGCGTCCGGGACACGCTCTGCCATTGCAGAAATCTCGTCCGACCAGCGGACGGGACGCGTCAGCTGTTGGAGCAACAACTGCCGCGCGCGATCCGCGAGCGTTACCGGCTCAGCGTTCACGTTGGCGTACACCGGAAACTTCGGATTCGTAAACGTAGTGTTGGCAAAGGCTTCGGCCAGTCCATCTAATGCTGTTTCCATCAGCGCGGAGTGGAAGGCACCGCTCACGTTCAGGCGAACGGCGCGTTTGACACCTGCTTCCTTCGCGAGCGCCATTGCGCGCTCCACCCCTGCCTCCTCACCACTGATCACGAGTTGTCCGGGACAGTTGTAATTCGCGGGTGATACAAGGCCCGCTTCGGCGGTTGCCTTCGCGCAGATCGACTCGATGGGCTCTTTGAGATCGCCCAATAGTGCCGCCATCGTTCCGGGTCGCCGGACTCCGCTCTCGTACATCAGCTGGCCGCGTCGTCGCACCAAGCGGACTGCATCCTCCAGCGAGAGCGTCCCCGCGGCATGGTACGCGGTGAACTCGCCAAGGGAATGGCCCGCTGCGGCCCGTACGCGATTCGCGAGCCGGTCGCGGGCAACGGCCCAGACGGCGGCACCATGGGTCAACAATGCCGGCTGCGCATTGTGC
>DATBRO010000129.1:0-4388 GCA_036560265.1 Gemmatimonadaceae bacterium | reverse complement strand
GAGGAATCGGCGCTGTCGGCGGCGCTCGAAGGCATCGCGAACGATCTGTTGTCCATCATCCGGACGCCGGCGCTGTCGAGCGCCGTGGCGACGCGACGCGCGATGACGTTCGAGGAGTCCGGCCGCGAATTCTCGTTCATCAACTCGTAGTCGTGATTGCCCAGCACCGCGTACATCGGGATGTGGGCGTCGATGATCGGCTGGAGGATCCTGAGCACCTCCGCCATCTGCGCGTCGACGTTGTTTCTCGCCCTGTACACGAAATCGCCGGCGATGAGAACGAGCGCGGGATGAATCCGCACGACCTGTCGCACCAGACGTCGTGCCGCGTCCTTGTTCGCCCACCACATGCCGACCTGGAGATCCGCAAAGACCGCGATCTGCTTCCCTTCCCATTCGGCGGGCAAGTTCGGGATCGGCGCGAGCTGGTTGTCGCGGTCGACGAAGCGCGGCTCGATTGCCGTGCCGTAGACCAGGAGCACGGCGAGCACTTTGACGAACAGCCACATGGAGCGATTGACGAGAGGTCACGAAACTGCCGAACACGGAACTCGCATTGCACAGTCGGGGCCAGGGCGTAGGCCCCGGATGCCCCTGCGACTTGACAACCAGGCACCATGTAGACAGTCTATACCCTTAAGGGTGTAGACGACCTACATCCATCGAGGGTTTGCCATGGCCAACAAGGACGTTCCGCTCTCGCGCATCGAGCTGCTCCAGGGCACGCTCGACCTCATCGTCCTCCAGACCCTCCGATGGGGGCCGCGCCACGGGTACGGCATCGCGCAGATGATCCGCGCGAGTTCCCGCGACGCCCTCCAGGTCGACACGGGTTCATTGTATCCCGCGCTGCACCGCCTCGAACGCGCCGGAGCGATAGCCGCGGATTGGGACACGTCGGAAAACAATCAACGGGTGCGCGTGTACCGCCTCACCTCGGCCGGCCGCAAGCAGCTCGCCGCGGAGCGAACAAAATGGGAGCAGCTCGCGGAGGCCATGGCGGGCATCATGACACCCCCGCCTGCGGAGGCAGAGTCATGAGCTTTCGCAGCCGGCTCCCGTTCTTCGGCCGCGGGCGCCGAGACGCGGAGCTCGACGAAGAGATTCGCGCGCACCTGCGGCTCGCCGAAGCGGAGCGCGTCGCTCGTGGTGAGTCGCCCGACGCCGCCGCCTATGCCGCACGACGCGAGTTCGGCAACGTCGGCATGGTCACGGAAGTCACGCGCGAGATGTGGGGCGGTATCTGGCTCGAGCGATTGATCCAGGATCTCAGATACGCCGTGCGTTCCCTTCGCCGCGCGCCGGGCTTCGCCTCCGTCGCGATCCTGACGCTGGCGCTCGGCATCGGTGTCAACACCGCAATGTTCACCGTCGTGAACGGTGTGCTCCTGCGCTCACTGCCATTCGCGCAGCCCGAAGGTCTGTTTCTGGTTTCTTACAAGCAGCCGGACAATCCGTGGGTGCGCAAACCGGTGCTCGCGGATCACGACTATCTCACGTTCAAAGCGAGAACGCGCCAATTCGCGGCCATCGCCACGTTCTCGAGCGGTCCGGTGACGATCACCGGCGGGGGCGAGCCCGAGCGCATTCACGGCGCCGTCGTCACGCCGGAGCTCGTCGGCATCCTTGGAGTGGCGCCGGCGATCGGCGCGACCTTCTCTCCCGACGACGGCAAGCCGGGACGCGAGCCCGTCGCGCTCCTGAGCGATCACCTATGGCGCAACCGGTTCGCGGCTGACCCGCGCATCGTCGGCAAGCCGGTGGTCGTGAATGGCGTGTCGCACACCATCCTCGGGGTCATGCCGCCCGGCTTCGACTTCCCCGCTCACGCCGCGCTCTGGCAGCCGACGGAGGTGACGACCAATCCGCACAACACCTGGTCGCGACCAGTGGTGGGCCGACTGCGCGCTGGAGCGACGCCGGATCAGGCGCTCGCCGAGCTGAACACGATCGTGCCGCAGTTCGCAGCGCAGCCCGGCGTGAAGCGCGAGCAGCTCGTCGCGGAGATAGTCCCGCTCAAGCAGTTCGTCGTCGGCGACATCGAGCGCGCGCTTTGGATTTTCGCGGGCGCGGTGGGGTTCGTGCTGCTCATCGCGTGCGCGAACGTCGCGAACCTCCTGCTGATGCGTGCCGCGTCACGGCAGCAGGAGATCGCGGTGCGTGCCGCGCTTGGCGCCGAGCGTCCACGTCTCATTCGGCAGCTGCTCACCGAGAGCGTCGCGATCGCGGCGGTGGGCGGAGTGTTGGGAGTGCTGCTCGCGATCGTCGGCGTCCGCGCGCTCGTCGCGCTGGCTCCGGCGGGGCGCATTCCCCGGATCGACGAGCTCCACGTCGACGGTATCGTGCTCGCGTTCACCGCGGGACTGTCGTTGATCACGGGAATCGTGTTCGGCCTGGCGCCGGCGCTTCGCACAACGCGTCACGAACTGCGCGACTCGCTCGGCCAGGGCGCGCGTACGGTCACGGCGCGCCACGGCGGTCTGCGCGCGGTGCTCGTCGTCGGCGAGATCGCGCTCGCGCTCGTGTTGCTGACGGGCGCGGGCCTCATGATTCGCAGCTTCGCGCGGATGCGCGCTGTGGACCTCGGCTTCCGACCCGAGAACGTGGTCGCGATGACGGTGGATCTGCCGCGCAGCGCATATCAGAACGGGCAGGCGATGCAGCGCTTTCATCGCAGCGTTCTCGACGGACTCGCGCAGATTCCTGACGTCGAGGCGGTCGGCGCGGTGAACTGGCGGCCGTTGGGTGGGAATCTCATCGCGGGCGACTTCCATCTCGACGACGGCCGTCCCGAGTCCAAAGGCTGGGCGGACAAGATGCTCGTGAGCCCGGACTACTTCCGCACGTGGGGCGTTCGCCTGCGCCGCGGGCGGGAATTCAGCATTCAGGATGGTGCGTCTGCCCCCAAGGTCGTGATCGTCAGCGCATCGATCGCCCGGAAGTTCTGGCCGAACGTCGATCCCATCGGCAAACGCATTACGATGGAAGACAAGCCGAAGCCTGAAGATTGGCTCACGGTCGTCGGCGTCGTGGACGACGTCGTGCAAGAGGGTGTGACGACACATCCCGACGCCGCGCTGTACCAACCGTACGCGCAAAACACATTTCCGTTCTTCCTCGAGCACATGTCGTTCGGGGTGCGCTCCACGGCGAGTCCCGTCGCAGTGGCCGCCGCGATGCGGGGCGTGTTGCGAGGCGTCGACAGAAATCAACCGGTGCAGAAGATCGCGCCGATGCCTGAATTGGTTGCGGCGACGACAGAGGAGCCGTTGTTCCAGGCGCGGCTGCTCGCGCTCTTCTCCGCGCTTGCGTTGCTTCTCGCGGCCGTGGGGATCTACGGCGTGCTGGCGTATTCCGTGGCCGAACGTGCGCACGAAATCGGCATCCGCGTCGCGTTGGGTGCTCAGGGGCGCGACGTGTCACGCATGGTGCTGCGCCGCACCCTCGCGCTTTCGATTCCGGGAGTCGTGCTCGGCGTCCTTGGCGCGCTTGCCGTGACGCGCGTGTTGGAGCGGCTGCTGTTCGGCGTGAAGCCCAACGATCCGGCCACGCTCGGGGCGGTCGCAGCGCTGCTCGCGGCTGTCGCGCTCACGGCGGCGCTGATCCCGGCGCGTCGGGCCGCGCGCGTGGATCCCATGATCGCGCTTCGAGCCGAGTGACCGATGAGCGCGACCGGAGCGGCTCTCCTGATGGCAGTCACGCTGGCGTCTTCGGCGTCGCTGTTCGCGCAGCACGAGGTCGGAGCACCCCCGGGCCGACTCGTCGATGTCGGTGGTGGTCGCAGAATTCACGTCTATTGCACCGGCGCCGGCTCACCGACCGTCGTGTTGGCGGCGGGCGCGAGCGCGTTCGCGATCGACTGGGCGCTCGTGCAGCCCGAAGTCGCGCGCACGAATCGTGTGTGCTCGTACGACCGAGCCGGACACGGGTGGAGCGATTCGTCGAGGGTGATAGAAACGTCGGAGCGGTCCGTGGCCGATCTGCACGCCGCACTCGCCGGCGCGGGAGAGCGAGCCCCGTACGTGCTGGTGGGAGCATCGCTTGCCGGATTGCACATCCGCATTTACGAGCTGCGATATCCGAACGATGTCGCGGGGATGGTGTTCGTCGACCCGGCGCACGAGGACCGGCTGTTCACGATGTTCGAGGGCAATGCGGTCGCCATCGCATCGCTCACGTCAGACCAGTTGCGTCGGACGCTGCCGTTCTATCCCGTTCGCGTACCACGGCGATCGCCGCAGACTGGTGCGCCATTCGACAAGTTGCCCCATGAGCTTTACGACCTACGCGTGCGGCTCGACGAGCGGCTCATCGCGTCGATTCCCGACGTCATCACGCCGCAGATCATCGCGGAATCGCAGGAAGCGGAGCGCGCGATGCTCGCCGAG
>DATBRO010000128.1:0-3348 GCA_036560265.1 Gemmatimonadaceae bacterium | reverse complement strand
GCCTCGTGCACAGACGAGATCTGCGTCAGGACGTCGGCGCAGTAGCGATCCTCCTCGACCATTTTCTGTAGGCCGCGCACCTGCCCCTCGATCCGGCGCAGACGGGTGAGATTGCTCGCCTTGATGTCAGGATCGACGGCGACCGCCTTCCGGTTCGAATCGTCTCCGACCGCGCAAGCACAAGCCGCGACGGTCAAACTGTCACGCTCCACGAAACCCCCTGAGTCGAAGCGAATTTCCAACCACGCTCACCGAGCTGAAGGCCATCGCGCCACTGGCGATCACGGGACTCAACATCCCGAGCGCGGCGAGCGGGATGCCGAACACGTTGTACACGAACGCCCAGAACAAATTCTGCCGCATCGTGCGCATCGTGCGCCGCGCGAGCGCGATCGCGTCCACCGCCGCGCGCAGATCTCCACGCATCAGCGTGATGTCCGCCGCCTCGATCGCGATGTCCGTCCCGGTCCCGATCGCGATGCCGACGTCCGCCTGCGCCAACGCCGGCGCGTCGTTGATTCCGTCGCCGACCATCGCGACCACGAGTGGAGAGTGGGTAGTGGGTGGTGGGACACCCCCACTCCCCCCTTCCCACTGCCCACTTTGAAGTCTTCGTATCACCGCGACCTTCTCCTCCGGCAGCACTTCCGCGATCACGCGGTCGACCCCCGCCTCGCGCGCAATCGCGTCCGCGGTGTCACGGGCGTCGCCGGTGAGCATGATGACCTCGAGTCCCATTTCCTTGAGCGCAGCGATCGCATCGCGCGATGTCGGCTTGATCGGATCCGCGATGCCGAGGACCGCTACGACAGCGTCATCGATGGCGACATACACAGGCGTGCGCGCCCGACGGGCGAGCTCCTCCGCCCGCGCCTCGAGCTCCGAGACATCGGCGCCAATTTCGCGCATGAGCCTCGCGCTGCCCACCGCGATGCGTCGACCAGCCGCGTCCCGCGCCACCGCCCCCCGGCCCGTCCGCGATTCAAACTCGCGCACATCGGCGCGCTTGATTCCGCGCTCCGCAGCCGCGCGCACGATCGCGTCGGCGAGCGGATGCTCGGACAGTGACTCAACGCCCGCCGCGAGTGCCAACACGGCGACTTCGTCGAGGTCCGCAAGGGCGACGGCGCGGGGTGCTGAGCGTCGCGGATCATCTGAGGCGGGCACCTGGGTACCCGCCGAAGGCGGGTAGGTCGCCGAAGCTGCATCCGCTAGCGAAGGCACCCCCGCCGGAGCCACACGCGGAACCATCACGAGGTCGACCACTGTTGGCGCACCCGCGGTGACCGTTCCCGTCTTGTCCAGCACGACGACATCGATCTCGTGCGCGCGCTGCAGCGCTTCGCCCCCTTTGATCAGCACGCCGAGCTGCGCGCCTTTCCCCGACGCGACCATGAGCGCCGTCGGCACCGCCAGCCCCATCGCGCACGGACACGCGATGATCAACACCGAAATCGCCGCAACCAACGCACGCACCGGCGCGCCGGCGACGACGAACCAGACAACGAACGTCGCGATCGCAATCGAGATCACCACCGGCACGAAGACCCGACTCACCCGGTCGGCGAGATTCTGAATCGGCGCGCGCGTGCCCTGCGCGTCGCGCATCAATTTGACGATGCGCGCGAGCGCGCTGTCGGCACCCAGCGTCGTCGCGCGCACCTTCAATGCGCCGGTCCGGTTGATGGTGCCGCCGGCGACGCGATCGCCCTTCTGCTTCGCCACCGGCATCGACTCGCCGGTGAGCATCGATTCGTCCACCGCGCTCGATCCCGAGACGACTTCGCCGTCCGCGGCGATCCGCTCTCCCGGGCGCACGACGAAGACGTCGCCGCGCTCCAGCGCTTCGATCGGAATCTCCACTTCCTGGAGATCGCGCAACACGCGCACTGTTTTCGGTTGCAGGTCCGCGAGCGCCCGCAGCGCCGTCGTCGTCTGCCGTTTGGCGCGCGCCTCGAACGTGTTGCCCAACAGAATGAGGCCGATGATGGCCGCGACCGCCTCGTAGTACAGCTCGGGCTTCACGCCGTGCTGCACGAAAAACCCGGGCGCGAATGTCGCGATCACGGAGTAGACGTACGCCGCGCCAGTGCCGACGGCGATCAGCGTGTTCATGTCCGCCGTGTGATGCCGGAATGCGCGCCACGCCCGCGTGTAGAAGTGGCGCCCGCTCCACCCGACCACGACCGTCGTCAACGCGAACAGGATCCACGGCAGCGCCCCGCCCATTACCACCATCGGCAGCACCATGGTGAGCGCCGCGATCGCGAGGCTCACGACCGTCTTCCGAGTCAGCTCGCGCACCTCACGTTCGTGCGCTTCGTCCTGCCTCGTCTGCTCTTCGAACGCCGTTGTGTCGGCCGACGGGAGCGTCGCGTCATACCCGGTCGAGCGGATCGCGTCGACGAGCGCGTCCGGTTTCACCGCGCGCTCGTCGTACGTCACCGTCGCGTTGTTCAGCATCAGGTTGACGTTCGCATCGGCGACCCCCGGCGTTTTCGCCAGCGCCGTTTGCACTCGGCTCTGACACGCGGCGCAGTGCATTCCGCTTACCGGAATCGTGATCTTGGTCGCCATGTCAGTCTTCCACGACGAGCTTCGCGTGCAGCATGGACATCCCGCAGCTGATGTCAAAGGTGCCGGTCTTGTCCGGGGTGAAGTCGACGGGAGTCCGTTGGAACGCGGGAAGGAAGCGACGAATGTTGAAGTCGCCGAGGACCACCTCTTCCGAGCAGGGCGACGTCTCCTGGCGATTGAACACCAGGCGCACCGGCACCCCGCGCTTCACGCGAATGACGCCGGGCTCGTAGCCGCCTTTCACTTCGACGTCGATCTGTTGGGTGCCGCCGCTCATCGCCGCGGCCGCGGTGGACCGCTCGGCGAAGAAAAAGTACCAGTTCACCCAGATGATGGCTGCGAGCCCGCCGAGCAGGACCAGCCATTCGCTGCCGCGCATCTGCCTCTCCCAAAGAACTGAGGGAGAAGCTAGATACCCCCCACCCCTATTGCAACTGTCAGCGGCCTGTCAGTCCCAGTGCAACGGCGCCGAGTGCAGCGAACCTGCCGATCCGGCTAACCAGCGCTGGCATCATTCGATGGTTCTGAGCGGTAGCCAATGCCTCTTCGAGCTGTCCTGCGCGCTTCCAGCGGCGTTCCGGATCCTTCTCGAGACACTTCTCGACCGCATCAGCGAGGTCGCGTGGTACCGATGGAGCGCGCTCGCGGATGGGAACGTGGGCCTCCGAGATGTGCTTGGAGGCGATCGCAGCGAAATGTGTCCCGTCAAATGGCACTTCGCCGGTTAGCATGAGATACCCAAGTACGCCTAGCGAATAGATGTCGCTCCGG
>DATBRO010000127.1:0-4396 GCA_036560265.1 Gemmatimonadaceae bacterium | reverse complement strand
TACGCCATTGCCACTCGGCGCGACATCAAGGACCAGTTCATGGTCGGCGATAATCTGCTCGTCGCACCGATGTTCGCGGGCGATACGTCGCGTACGGTGATTCTTCCGAAGGGGAAGTGGTACGATTTCTACACGGGCGCGCTCGTGGGCGATGGAGTAATCATCACACTCAAGCCGGCGCTGGATCGCATCCCGCTGTTCGTGCGCAACGGCGGCATCGTTCCGATGCTCGCCGAGGCCCATCGCCAGATTCCTGGCGCGCACGACAAACCGGATCTCGAAGTGCGACACTATGGCGACGCAGCCGGCACCTTCGAGCTCTACGACGACGACGGACTGACGTTCGACTTCGAGCGCGGCGCATTCTCGTGGACCACACTGCGCGTGAGCCGCTCCCCCGACGGAACGCTGCGCGGTGAAGTCGTGCCCGACGCGAAGGACAAACCGTTCTCCTACGGGCCGATCCATTGGCACATGATGAAATAGGGAGGCATCACTTGCTTTCGCGTTTCTTGGCTGTCTTTCGCGTGTTTCGCGTGGAGCAGTTTTGTCTTGCGCTTATCGCCGTGTCACCGCTCAACGCGCAGCAAGGCGGTCCCGCGCGCACTCGAATCGACTGGCCATCGTTTCTTGCTCGCCACGACATGGTGTGGGACCGGCTTCCCGCCAGCTGGGGCGAGAGCGTATTCATCGGGAACGGCCGCGTCGGCGCCACGATCGACGTGCAGGACGGTGTGCTCGGCTGGACTATCAATCGCACCGATGTCGTGCACGATGACTCCCGATTCCCGATCGGGCGCTTGTACCTCAAGACCGTGGGCGTGCAGCGGAGCGGCAACGCGCGGCTCACGCTTTGGGACGCCGAGGCGAGTGGGAAGCTCACAACGGACAGTGGAGAAGTGCGCTGGCGCAGCTTTGTCCCGCGCGATCCCTCCGTCATCGTCATCGTGCTCGAGGGGCGCGGACGCGAGGGCAGCGTCGAACTGGACTGGCTACCGGCCGAGGCGCGTCCGCCGCGCAAGATCGCGCGCCGGGAGGCTCTCGCGCCGGAGGATCTGCATCCTGCCGCACTAGTGACGCGCTCGGAGCATGGTCTCATGAGCGTCCAAACATTCATCGGCGGCGACGCTCACGCCGAGTCCATCGTGCCGGGCGAGCATACGGGGGGGAGCGGCGCGCGTACGTACTACGTGAGCATAGGCTATGGCAACACCTCGAATGCCGCGGTGGGCGAGGCGAGGCGGCTCGCCGGCAGAGCTCTCGAGACGGGAGAGAGGCGACTGTCGTCCGCATATCGCGCCTGGTGGCGTGCGTTCTATCCCCAAAGCTTCCTGTCGTTTCCGGACGCGCGTCTCGAATCGTACTACTGGATTCAGATGTACAAGCTCGCGTCCGCGATGCGTGCCGACGGCCCGATTCTCGACCTCGCGGGTCCGTGGTTTCGCGCCACGCCGTGGCCGGCAATCTGGTGGAACCTCAACATCCAGCTCACGTACTCGCCGCTCTTTCGGGCGAATCGCCTCGACCTGGCCGAGTCGCTTTTTCGGAACCTCGATCGCAACACGCAGGCATTGATCGACAACGTTCCTGAACGCCTCCGCGCCGACGCCGCGGCAATCGGGAGGAGCTCAGGGCCGAATCTCGTGCGACGCGTCGATCTCGCCACCGCGCAGAGCGACGCGGCAAAGGAAATGGGAAACCTCCCGTGGACCATGTACTACTACTGGCTCCACTACCGCTATCAGATGGACGATCGCATCCTGCGCGATCGAGTGTACCCGCTGCTGCGTCGCGCCATCGGGAATTATCTGGGATACGTCGAGCGCGGCGCGGATGGGAAATGGCACCTGCCACCCACGCATTCGCCGGAGCTGGCGACGGTGCCCGACGCCAACTACGACCTCGCGCTGTTGCGCTGGGGTTTGCAAACACTGATCGCAAGTGCGGAGCGTCTCCGGATAAACGATCCGCAGCTGCCGCGGTGGCGCGACGTGCTCGCGAATCTTGCCCCCTTTCCGAGCGACTCCGCGGGCCTCATGGTGGGCCGCGACCGGCCCTGGAAAGAGTCACATCGCCATTACTCGCATCTGCTGGCCATCTATCCGCTGGGCCTCATCACGCCGGACAGCGCCGCGGGACGGACGCTGATCGAACGGTCGCTGCAAACGTGGGAAGGGCAGACGTCGCTCTTCCGCGGCTACTCGTTCACCGGCGGTGCCGCGATGCACGCCCGGCTCGGCCACGGCGACGTCGCCCTTACGCGCCTCAATCAGTATCTCGATGCGCCGCGGTACATGGAGCCCAACACGTTCTACGCTGAGGCGGGTCCCGTCATCGAGACACCGCTCTCCGCGGCCGCGAGCATTCAGGAGCTTTTCCTTCAGGATTGGGGCGGTGTGCTGCGCGTTTTCCCGGCCGTGCCGAGCGGATGGAAAGACGCGGCGTTCGACCGGCTACGAGCCGAAGGCGCGTTCCTCGTCAGCGCCGTGCGTAGGGACGGACGCACCGCGTGGGTGCACATCACGAGCCTCGCGGGCCAACCGTTGCGACTGAAGGTCGCCGAATGGGATTCGGCGGTTCTCCGCGAGCGTTCGGGTGCGTCCGTCCGCCTCACGCGCTCCGCCGACGGAACGTTCGCAATCGATCTGCCGAAGAACGGCTCGGTGCTGCTCGCGCAGAGCGCGCGCACGCAACTGCCGCCGCTCGCGCCCGTCGCACGGCCGGACACCGCGCGTCCGTGGCCAGCGCTCAAACCCGACTCCCAGCCCGCACGCTATCAGGATCGTCCCGACATGGCCTGGTGGAGAGCGTCCATGGATTCGCTCGACCGGCGTCTGGGGTGGTGGCGTGACGCACGCTTCGGAATGTTCATCCACTGGGGCGTGTACTCGCAGCTCGCCGGCGTGTGGGACAGCACGCCCGTGCGAGGATACGCGGAGCACATCCAACGCATCCGGAAAATCCCCAGCGCGACGTATCGCGAGCAGGCCGTGTCAAAGTTCAATCCCAAGCGCTTCGACGCCGACGAATGGGTGAACGTCGCCAGGCGCGCCGGGATGCGGTACATGATCATCACCGCGAAACATCACGACGGTTTCGCGATGTACGACTCGAAGGTGACGGACTACGACATCGTCGACGCGACGCCGTACAAGCGTGACCCGCTGCGCGAGCTGCGAGACGCGGCAAAGCGCCGAGGCGTGCGATTCGGTTTCTACTATTCGCACGCGTTCGATTGGGGGGATGCTGAAGCGCCGGGGAACGACTGGGAGTTCGAGAATCCCGGCGGCGATCGCAATCTCTACGGACGCGAGTGGTGGGTGAATCACCCCGAGCTCCTCGCCAAGGCGCGGCGGTACGTCGACCGCAAGGCGATTCCGCAGATCCTCGAGCTGATCAAGAACTACGATCCCGACATCATGTGGTTCGACACGCCGCAGAAATTGCCGCCCGAGGAGAACCTTCGGATTCTGCGAGCGGTGCGCGAGGCGAAGCCCACGATCGTGATCAACGGGCGGCCGGTGCAGGCGTTCCCGGGCGCGCCGGAAGCGCGCTTCGGCGACTACGCCTCCACGGCGGATCGTCCCGCGGAGCTCACGCGGCACGACGGCGACTGGGAAGCCATTCCGACGACGAACGAGTCGTATGGCTACCATCGCATGGATCTGTCGCACAAGCCGCCGGAGCACTTCGTCCAGCTCTTGGCCAAGGCCGCGGCCCGTGGCGGCAACCTCTTGATGAACATCGGCCCGATGGGCGACGGCCGGTTCGATCCGAAAGACGCGGCGATCCTCGAGGGAGTCGGCGCGTGGATGGAGGTCAACGCGGAGGCCATCCGCGGGACGACGAGGACTCCGCTGCCGGTTCAGACGTGGGGTCAGTCGACGCGGAAGGGAAATCGCATCTACCTGCACGTCTTCGACTGGCCGCGCGATGGGCGGCTGCACGTCGCCGGATTGAAGGCCCAGGTCACCAACGCCTACCTGTTAGCCGAGCCGAACGCAGGCCCTCTCGTGGTGCGTCGCCTCGGTGACCGCGACCTCGAGGTCGGCGTTCCGAAATCGCCTACCGATCCCTGGGACAGCGTGATCGCGCTCGACATCACGGGGACGATCGAGCCCGATTCGACGATCTATCTCCCCATGCGTGGCCCGGTGATCCGCCTTCATGTGTTCGATGGTCGCCGGGTAGGGGAGGGCATCCGTTACGGCGATGGGAAGCGTGGGCGCGACGTCACCCAGGGATGGAATCGCGCGGACAGCGGGATTGACTGGGATGTGCGTCTCATCGAACCCGGCCGTTTCCGCGTCGCCCTCGACTACACGACGCTCACACCGCAGGATACCGGCGCGTTCGTGGTCACGGTCGGCGCGAACCGGTTGACGGGCCATGTCGT
>DATBRO010000126.1:0-6812 GCA_036560265.1 Gemmatimonadaceae bacterium | reverse complement strand
GAATACCGCCTGGTTCGCGGAGCACGCCCGCCAAGTCACGGCCCTGGACTTCTCAGAAGCGATGATCGCCCGCGCGCACGAGCGGCTGGCGACGTCGAACGTCAAGTTCCTGCGACACGACGTGCGCGAGCTGTGGCCGGTGCCGGCGGCGTCGGTCGATGTCGTCACGGCGAACCTCATCCTCGAGCACGTACACGACCTCGCTCCGATGTTCTTCGAGGCTGCGCGCGTCCTGCGACCCAAGGGCCAGTTTTTCGTGTGCGAGTTGCATCCGTACCGGCAACTGCTCGGGACCAAGGCTCACTTCACCGATCCGAAGACCGGCGAGACCGTGCAGCTCACCGCTCACGTCCATACGGTGAGCGAATACGTGAATGGCGGAATCGGCGCGGGACTGCAGTTACGTGAGCTTGGCGAGTGGCTCGAGGAAGGTGCCGATCCCGAGGCGCCACCGCGACTGATCTCGCTGCTGTTTGACCGCGATTAAATTCCAGACGTTGACCTGGATTCGGAGGCTAACCGTGATTCAGCGTTCCTTGGCGGGAATTGCGCTTCTGGTCTTGATCGGAGGCTGCGACGACGGCGCGGGTCGGGTCGTCACGTCGCCACTGTCGTCGTCGACAGCGAAAGTCGGGTTCGTGGTTCAACCGTCCACCACCACGGTCGGCGCCACCATCACCCCGGCCGTTCAGGTGGCGTTGCAGAACGCAGCCGGTGTCACTGTCGGGTCGACGACCTCGAATATCACCGTTGCGATTCTGTCGGGACCATCGGGCGCCAGACTCAACGGCGTTACTACCCGCGCGGCCGTGAACGGCGTTGCCACATTCAACGACCTATCGATCGACAAGACGGGGGGCTTCACGCTCACAGCGACGTCAGGGAACATGGCGGCCGGGACGAGCGCTGCGTTCAGCGTGAACCCTGCGGCTCCCTGAAAGGCGCCTAGGGCTTGATGGGGAAGGGTGCCTTCTTCAGGACTTCGTCGATCGTCTTGTAACCACCTGGAGGAGGCGGATTTACGGCGGGTCGCTGCGTAGGCCGTGTGGCGGCGGGGTCCGTGCTCGACTGCGCCGTGTGCGTGCTCTCGGGAGTTTTCGTTGGCGCGGCGACTCTCCGAGTAGTCGTCTGCCTGGGCTGAGCGCGCGGCATCTGTTCGATAGCCGATACCACTCCCTGTCTGTCGCCACTCGGCGCCAGCTCCATGGTTGACGCGGACGCGGCCTCGAGGTCTCGCTTCATCTGGTCGTCCATCCGCGGCTGGCGTCCGCAAGCCACGGCCAGCAGCGCCGCGACGGCCCATCCAACCCGGACGTGGCGCCAGCGGCGCCTCCGTACACGCATGATTGATCCTCGAATGGCCACTTTGAAGGACTTTCATGATGCCCTTCGAGTCATACCCCTTCAAGCGCAATCCGGGCCGTTTTTCGTGTTACCTGGGGGCCCGGTGCGCCGTCGGTTAATCGTTGGCCTGAAAGGACATCCGGGCCCTCTAACGACCTAAAAAGCCTTGCCGGGAGCCAGCCCTAAACACATTATTGGCCACCCGGGGGGTTGTGTGCATTGCGTCACTGGGTGGAACCATCCCCAGGCCTCTCACCTCCTGGAACCGCCGATTTGTGATAATCACAATCTGCAACTTTAAAGTCGGCGCTTCTCGCACCACCCGACTGCATTGACCGGCGACTCCGAAAACGAATTCGGAAGCGCAGCTGATCAGCCTGCGCCAGCCCCCCCCCATCCGCCGGCGGTCGAGGGGGAGAATTCCTTTCGCCCATTTCGTTCCTGGGCGTCCGCATACGAGCCGCAGCCGTCCATGTGGTCGCGCTTGCGCGACCGAATCGCCGGCCTCTTCGCGCGCAAACACGACACGAGCGAGAACGCAGTTGCCGAAGTATCCAACGTCGACGCGGCCCCAGCGGCCGAGGAAGCTGCGACCGACGACGCCACATTTGGCGAAGCACAATTCACCGATGGCGAGGCACGGTTCACGGATGCCGAGACACAGCACATCGACGAGCCGACGGTTTCCGATACACCAGTCTCATCAATCGACCACGACGTAGGGGAGAGTGAGGCGGAGGCCGATATTGCCGAGTCGGAGCCCGCCGCCGTTGCGCCGCCGGACGATTTCAAATTTCCGTGGACGAGACCAGAGGGAGATCCGTCCGTCGAGCCCGTGCCGGAAGCGATTCCGTTGCTCGACACGGCACCCGACACCTTCGACACTCTTGCCGAACCACAGGCCGAGTCGACTCCGAAAGCAGGGCGCCCGGGATTCTTCGCGCGATTGTTCGGACGCAAGACGAAAGACGTCCCGCTGGAGACGACGCCCGACCTCGAGATCGAGCCCGCGGCCGCGACTGACGACGCACCGGTCGTGGCCGAAGCGATGGACGTCGAAATGTCCGACGTCGACTTGGCGTACGAAGCATCCGCTGAGCAACCGACATACGAAGCTCCTCCCGACCTGCCGATATACGAAGCTCCTCCCGACCTGCCGACATACGAAGCTCCTCCCGACCTGTCGACATACGAAGCTCCTCCCGACCTGCCGACATACGAAGCTCCTCAAGAACTGCCGACATACGAAGCTCCTCGAGAACTGCCGACGTACGACCCACCGAGCGAGCCTCAGATCGTTGAAGACACATTCGCGTCCGTCGAGGATGCGCTGCCCGTCGCGGATGATGCCTTTTTCATTCCTGAAGAGGTTCCCGATGCACCGGCGAAGCCGGGTTTGTTCTCTCGACTGTTTCGTCGAGGCTCGAAGGAGACCAGGCGTCCGTCGTTGGAGATCGAAGTCCACGAAGACCGCATCGAAGCGGCCGCGCAGGCGCTCGACGACGTGGGCGAAGAGCAGTTCGAGTCCTTCGAGGGCAAGTCCTCCGTAACCGAGGAGACGTTCGAGTCCGTCGACGAAGCGCTGCCATCGCCCTCGCTCGAGGGGCTGCCGATGATCGGGGATTTCGCGCCTGCGACGAGCGACCGCTCCCCCGTTGAAGCGGATGTCGTCGACGACACTCTTGACGTGCCACCGATCGGTGAACGCGGCACGGCCGAAGCGGATGTCATCGAGGATACGCTCGACGTGCCGCCGATCGGTGACCGCGCCACGGCCGAAGTGGATGTCGTTGTCGACGACGTGCCGCCGATCGGAGAACGCACGACGGATGAGGTGGACCTCGCCGAGCTTCCCGCTCTTCCGCTCGATCCTGACGCCGAAGCTGAGGCGCTCGCCGAAGCTACGACCGCGTTCGATGGGGAATCGACGCTCGAGATCGAGGAAAAAACCGACGAGTTCGAAGTCGTCCCCCCGCCCCCGCCGCCTGGCGACGAGGAGAAGGTCGACACGCTCGAAGTCGACAGAAAGTCCTTTTGGACGAAGTCGTTCATCGGGAAACTCTTCAGGCGTGGTGATACAGAGGTCGAGAAGGTCGGCGCAAAGGAAACCGAGGCCGCGGAAGAGAAGCAGGCGGTCTTTCTGCTCGCCAAGTTCCGCGCGTTTTACAACGAGATCATCCGCTTCCAACATCAGAAATCCGAGTTCACGGCTGGTTTCGCGACGGCGATCGTCACCGAGTACGCAGCCGACCAGAGTCCCGACGCTGCCGCCGAAGGCCTGAGTAAGCGTCTCTCCGAATTGCTGGAGCTTCAGGCGGCCGAGGCCAAGTGGATGGGTGGTGAGGCCGCCGAACGCTATCCGGACGCGCAGTACGCGATGGCGGCGCTGGCCGACGAGACGTTCGAGCACATGGAGTGGGACGGGCAACCGTCGTGGCCCAAGGTCAGTCTGGAACGAAGGATCTACCAGACGAACGCCGCCGACGTCGAGCTGTTTCGACGCATCGACAAGCTCCTCAAGGAGTCGCCGGACTCCGTAGTCGCACGGGATCTCGCGCGTGTGTATCTGCTCGTCCTCGCCGCCGGTTTTCAGGGCAAGTGGCGTCCCTTTGGCTTGACGCGGCCGGTCGCGGAGTATCGTCGCCGTTTGTACGAGTACATTCACAACGACGACGCGCTCATGCTGTACGCGGCCGAACGCAAGATATTTCCGGACGCCGCGTCGCGAACGCTGGAAGGCGCGGCGGTCTCACGATTCTCCGCGGCGCAGCGCTGGGCCGCGATTCTGCTCTTTCTCGTGATCAGCTACACGGTCATCGCGCACATCGCGTGGAACCGCGTGTCAGCGGATCTCAAAGACGTGACCGCGCGGATCAAGTCCGGCGGTGCGGCAGGAGTTCGATAGATGTTGAAGCAATACCTCCCCGCGATTCTCATCGGCCTCTCGCTGCTCGCGGGCATTGGCATGCTCGTCTACAGCTGGCTGCGGCCGGAGGAAGACGAGGAGGGTGAGGATTACGAGGGCACGGATACCCTGATGATGACGGCCGCCGACGGGGGCGGCAAGAAAGACGAATTTGCGACGACGACGGAGGAATACCGCGGCGGTGCGCGAAAGAGCCGGATGATCGCGCTCAAGGAGTCGCTGGAGAAGTCCCTCGACTCGCGTGAAGGGCTGCAGGTCACTCACAAGAACCGCATGGCGATGCCGTGGTTCCTGCTCGTCGGAGCCGACGGATCCGGCAAGAAGACGGTGCTCGCGAACAACGGCCTTGTCCTTCCGTTCGGCCCGCCGCTCGAAGTCGATTCGCAGCGCAAGGACGCGGGCAAGTGGTGGCTGTTCGAGGAAGCGGTCGTACTCGAGGCCCCGGCGGCCGCGCCCGGTGCCACCGTGGGCGCGCAGACCCTTCCGCCCGGCCAGACTGTCGCGGACACGTCGGTTGGCTGGCACACGCTTCTGCACATGCTGCGGGGCGAGCGTCCCGACTCGCCGCTCAACGGGATCATCGTCACGATTTCGTGCGCCGACCTGCTCAGCGCTCGGGCGAACCCCGAGAAGCTCACCGAGCAGGCCGATCGCATCCGCAACTTCCTCGAGCGCACGCGCAAAACGCTGGGCGTTCGGCTGCCGTTGCACGTCATCGTCACCAAGTGCGACACGCTGCCGGGCTTTCGCACGTTCGCCGACGCGCTGCCGGAGGGTCGCCGCCACGACATCTTCGGGTGGGCGAACCCCAACGATATCGAGACGGTGTTCGACCCCGACTGGGTGGGGACCGGCTTCCAGGGGCTGCGCGCGCAGCTCGCGGACCTCCGCGACGAGGTGCTTGCGGCGCCCGACCAGGTGAAGGACGCGGTCGGCGTCTTCGTGTTCGACACGGAGTTCGACGACATGCAGGAGCCGCTCAAGGACTTCGTCTCGAAGCTGATGACGGAAGGGGAGCGCCGTCCGTCGCTGTACTTCAGAGGCATGTACTTCACCGGCGACGCAAGGGAGCCCACGGTCCAGGCCACCTCGGAAGAGACGCAGAGCGAGACCGGCGCACGCCCCACGACGCAAGTCACATCCGAGTTTGCCGACGGCGGAGAAGCACACAGTCTCGTTTTTCTCCGCTCGCTCTTCTCCGAGAAGATCTTCAAGGAGGCGGGGCTGGCGCGTCCGACCGCGAAATTCCGTCTCTCGCGCGACCGCCGCGTCGTCGTCGCGCAGGCGGCCGCGATTCTGCTCCTGCTCGGCGGCAGCGCGGGGCTCTGGACGGCGATATACGGATGGAAACGCGACAATCAGGTGGTACGCACCGGGCTGCGCGCGGACGCCGAGGTACTGACGCGTGTGCTCTCCGGGCTCGCGATCGATCTCGATGAGTTGAAGCAGAGCAACGGCTCCGGAAACGCGACGGATGCGGTTCTCAATCGCAGGACGCGGGACGCGGCCGTCATCGAGCTGGTCGGCCAGATGCGCGACGTGCCGACGACCAGGGTGCGATCGCCGTTCCTGCCGACGTCGTGGTTCTCACCGCTGCCGAACGACATCCGGCAATCGATGATGGCGGGCGTGCAGACGATCGTTCTGCCCGTATCGCGCGCTCGGCTTCAGGAGCGCGCCGACCGACTGCTGGGATTCCGCAACGGCGTTCGCGACACGAGCGCCGCCAACGAGCTCGATGTGTCCGACCCGCACTCGCTCGTGACGTACCTGAACGACGTGCGAACGCTGAGCCGGAACATTGCGCGGTACAATTCGCTCGCGAGCCCGACCTCCGGCAGCGTCGCCGAATTATCGGCGCTGCTCGACTATCTGTTCGGCGAGCAGATATCCACCGACTCCGGACTGGCGACTCCCGACTTCGAGGCGGCGCTCCGATCGGCCAAAGGGCCTCCGATCGCGGTGACGCCGGCGATGGCCGCGTCCGTCCTGAACCGCTCCGTGTCCATGCTGGCAAATGTCGCCAGCTCCGCGGGACGACAGCTCGCTCCGCGGACGACGCCGCAGGCGGAGCGCGCCATTCGACCCGAGGAGGACCTGCAGGCCTTGTTCGGCATCGCCGCCCTCGTGGATCTCCTGAACAAGGAGCACGGGTTGGTGGCGACGGTATCGGACTCGGCCATCCTCGGCATGCGGCTCGCGCGCGCCGTTCAGGATTCGATCGAGACACAACTGCAGCTCGCGGCCGCGCGAATCGCGCGCGATACGTTGTCGCCGAAGGACGCCGCGGACCGGCTCAAGACGGTGATCGGCAACCTGTTCACGTACCGCTTGATGGTGCCAAGCGAAAACCGGCAGATCACGAGCGAGTTTCGTCCCAACGAACGTCTGCGTTGGGACGTCGGTCGACTCGAGCTGGCACTTGCTCTGCGCGGTGAGTTTCTCCAGGCGGTCGACGCGATCGCCGACGCGTTCCCGGGGCAGCCGCCGGACCGGATGCGCCGGGCGCTCGAGGGGCAGCTCCGTGCCCGCGCCCTCGACG
>DATBRO010000125.1:0-6198 GCA_036560265.1 Gemmatimonadaceae bacterium | reverse complement strand
AGGCGCCGCAGATTCGACTCCGGAAAGCGCTCGCCGATGCGGTCGCGCAGCTCCACGAGGGTGCTGGTAATTTGCGTTTCGTCGAGTTCCCGGTAGGTCGGCATGCGGAAACTGTAACAAAACGGCCCGCTTTTCGCGCGTTGGCACGTTCTCCGCACTTACGGACGGTACGCTCGGTGTTCAGGGGCATGGCGCGACAAGTGTCATGAAGGCGCGACGAGGCGCTGCGCTTTCAGCCCCCAGCCCCTGCACCGGCGGTTTTCGCGAGCGCGGACTCCCCGCGTCTGGATCCAATGGTCACGCTCAGGAGCGACTAGCGCTCGCGGTCCTCGCGCACGAGCACGCGCTTGCCACGCAACGTGGTGTTGCGCAGCGCCGCGATGATCGACTTCGCGTCCACGCCGGGCACCTCGACGATCGAGAACTTGTCCGCGATGTCGATCGCGCCGATCTCGCGCGGGTTGACGCCCGCTTCATTCGCGATCGCGCCTACGATGTCCGCGGGACGCATTCCGCTGGACCGTCCAAGGCCGATGTACAGCCTCGTCACGTCGGCATCGGCCGCCTTCCTCGGCCGTGCGCGGGACGTTTTTCGCTCCCTCCTCCTGCCACCATCCTCCGTCCTCGCCCGCGGTGCGACTTCGGGAATATCGACTTCCGCTTTCTCGGCGCCGGTCCGCGCCTCTTGGGCCATCTTCACCGCCGCCGCGGCGATGTCGAATAGGTCGTGCTCGGAGCCGAGCGACTCGACCACGAGGCGATACGCGTCGAGCTCGCCGGCGAGCAGCGTCTCCTGAAGGGCAGCGCGGGTCAGCTCGAGCTTGCGAGCCCGGAGATCCACGATGGTCGGAACTTTCTGGATCTCGATCTTCTGCTTGGTGAGCTGCTCGATGTTGCGCAACTGCCGATGCTCCCTGGGCTCGGCGAACGTAATGGCGACGCCGGCGCTTCCCGCGCGGCCCGTGCGTCCGATGCGATGCACGTACCCGTCCGGCGACGAGGGCACGTCGTAGTTCACGACGTGCGACACGTGCCGGATGTCGAGTCCGCGCGCCGCGACGTCGGTCGCGACCAGCAGCTCGACCGTTCCGTCGCGAAACCTGCGCATCACACGGTCGCGCTGCTCCTGCGACAGCCCGCCATGCAACGCGTGCGCGCGATATCCGTGCGCCGCGAGCATCTCGGTGAGGCTGTCCACCTCGGTGCGCGTGCGACAGAAGATGATCGCCGAGGTCGGATCCTCCATGTCGAGCACGCGTCCGAGCGACTCGAGCTTGTGTTGTCGCGTGACGACGTAGGCGATCTGCCGCACCTGCGGCACGTCGCCTTCGGCGAGCTTGTGCCGCTTGATCGAGATCCTCACCGGGTTCGACAGATGCCGCTCGGCGATCGCGCTGATCCGGGGCGCGATCGTCGCCGAGAGCAGCGCCGTCTGGCGGACCTTCGGCACGGCGTCGAGGATGGCGTCCAGCTCGTCCGCGAAGCCCATGTCGAGCATCTCGTCCGCTTCGTCGAGGACGACGACTTGCACGCCGTCGAGCCTGAGCGAGCCGCGCTTGATGTGATCGAGCGCGCGCCCGGGCGTTGCCACGATGACGTCGACGCCGCGCCTCAGCGCGCGGAGCTGCTGCTGGATGGCCTGGCCGCCGTAAATCGGCACGACACTCGTGCCGAACGCCTCATGGCCGTACTTGTGAATCGCTTCGGCCACCTGCATTGCGAGCTCGCGCGTCGGCACGAGCACGAGCGCGCGCGCCATGCGACTGTCGTCGTCGTCGCGCTCCGCGCTCGCTATGCGCTGCAACAACGGCAGCGCGAACGCAGCCGTCTTCCCCGTACCGGTTGCCGCTTGCCCCAACAGATCGCGCCCGGCAAGCAGCGGCGGGATCGCCTCGCGCTGGATCGGCGTGGGCTCCTCGTAGCCGAGAGCGGTGAGTGTTCCGAGAAGCGCTTCTGAAAGTCCGAGAGCGGCGAAGCCTGCGTTTTCTGATTCGGTCGTCATTGTCCTGATTGCGTAGCGAGACACGTGCTGCCGGAACCTAGCACGAGTGGCTCTCGCTCCGTCGAACCGAGCCCGTTCAGCGAGAGAGCTTGGCTCCGACCATGCGCGCGGCGAACCCGCGCCGCCCCGACCCGATCGTCACCGATCCGTACGACGGATCGTTTTCCTCGTTGAGCGCGCGCAGGCGGACGACGCCCGCTCGCGTCGACACGAACGTGGTCTCACGACCGCTTGCGCGTACCGCGAACGATCCGGCGAACGTGATCACGAGCGCCGTCTCGGTCCAGAGCGCGAACGTGGGTCCGGGGGTGACGTCGAACGTCGCCTGGCCGGAGAGCCAGAGCCGGCGCCGCTCCGGAAAATCGGGCCGGTACCTGATGGTCGCGCCATTCATGAGCCGCGCACGTGATCCATCCGGCAACTTGATCGTCGTGATCGCCCCGTTGCCTGCTGAAATCGTTTGCGAGTCATCGCGCCGAACAGCGATCATCGCGAGCGGAAGCACGGCCAGGCAGATGAGCACCCCGACGTAGGAAAACCGGCGGGGCGGCGCTTGGAACAGGAAACGTGCGCCCGAGCTTCTTCGAAAAAGGCTGCTTCTACGGGGGGGCAGAAGGATAGTCCTAGGTAGTGCTAGGGGGATCCAAGTAACGAGTGATGAGTCATCCAGTCCGTCAGTCAATCAGTCACTGTTTCATTCACTGGTCAACTGAGGGACTGGCCGACTCGAGACTTGGATTCCCCTTCATTACCTGTGGCTATCTAAAAGAAGACCGGGTCAAGCTTTCGCTTGACCCGGCCCCCTACAGCTAAACTGTGCTTGGTACTACTGGCAGGACGGCTCGCCTTCGCCGGCCGAGGCGACTCTGGGATTGGTCGTGTTCACACCAATACCACAGACGATTCCGGTCAGCTGCGAGTGCGCGTTCGTGGCGACCCACGCACCGGGGTATGTCACAACGGTCGTCGAGGCAATGCCCGTCGACTGCTTGAAGCCCACCAACACCAAGTTGGTCGTGTATTTCGAGGAATCTGCGAAGTAGCTCTCTTCGGCGCTGACCAAGTTGCGCAGGTCAGACTTCATGGCCGTCACGTACGCCTTCGACTTCGTGTTTGCGAACTTCGGGATCGCGATCGCGGCAAGAATGCCGATGATGACGACCACGATCAACAGCTCGATGAGCGTAAATCCTTTCCGAGTCATAGACCTCTCCGGGGATGGTTGCAGGGGCAGCCGTACCACACTAAGGCAAACAAGGCGCCGTCCGCCACGAACTTGGTAAGTGGAAGGGGGACAACATATTGTACGCACCTTAATAGGAGATTAACGCCGTTTCTTCGGGGTGTTTTGCGACAACAGTGGCAGGTTGCCCGATCTAATGTTCCCTGCCCATTTGGCCGGCTTTGTAGCGATTCAGCAGACGGAGCCTCAACAGATCGAGCCGCTGCTGCGTGGCATGTAGGGGCGCTCGCGCGATCGCGTGTGTTCTCCGAACCGGGGGATACATGCGCAGTCTCGAGCTTCAGCCGGCAGACTTTCGAAAACAGCCCGTGTGGCGGCAGGCGTTTCGCCTCACCATCGACGTGTACCGGCTGATGGGCGCCTTTCCTGCCCTCGAGCGATGGGACGGCTTAGCCACCCTCATGCGGAAATCCGTCTCGTCCATGGGAGCGCACGTGGCGGAAGGGTGCACTCACGGGGTTCGGGCGGAGGGAGCACTGTTCTTTCAATTAGCGCTCGGATGTACCTCTGAACTGCTGCATCACATGCTCGTCGCGAAGGAGCTCGGGTACGTGAGCCACGAGCAGCTGGACAAGATCGAGAGCGAGATTGCGGCGGTGCGTCGCATGCTTGTCGTGCATTTACGCGAGCTAGGCGCCGACACGTTGCCCGACCCGCTGAGTTCGGTCATGGGCTAAACCGGGCCCAAGTAGGGAACGTTGCGGGAACGGTGAGGGAACGGCCACAGTCTTCCTTCCGCTTACCTTCGCCACCATGAAACCGGCGACGGACAAAGCAAAGACCCTGGCTGAAACCGCTGATAAAGCGGATACCCTGAATGACCGTCATCCAAGCTGGCGGGGTGAGCGAAACATCCGTATTGTTGGGCCAGGTCCCTCCCAAGTGGTTGTCCCCGTGGTGTCTGTAAAAAGCGCACTACCGTCGTTTGGCGAACGATACCGTATCGAGCGCGAGCTCGGTCGGGGGGGAATGGCAACAGTCTACCTCTGCGTCGATACGAAGTTCGATCGCAAGGTCGCCATTAAGCTGTTGCACCCGGATCTCGCGGCTGCCGTAGGTGCTGATCGATTCCACCGCGAGATCAAGATCGCGACCGGATTAACGCATCCTAATATTCTCCCGGCGCACGACTCCGGCGAGGCGGAAGGCTCGCTGTACTACGTCATGCCGTTCGTCGACGGAGAATCGCTGCGCGATCGTCTCACGCGCGAGCGGCAACTGCCCGTGCAAGACGCGGTACGCATCACGTGCGAGATCGCGAGCGCGCTGCAGTACGCACACACGCGCGGCATCGTGCACCGCGACATCAAGCCCGAGAACATCCTCCTCGAGGCCGATCATGCCGTGCTCGCGGACTTCGGCATCGCGCGTGCCGTCACGGCCGCCGCCGACACCGAGGCGTTGACGCAGACCGGCATGTCGCTGGGGACGCCGTCGTACATGAGTCCCGAGCAGGCGATGGGCGAGAAGCACATCGACGGGCGCAGCGACCAGTACAGCCTCGCGTGCGTGATGTACGAGATGCTCGCCGGGTATCCGCCCTTCATGGCGAACACGATGCAAGCGCTGGTCGCGAAGCATCTCGGCGAGCCCGTGCCGCTGCTCACCACCGTGCGCCCCGCCGTGCCCGACGAGCTGGAAGACGTCGTGCTTCGCGCGCTCGAGAAAGTGGCGGCGGACCGGTTCCAGACGATGCAGGAATTCTCCGATGCGCTCTCGGGCGTCATCGCGACGACGGGCACCTGGTCGCGCCGCACGACTGGAGTGCGCATGCCCGCGATGCGGCAGACGCGCAGCCAACGCGTGCAAGCACAGCGCGCGAGGGCACAAGGACGTCAGTTCGCAATCGCCGCCGGCGTTGTGCTCGCGCTCCTCGCCGCGGGCGCCGGCGCATGGCGCTGGAGAAGCAGCGCTCTAGCGGCAAGAGCGACCGACTCCGACTCCCGGCGCATTGCGGTTCTGTACTTCTCCGACGAAGGGACGAACGGCAAACTTCAGCCTCTCGCCGACGGTTTGACCGAATCGCTCATCGATCAGCTCTCGCAGATCTCCGCGCTGGACGTCCGCTCGCGCTATGCGGTCCTGCCCTTCCGGGGCAAGCCAGTGAGTCCCGACAGCGTGGGACGAGCGCTCAAGATCGGCACGTTGGTGCGTGGTTCAGTCGAAGCGACGTCGCGCGGCGCACGGGTCGACGTGCAGCTCGTCGATGCCTCGTCCGGATCGCGCATCGACGGGAAGAGCTTCGAGTACGATACGTCGCAGGTGCTTGCGTTGCAGGATGCCGTGGCGGCCCAAGTCGCACTGTTCCTGCGCGAGCGCTTGGGCGACGAGGTGCGGCTCCGCGAACGGAAGCTGGCGACGAAAAATCCGGAAGCATGGATGCTGTTGCAACGCGCGGAGCGCCGGCGCAAGGACGCCGACTCTCTCAACGTCGCCGGCGCCTTTGAGCCGGCCTTGTCGGCGTTGGCGGAGGCGGATTCGCAGGCGGCTCGCGCCGCGCAGGTGGATCAGTGGTGGCCTACACCTTCTGTACTTCGTGCCTCAGTTGCTTATGCGAAGGCGGTGGCGCTGCGACGGCAGCCGGCTCTCCTACCAGCGGTGGTCGACAGCGGCATCGCGTATGCCGATCAGGCGTTGGCGCGCGATCCGCGCAACGCGGACGCGCTGGAATACAAGGGAAAGCTGCTGTACTTCCGCATCACCGAGCATCTCACGGCACCCGGCGACGAGGATCGAACGCTGACCGTGGCGGAATCTACGCTCACGCGCGCTGTGGAAATCAACAAAGACCAAGCAGGGGCGTGGGATGCGTTGAGCGCGCTGAACTACAGAAAATCCGACCTGGGCGAAGTAGTCCGCGCGTTGCAGCGGGCGTATGAATCGGACGCATATCTTCGCTCGTCGCGATCGATCTTGATGCGTCTAGCGCTCGCGTCCTACAATCTCGAGCAGT
>DATBRO010000124.1:0-16533 GCA_036560265.1 Gemmatimonadaceae bacterium | reverse complement strand
ATTAGGTGCTGGGACTACGGTCCCTAAGTTGGGACAGCCATTGAATTTAGCTCATTGCAGAATTGGCCTCAAGCCCTTCCACACATTCCGCGCCACGATGCGCTCGCCGTCGTAATTCGGATGGATGCCGTCGGCCTGGTTGAGCTCCCCGCGTCCGGCGACTCCATCAAGGAGAAATGGTAGCAAGACGACATGGTTGTCCTTCGCGAGCCTCGGAAACGCGTTGCGGAACTGCTGCGTATAGGCCCTACCCATGTTCGGCAGCGCCTCCATTTGAACCAGGACGATACGCGCGGCCGGCCGCGCTTGGCGGATGCGCGCGATGGCGCGCTGAATGTTCTCCCGCATCGCGTCAACCGAGATTCCACGCAACCCATCGTTCGCGCCGGTCTCGATCACGATCACATCGAATGGCTGACGCAGCAGCCAATCCAGACGCCGGAGCATCGCCGACGATGTTTCCCCGCTCACTCCCGCGTTCACCACGGTGTACGGGAGCGCCGCGGAGTCGATCATGTTTTGGATTTGCTGCGGGTAGGCACTGTCGGCGTCGAGGCCGTAACCCGCCGTGAGCGAGGTACCGACAAAGAGGATCGCTTTTCGGGAAGCGGGCGCGCGTGAAGCGGGAAGCGGGAAGCGGGAAGCGTCGGATGAGGCGCCGGATTGGGTTTCCGGGGCGCGCGCCTCCGGCGCCGGTCGTTCCTTCGTGCAGGCAAGGAGTAGCGCGCCCGCAGCCAAGTAGACGACCTTTCGCTTCCCGCTTCCCGCTTCCCGCTTCCCGTTATTCATGCTCTCCGCCAGCGACCTCACTAAAGAATATCAAAGCGGCGATCACCGGCTCACAGTCCTTCGCGACGTCAACTTTTCCATCGAGCAGGGCGAGTTCGTCGCCATCGTTGGACCGTCCGGGAGCGGAAAGACGACGTTGCTCGGTCTTCTCGCCGGCCTCGACACCCCGACGCGCGGATCGGTGCAGCTCGATGGCACCGACATCACCGCCCTCGACGAGGACGCGCGCGCAAAACTTCGGGGAGCCAAAGTCGGATTTGTCTTCCAGAGCTTTCAATTGATCCCGACGCTCACGGCAATCGAGAACGTTCAGGTGCCGCTCGAGCTGCGCGGGGAGAACCACGCCATCGAGCGCGCCACCGACGTGCTTCAGCGCGTGGGACTCGGCGACCGGCTCGACCACTTCCCGACGCAGCTCTCGGGCGGCGAGCAGCAACGAGTGGCCATCGCCCGCGCGTTCGCCAATCGTCCACGCATTTTGTTCGCGGATGAACCGACCGGGAATCTCGACAGCGACACAGGCAACAGAATCGTCGAGCTGCTCGAGTCGCTCAATCGAGAGTCCGGATCGACGGTGCTGCTGGTCACGCACGATCTGGTGTTGGCTCGACGCGCTCGCCGCATCATTCGGTTGAGTGATGGGGCGGTGGTGTCGGACCAAACCACGGCGGAAATCGGAAATGGGAAATCGGAAATGGGCCGCCGATGACTGAGATGGGACGTTTCCGACGTCTACTGGCAATCGCGTGGCGCGAAAGCAGAACCGCACGACGTCGCTTGCTGCTGTACATGTCGTCGATCTCGCTTGGCGTGTCGGCCCTGGTCGCGATCGACTCGTTCACCGCGAACGTCACCAAGTCCGTCCAGGAGCAGTCGCGAGCGCTGCTCGGCGGCGACGTCGTTCTCAGAGCGCGCGCCGCCTATGGGCCGAAGACCACGCGGCTGCTCGACTCGCTCGAGCGAGCTGGCACTGGCGTCAGTCGCGTCACCACGTTTGCCTCGATGGGCCTGGTGCCGCGGTCGGGCGGGACGCGGCTCGTCCAAGTGCGCGCCGTGAGCGCCAAGTACCCGTTCTACGGCGAAATCACCACGGAACCGGCCGGACTCTGGCAGCGAATGCAGACGCAGGGGGGTCGCTACACGATCGTCGATCCGTCGGTGCTCGTTTCGCTCGACGCCCGGCTCGGCGATACGCTGATGCTCGGCAGCGCACGGTTCGTGATTCTGGCCGCGATACGCAGCGTGCCCGGAGATCTGGGTGTCAGCGCGGCCATCGGGCCCCGCGTTTTCATCCCGGACACGTACCTCCGCGAAACTGGCCTGCTCATCTTCGGTAGCCGGGCCGAGTACGAGGCGCTGCTGAAGATGCCACCGGGGCTGTCACCGGCACGGTTCGCCGGCCGGTTCAATATCCGGTTTTCGACCGACACTCCCCGCGTCAACCTTCGCACGGTCGCGGAAAACGAGATGGGACTGACCCAGTCGATCGACCAGTTGGGGAGTTTTCTCGGCATCGTCGGTTTGGTGGCGTTGCTGCTCGGTGGAATCGGCGTCGCGAGCGGCGTCCACGCGTTCGTGATGCGGAAGATCGACACCGTTGCGATTCTCCGCTGTCTCGGCGCCACGAGCGGTCAGGTGCTGGTGATCTACGTGCTGCAAGCGGCTGCCATGGGGCTAGTGGGCGCAATCGCCGGGGCGGCGCTTGGTGTCGGATTCCAGTTCGCGCTCCCCTGGGTGCTGAAGGATTTCCTCCCGGTCGACGTCAGCGTGCGGCTCGTCCCGGCGGCCATCGGATTGGGGCTCGGCATCGGCGTGTGGGTGGCGCTGATCTTCGCGTTGCGTCCGCTGCTGTCGCTGCGACGCATTTCGCCGCTGCAAACGCTCCGGAGGGAATCCGACGCCGACGTGATGCGCCGCGCGCAGCGCGACTCGGCCGCCATCGTCGTCACATTCGCGATCGTCGCGAGTGTGTTCGTGATCGCGCTGGCGCGCGCGGGCACAGTTCAGCGCGCGCTGTACTACTCGGGCGCCATTGGCGTCGCGATCGGCGCTCTGTGGACGACAGCGGCACTGCTCGCCAAGGTCGCAAAACGTGTCGCGCGCCCCAAGTGGCCCTTCGTGTTCCGCCAGGGGGTCGCGAATCTCTATCGCCCCGGCAACCAGACACGCTCAGTCATTCTCGCCCTCGGGTTCGGCGTGTTCCTCATGAGCACCTTGTATCAGGTGCAGCACAATCTGCTGCGACAGCTCGACGTGAAACTCGAGCAGGCACGCGCGAACGTCGTGTTTTTCGACGTGCAGGAGGATCAGGAGCGCGGGCTCGATTCGTTGATCCGCGGCTCCGGCCATACGATCGTGCAGGAGGCAGCGATCGTTCCGATGCGCATTTCGGCGATCAACGGCAAGCCGGTCGCGGCGCTGATGGCCGAGAGCGACAGCGCGATGCGTGCGGCTCGCGCGGCGGGAGAGTCGCGGCCCAGGCGAGGGGCGCCCGGATCGACGCGCGGACGATCACCGTGGGCGGTGCGGCGCGAGTTTCGGTCGACATTCCGCGCCGATCCAGCACCATCGGAGAAGGTAGTCGCGGGCAAGTGGTTCTCGCCGACGGATACGACGCCCCAGATCTCGGTCGAGCGAGACGTGGCGTCCGAGCTCGGTGTGGGGCTCGGCGACACCATCACGTGGAACGTGCAGGGCGTACAGATCCGCGCGCGCGTGACGAGTCTGCGCGAGGTGATGTGGGCGCGCTTCGAGCCGAATTTCTTCGTCGTCTTCAACCCGGGCTCGCTGGAGCGCGCGCCAAAACAGTTCGCGATTCTCGCGCACGTTCCGACGAGCGCCGAAGTGGCCATGCTGCAACGCGCCGTCGTGCGACGCTACCCCAACGTCTCGAGCCTGGATCTCTCGCTCATTCAGCACACCATCAACAACGTGCTCGGCAAGGTGACGTCGGCGATTCGCTTCATGGCGATCGTGAGCCTGGCTTTCGGGATTCCGGTGCTCTTCAGCGCGGTCGCGGCAACGCGGCGCGAGCGCCTGCGCGAGGGCGTTTTGCTCAAGACGCTGGGCGCGACCCGGCATCAGGTGGGGCGGATCATGCTCGCGGAATACGCGCTATTGGGAGCCCTGGGCAGCGCCGCGGGTGTCCTGTTGTCGGTCGGCGGTGCGTGGCTGCTGATGAAGTTCGTGTTCACCACGAGTTTTTCACCGGCGATCGCGCCCGTGCTTCTCGTTGCCGCCGTGATGACTCTGCTGGCTATCGCGATCGGGCTCGCGACCGGGCGTGAGGTCTTTCGAGAGACGCCTATGGCGGCGCTGCGCGAAGCCTAGCCTACTGAAGAAATCCGCCCGGTTGGGCCGCGAGATGCGCCGAGCAGGCGAGAAAGAGTCCCGTGGTGAACGCCAGGATGGCGCGCTGGATGAAAGCCTTCTTGTCGAACTGCAGCATGCGGCGGGAGGGAGAAAAGCGGCGGTCGCGCGCGAGTGGTGGAGGGCTGTGGTACGCTGTTGCGGCTACCGGAATTACTACCCTAGGACGCGCTCACGGTTTCGTCAACAACTTCTTGATCGCTGCGAAGAGCTGATTCTCGTCCACGATCGGCTTCGTGATATAGTCGTCGAAGCCGGCGGCGAGGAACTTTTCGCGGTCGCCCGCCATGGCGTGCGCGGTCAACGCGATGACGGGCACGTTCCGCAGCGTGAGATCATGGCGGATTCGCTGGAGGATCTCTTTGCCATCCATCCCTGGCAGCGAAATGTCGAGCAGGACCAAATCCGGCTTCGAGCGCGCGAAGCCATCCAACGCGTCCGCGCCGTTCTCGTACTCGACGAGGTCATACTCGTCGCCGAGGATTGCCTGAAGGAGAAGACGGTTGTCGGCGTTGTCCTCTACGACGGCCAGCGTGGGTGGCGGTGGAGCCATGTCGCTCAGGATGCGTCGTGAATGGCTTCCAGCTGACGGCACGCAAGCGGCAGGTCGGTCTCGATGCGCTGAACGTGCTCCAGGCAGGCGCTGAGCTCTCCGCGGCTGGCCAACTCTTCGCCCGCGTTGCACGCGTGGTGGACGGTCGCGGCGCCCAGCTGTCCCGCGCTCGACTTCAGTCCGTGCAAAGCGGCCCGGAGCGCCGCGGAGTCGCCGCAATCGAGCGCCTCACGAGCTTCCGCCGCTTTGGAGGGCGCGTTTTTGACGAACAGCTCGATCATCCCGCGGAGAAGCTTGTCGCCGCCGAAGCCGCGTAGGCGTTCGATGGCGGAATCGTCGAGCAGGGGTTGGTCGGCAACCATGACTGAAAGGTGCAAGGTGGGAGGTGTTAGGGGCTAGGTGGGAGGTGGGAGGTGGGAGGTGGGAGATGGGAGGTGTGGGAGCTAGGGCCTAGGAGCCTAGCACCGCACACCTAACACCTCGCACTTACTGCTCGGTTCTGCGAATCGACGATTGCACAGTGGCCGCGAAGCGCGCCCAGTCGACGCTCTCGTCCGTCGCCTCCCTACCGGCCGCCAGGAGAGGCGGGTGAATCGGGCCTGTAAGGCGCTGTGTTGGCGGAAGGGGCGGGAGGTTCACCGCCGGCATCGCGGTGGTCGGTCGGAGCGACGGCGCCCGCTGTGGCGCCACGGTCGGCGTCGGAAGCGCGGGCATCATGAGGTCCGTGACCATGAGCGCGAATTCTTCACCCGTGCCCATGAGCTGCATCGCCTGTGTTGCGTCCACCGCTTCGGTGACGCGGAAGCCGCCGCCCTCGAGCAACGCGCGCGCCATGCGACGCCACGCGGGGTCCGCATTGACGACGAGAATGGACATGGGGCCGGTCTGCGTGGGCTGATCTTCGATGTTGTCGCCGATGACCCGCTCGATCTCCTGGAGCGTCGTCTCGCCGCGGCGAACGCGGGCGATGGCGACGTCACGCATCGGGGCCATACCCTGCGAAACAGCGGCACGCTGCAGCGCGTGCGAGGTGGCGCCGCCGGCAATCATGTCGGCAATCGTAGGAGTGATGACCGAGACCTCGATGAGCGGCAGTCGTCCGCGATAGCCGGTATTGCCGCAACGCTTGCAGCCGACGGCCCGCGACAGCGGCAGCACGCCATAGCGGGCGCCGAGAATCTCCTCCTCTTCCGTGAGCGACCCGATGAGCGGCTGCGCACAATCGGGACAGACGCGGCGGAGAAGTCGCTGGGCCAACGTGCCGCGCAGCGTCGCGGAGATCGTCTGGCGATCGAGACCCAGATCGTGAAGACGACCCACGGTCGCCATCGCGTCGTTGGTGTGCATCGTCGCGAGCACGAGGTGTCCCGTCATGGCCGCCTGCGCCGCGATCTGCGCCGTCTCCGCGTCACGGATCTCGCCGACGAAGATGACGTCGGGATCCTGACGCAGTAGCGCGCGGAGCGAGTTGGCGAAGGTGATGCCGCGTTTCGGATCTATCTGGATCTGCGTGATGCCGGGAAGCTCGTACTCGACGGGATCTTCGACCGTCGAGATATTGACCTCGCCCGTCGCGATCTCGCGAATGGCCGAGTACAGCGTCGTCGTTTTGCCGGAGCCCGTCGGGCCGGTGACGATCACGATCCCGTCGCGGCAGTTGAGGAGTTGGCGCAGGCGCGCGAGCTCGCGCGGCGTGATGCCGATCTCGTCCAGCTTGCGCGTGTTCTCCGGACGCAGAATACGAATGACCGCTTTCTCAGCGTCGCGCGTGCAGACGGTCGAAATGCGGAGATCGACGTAACGACCCTCGACGGCGGCGCGGCTTCGACCATCCTGCGGCCGGATGCGATCGGTGATGTCCAGCTTGCCGAGCACCTTGATGCGGGAGACGACGCGATTGAGCGCCACCATCGGGAGCTGCATGTACTGGCGCATCACGCCGTCGACGCGGAAGCGTACCGAGCCACCCTTGATGCCCGGCTCGATATGGATATCGCTCGCGCCCTGAATGATGGCGTCGCGGAGGATCAGGTTTGTCAGCTTTACGACCGGCGCGGATTCGACATCCGCGACGGCGACGGCTTCTGGCTCGAATTCTTCGACAATGCGAACCGCGTCGGCCACCTGCTCATCTACACTGCTGAGGAGCAGGTCCATCGCGCGGTCGCTGCTATAGGCTTCAAGGAGCGCTTCAGTTATCGCGGCCGGACACGCGAGCTCAAAGATCGGACGCCGGCCAGCCGCAAAGCCGATGGCGTGTTCGACTTCTATGTTCGTCGGGTCCGCGGTCGCCACGACCAAGTGCCGCTCGTCTTCGCGCAACGGGAAGACGTGATACTTGCGAGCGATTCTTTCGGGAAGATGCGGGAGGGCGAGCGGTTCAGCCTTCTGGAAGTCCGCTTCGGCGAGACCGAGTGCTGGGGCAAGTCTGCTCGCCAGCTCGGGGGCTGATATGCCGAGAATCCTAGATGCGATTTCCCAGGAGTCGATCAGCGAAATATCGCCCGATATTACCAGGACGTCGGCGCCCTTCAGTCCAGCGCGCGCCGCTGCGGCAGCAAGCCAATGCATAAGGTTTCTCTCCATGCGCAGGTCCGTCATCGGAGCCCGACCGCAATACCGCACCGTCTGTTGACTGCCTCTTCCGGAAGACCCGGTGAGAGGCTCTCAAGTTAAAACCGACACAGCACTAAGGCGATTGTTCTTTTGTTACAGCTTCGTAATTCTTGCTTCTGCAGCACCACGATCTTAGCGTTTTTGGCCGAGACCGCCGTGATGGTTGTCACAAGCGGCCTATGGTGACCGCGTTTTCGTCGGCGACCACTCGCTCGAGGTCCTTCCATCTCCGCGCTGACCCAAGCCGCCGGCGCCCCAACAATAGATATTCCCCCCCAGAGTCAGTCCGCAGCTGTGATCTCCCTGCCCTGCGCTGATCTGTGCGAAAATCCGCCATCCGCTGACCTGAACCGGGACTCTGCTGCACACAGCGGCCGGCTCACCGCAGCGAGCATTGAGCACGGAGGGCGAGACCCCGAGTTGACCTTGGGCGTCGGTCCCCCAGCAGAATGCGAGCCCGGTGTCAGCGATCGCGCATGTGTGTAGTCCGCCGGCCGAGATGGACACAAATCGCAGCGCACCGCTCACGGCTATGGGCGCGGTACTGCCGGTCGTCGTCCCGTCGCCGATGCCGCCGGCGGGGTTGGCTTCCCAACAGTAGGCGCGGTTGTCGGTGGCGACTGCGCATGTGGTGTTCGTGCCCACGGAGATGGTCGCGAATGCCGGCGATTGCAGCACTCGAAGGAGCGAGCCTTGGGGACGGGTGACGTCGGCGGTACCCTGGCGGAAGACCCACGTGGCGCCCGCGCAGTACGTGGTTCCGTCGGGAACGCGGGCGCAGGTGCGACGGTCGCCCGCCGCGACGGACGAAAAACGCTGCGTCGTCTGCGCGACGGCAGGAGTCGTCGACCCGTTTCCGATGGTGCCGAGTCCGAGCTGGCCATCGTCGTTGTTCCCCCAGCAGAGTAACACCGCATCCGTGCGCAATCCGCAGCTGTGCATGCCGCCCGCGGCGAGATCGGTGAATGAGTCGCTGCTGAGCACCGGGACCGGGACAGACGTGCGGCGGATGCTTGGGTCGCCGAGCTGACCCTGAAGGTTGTCGCCCCAACAATAGATATGGTTGTCGACGGCCAGACCGCAGGTGTGCGCACGGCCTGCCCGGATCTTCTGGAACTTGAGACCGCCGACAACGGCCACGGGCTGTCGCTTGCATGCGATCCGCCGATCCTCGCGAAAGCAGGTCGTGGTGTCGGCGACGACTCCGAGCTGGCCGAACTCGTTGCTTCCCCAACAAAACGCGGACCCGTCAGCGGTCAACGCACACGTGTGCTCCCGCCCCGCGGACACCGCGACGAAGGCGTCCGAGCCGGCGTCGTCCAGCGTCGCGACGCCGGTACGCGGCAGGACCGGCTGCTCACACGCACTGATCGCCAGCGCGACGAAGATCGCGATGAGAGGTCTGTCGACGATGTGCACGCGCCGATTTACCTGGCGTGTGTCATCGAGAGCGAGAACACGAGCGTGCGAGGTAGACCCGGCTCATAAGCGATCGGCAGCCCGGCCGCGTTGCGGTCCGGATTCAGGAACGCCGACGCGACGTAACGCTTGTCGGTGAGGTTGTCGACAGCGATGCGCGCGCGGAGCGAGGCCCCGTTCGACATGACGCTCGCGACCGAGATGCCGCCGTCGAACACCGTCTGCGACGGCACGGTCACGTTGTTCGCGTCGTCGGCGAAGTACGATCCGTTCTGCCGCGCGCCAAGCTCGAGTCTCAGCCACGGGATCGGCTTCGGTTGATAGAAGACCTCCGCGCCGATCATCACATCCGGTACACCGACAACCTTGTTGCCGGAGTAGTCCGCTTTTCCCGTCGTGGCCGGCGCGGTCAACGCAGAGTCGACGATGTAATCGACGTAGCGGTGACGGTTGAACGTGAGCGCCGAGTGGGTCCCCAACCCCATTCCTGATTCCAGCGATAGCCCAAGCTCGACGCCTTGTCTGCGAGCGCGACCGACGCTGGCGTAGAATCGGCCGCCCCGATACGGAATGATCTCGTTTTTGACTTCGGTGTTGTACAACGCGAAGTCGTAGCTCCATTCGAGATCGGACCGGAATGTGCCACCCCGGCGAGTTCCGAGCTCGTAGGTGGTGCTGCGGATCGGCTCGAGCAGCGGATTCAATGCCGTGGGCGTCGCCGTCAGCGGTGTCGGATCCGTCTCGTTCCCCGCGGGTACCTCGACGCCGCCGCCCACGTTTCCATAAATGACGTGGCTCGGACCCAAGAGGAAGCTGAAGCCGAGCTTGGGCGTGACTCCGTCGAAGTTCTTCTTCGCGTTCAGCGCGGGATTGATGTAGCTGCGGTAGTCATAGGCGATCTCGTCGTAGCGCGCGCCAAGAGTCGCCGAGAGGCGAGACGTGATCGGAAGCTCGTCTTGCACGAAGAAGCCGACGTTCCGCGCGCCTTCCGATTTGTTGTCGTTCAGGGTGGTGCCGCGCTCGCCGTTGACGAGGTTATAAAAGAGAATGGCGCCGCTCTGGTACGCGGCGTCGCCGCCCGCCATCAACGTCGCTTGACGCCCGCCAAGTGCATGCTTCGTGTGCGCGAGCGCGCTCGAGCCGAAGTGATAGCGCGTGAAGTCGCGAAACGAGTTGCGTTCTGAGCGCTGGAGGTACTTGGGATTCACGAAAACCGAAACGTCGAACCCGGTGTCTTCCGTGCGCTCGTGCTCGAGGTTGACGCCGAGTCGTCCCGTTCGATTGTGCCGGCGCTCCCGTTGCGTCAGATATGCCGGATTCGCTTGCTGCGGATTCTGGACGTACTGGTCCCAGGTCAGCGGCCCGGGAACGTGGACCAGGTTGTTGGCCGCCGTCGCGTGGACCGTCACCATGGTTCGACTTCCGACCGGCGTCGTCACGCCGGCGTTCAGAAGCTGGCGCCGACCTGACGAGTTTTGTCGCCAGCCATCCTGCGTCGTGTTGGTGTGGTCAACCCACGCTTTCCCCACCTCCCCGACGCGCCCACCCAGTGACGTGACGATGCGCTTCATCCCGAAGGTCCCGGACATCGGCTCGACGTACGCGCGCGAATTCGTGAAGCTGGGAATCGTGCTCACGCTGACGAGCCCACCCGAGGCATTCCCCCAGAGCGCGGACGCGTTCGAGCGAACGACATCCATGCGATCGGCCAAACTGAGATCGATCGCGTCGAACGACGTACGCCCGTCGGGCTCCGTCTCGGGAAAGCCATCGACCATGATGCGAATCCCGCGCGACGTGCCGGAGTTGGACCGATCCCCCGCGCCGCGCGCGCCGTATCCGCGAATCACGAGACGGATGTCGGTTCCGCCCGATCGCGACTGCGCCAGTACTCCAGGCACGAACTTGAGCGCTTGATCCAGTCCGATTCCGGACGATCCTTGCAGCTCATCCTTCTCAATGCGCGTCACGGCAAGTGGAACCAGAAATGCCGGTTGAGTCGAGCGCGTGGCGGTGACGGTGACGCGTTCGAGTTGTATCGTGGTATCCTTTGGTGGCGCGGCCTGCGCGTCTATGGAAGGCGCGGTGAAGACGGCAATGGTTACGAAGTATCGAAGTCTTGTCATGTGGTCGGAGGGCCAGGCGGTGATCTCGAATCCGGGCTCGAGCCAACGCGCATTCTAACATGCTTATCACGGGCTGGCTGCTACTACAACTGCTGTCACCTGCTTCTCAGGCACATGAGCGCCTGCTGCGAGACGCCCGGTCGGCGCAGGCACGTTTCGAGTCGGTGAGGCGCATGCATCTCCCGCGCGATTGGTCGCGCGGGCTGGGGGGGAGCGGAGCCTGCGGCACGCGCATCGGCCGGTATTGCTACTGGTACGACTCGACGGAGTCGCCCCCGGTTGCCGAGCCGAGTGAGATTGGCGACGCCCGCGCGAAGCTGCTCGCCGTTCTCGATTCCGCCGCTGCACGCAGCCCGGAGGACGCTTGGCTGGTGGGGCAGCGCACGCGCTATCTCATAGAAGCGGGCCGGCCGGACGCTGCCGCAACGGCGGCGCGGGACTGCCGCGCCGAACGCTGGTGGTGCGCCGCCTTGGAAGGTCTGGCGCTGCACATCGCCGAACAATACGCGGCCGCGGACTCGGTCTACGCGGTGGCGCTGCGCGCCATGCCCGTGGCGCAACGGTGCGCGTGGCTCGATCTCCGGTTGCTCGTCTCCGATCGCCTGCGTCGCGAGCTGGATCGCGCGAGCTGCGACGAGCGCGCAGCGCTGGCCGATCGCCTGTGGACGTTGAGCCAGCCGCTCTGGTCCACTCGCGGAAACGATCTCCGCACGGAGCATTTTGCCCGTTTGACGATGGCGACGATCCTGCCGCGGTCGGCGAGCGCACATGGCATGGTCTGGGGCGACGACAGCCGCGAGCTCCTGCTGCGATACGGATGGGCGGAGTGGTTCACGCGCTATGAGTCGGAATACGGAGTGTACTTCTCGGCGACGATCACCGGCCACGACCGCGAGCCGAGTTATTTCTTCTTTCCCGACGCGCAATCGATCCGGTCGATGCCGCCGCTCCGGCCCGACGCATGGCATTTTCGCGATCCGATCGCTCGCACGCGGTACGCGCCGCGGCATGTGAAAGGGCTGCGGGAGCTGCGTCACGTCCTCGCGCGATTCCCGCGACGCGACTCGACGCTCGTGGCTGTCGCGTTTCAGTTGCGCGACAGCTCGCTGGCTCGCGATTCGATCGGCGCGTATCTCGCCGGGTATCGCCGCTCCGAGTTGCGCCTCGGCGAGGCGAGAGATGGCGGACTCTGGATGATGATTCCGAACGATACGATGATCGCGAGCATCGAAGTGCGCGGGGCGACCACGAAACGCGCCGAGCGCGCCCGATATACCATCGATCCACTCCCGCACACTGGCGGCTGGTCGCTATCGGATCTTCTGCTCTTCGATCCAACCAGGGGCTATTCGGGTGGTGATGCGGTACGCGCTTTCCCGGAAGCGATCGTCGACGCGCGTGTCTCGGCGAGGAGTGCGCTCGGCGTGCTCTGGGAGATCGAGTCGCCGGCGCCGTCGCAACCGGTGGGGATGAGTCTCACCGTCGAGCCGCTGCACGTAGGCTTTGCCCGACGCATCGCGACGCGCCTGCATCTCGCGCGGGAGCTCGCGCCCGTGCGACTGCGATGGCAGTCCGTCGTTCAGCGATCGCGGGAGGGGCAGAGCGTGACTCTGCGGTTGCCGCCGACTGCTCGCGGCAGGTACCGCGTTATCCTCACAGTCGAGCCACCGGGCGGCCCGTCACTCTCAGCCTCGCGGGAGATCGACGTAGACCGGTGACTCCGTCGCGCCGCACCCGACTGAACAGGAGGTGCGGGGTTTGCAAGCGATCTTCGCTCACATGAGCTCCGGTACGAGGCGCCGGCTGCCAATCGGCGCCGAACTGATACGTGGCGGCACACACTTTCGCGTGTGGGCACCGAAACGCACGCGCGTCGACGTCGTGATCGATGACCGCGCCTTCGCGCTCACGGCCGAGGCCGGCGGATATCATTCGGGTTTCGTGGATTCCGCGGTTGAGGGCTCGCGGTATCGCTTTCGACTCGACGGTGGCGAGTCGTTCCCGGATCCGGCCTCACGCTACCAACCCGACGGACCGCATGGCGCTTCTCAGGTCATCGATCCATCGACGTTTCGTTGGACCGATGGCGATTGGCGCGGCGTCAGCGCCAAGCGACAAGTGTTATACGAGATCCACATCGGAACGTTCACGCGCGAAGGAACGTTCGCCGCCGCGGCGGACGAGCTCGCGGAGCTCGCCGGACTCGGCGTCACCGCGCTCGAGGTCATGCCGGTCGCGGAGTTCCCCGGACGCTTCGGGTGGGGCTATGATGGCGTCGATCTTTTCGCGCCATACCACGGTTACGGCACCCCGGACGACTTTCGCGCGTTCGTGAATCGCGCGCACGAGGAATGTCTTGGCGTGATTCTCGATGTGGTCTACAACCATTTCGGGCCGGATGGTAATTACCTGCGCCAATTCTCGGATGCCTATTTCACTCCGAAGCACGTGACCGACTGGGGCGACGCGATCAATTACGACGGGGAGAGCTCGGGGCCGGTTCGCGAGTTGGCGCTCAGCAATGCACGGCATTGGATCTCGGAATACCACTTGGATGGACTCCGGCTCGATGCCACGGACAACATCTACGACTCGTCGCACCCACACCTGATCGAAGAAATTGGCCTCGTGGCGCGCGAGGCAGCGGGGGGAGGCCAACGCGAAATCATTCTGATCGGCGAGAACGAGGCGCAGAGAGCCCAGCTCTTTCGCGACCGTGACAAGGGTGGGTTTGGACTCGATATGCTGTGGAACGACGATTTTCATCACACCGCGCTGGTCGCTGCCACGGGAAAGCGCGAAGCGTACTTCACGGACTACACCGGATCCGCGCAGGAGCTGGTGTCGGCGGTGAAGCACGGCTTCTTGTATCAAGGACAGCGGTATTCCTGGCAGAAGCACCGACGTGGTACGGCTGCGTGGGACATCCCGGCGCATCGTTTCGTGCACTTCATCGAGAACCACGATCAGGTCGCGAACTCGCGCGACGGCAGACGCCTGCACGAGCTCACGAGCCCGGGACGACATCGAGCATTGACGGCGCTGACGCTCCTCGGGCCGCAGACGCCATTGCTCTTTCAAGGTCAGGAGTTCGGATCGTCGGCGCCGTTTTTGTACTTCGCGGACCACAACGCCGAGCTCGCGACACTCGTTCGCAAAGGGCGTGCGGAGTTCCTCGCGCAGTTTCCGTCGATGGCCGACCGGAAGACAGCGGCTTCGCTGCCCGACCCAGGCGACCCGAGGACGTTCGAGCAATCGCAGCTGCGCCTCGAGGAGCGTGACCACGACGGGGGGGGGCATCGCCAGACCTACGCACTGCATCGCGACCTGATCGCGTTGCGGCAATGCGATCCCGTGCTGTCGTCCGGCGAGGCGCGCGTCGACGGCGCGGTGCTCGCCGCCGATGCGTTCGTCGTCAGGTTTTTCTCTGGGGAAGCAGATCGGCTGCTCGTCGTCAACCTTGGCGCCGATCTTTCGTTGAGCATTGCGCCCGAGCCACTCCTCGCGCCGCTGCATCGCGCGCGCGGCTGGCGTCGGTTGTGGCACAGCGAAGATCCGTGTTACGGGGGGCGCGGCGCACCACACCTCGAATCGGAGACTGGCTCGTGGCGGATTCCAGCGGAATCGGCAACGCTGCTCGCGGCGGACGAAGAATAGCGCGCACCGCGGTGGCACCGCTCCCGGTGTGCCGAGTGCCGCTGCCGAGCGACGGCGCGGATCGGCACGCGCTCGTGGACCACGAGTGGATCGTGACCAACGGGATCGGCGGATACAGCTCGGGCACGGTCGCGGGCGTCATCACGCGTCGGTATCACGGATTGCTCGTCGCGGCGCTGCCGAACCCGCTCGGCCGAGTGGTCATGTTGAATACCGTCGTGGAATCCATCGACGCCGGCTCGCTGGTGGAGTTTCGACTCGACGGCGGCATTCCGGTGTGGCGCCATGATCTGAATCGCGGCGAGACCATCCTCGAGAAGCGCGCGTTCATGCCGTATCGACAGAACACCGTGGTCGTGCAGTACCACGTCGAGGGAAAGGCACCGTTGAAACTCCGGCTCACGCCCGCCGTGCACTTCCGGAAGTACGAGGCGCCGGTCTCCGAGCCGCTGCACGACGGATACAGTTTCACGGCGAGCGGCCAACACTTCAGCCTCGCGGCCGACAGACACCGCGAACTGCCGCCGCTGCGTTTTGTACTCGAGGGACGGTTTGCATTCGTGCTGGGCGAAGAGCGGCGCGCGCAGGTGATGTACCCGGTGGAAGAAGCGCGCGGCTATCCCGCGCGAGGGGCACTCTGGTCTCCCGGCTCTTTCGTCGTGGACATCGCTCCCGGAGAGAGCGCGGCGCTGATCGCTTCGACCGAAGACTTCGACGTCATGAGTGCGATGACCGCGACCGAGGCGCGCGAGGTGGAGCGCGAACGCAAGCGTCGCCTCATCGATGCGGCACCGGCATCGGCACGCACCGATCCGGGCGCTCAGCTCGTGATCGCCGCCGATCAATTCGTGATCAAGCCCGTGGGCCGCGTGCGCGACACGATTCGCGCATCGGCTGTGAGTGAAGAGCTCCGCACGGTGATCGCCGGATACCATTGGTTCACGGACTGGGGCCGCGACACGATGATCAGTCTCGAGGGTCTCACGCTCACCACGGGGCGTCACCGGGAAGCGGGATTCATCCTGCGGACGTTCGCGCAGTATGTGCGAGACGGTCTGATCCCGAACCTCTTTCCCGATGGCAGCGACGAAGGACTATACCACACGTCCGATGCGACCCTGTGGTTTTTCCACGCGCTCGATCGTTACGCGCAGGTGACGGACTACTGGTCGCTCGTCGAGCAGTCGCTGCCGACGATGCGCGGCATCGTCGAGGCGCATCTCAAAGGCACGCGCTTTGGCATCGGCGTCGATGCGCGTGATGGGCTACTGCGACAGGGCGCCGAGGGCTATCAGCTCACCTGGATGGACGCGAAGGTGGACGACTGGGTGGTGACGCCACGTCGCGGCAAGGCCGTCGAGATCAACGCGCTGTGGTACAACGCGCTCTGTCTTCTGTCGCGGTGGGAATGCGATCTCGGAGACGCCGGGCGCTCGAACCGCTACAGCGAGGAAGCGGTGCGCGTCCGCGAGTCGTTCAACAAACGCTTCTGGTACGAGCAGGCCGGACACTTGTACGACGTGCTCGACGGACCGGACGGCGACGACGCAGCATGTCGTCCGAATCAGATCTTCGCGATCTCGCTTCCGAACCCCGTGCTGGACGGATCGCGCTGGGCGAGCGTGCTGTCCGTGGTCCAGAAGAAGTTGCTCACGCCCGTTGGCCTGCGCTCCCTGTCACCCGATCATCCGGATTACAAGCCGCGATACTTTGGCGACTTGCGCGCACGCGACGCCGCGTACCATCAGGGCACGGTCTGGGCGTGGCTGATCGGTCCGTGGATCGACGCGTGGCTCAAGGTGCACCCCGAAGACAAAGCAGGGGCGCGTCGCTTCCTGGACGGGCTCATCGCGCACCTGCCTGATTTCGGAGTCGGCTCGATCGCCGAGATCTTTGACGCCGAGCCGCCGTTCACGCCGCGCGGCTGCATTGCGCAGGCATGGAGTGTCGCTGAAGTACTGCGGTGTTGGGTGAAAACGAGTGGGTAGTGAGGAGTGGGTAGTG
>DATBRO010000123.1:0-9156 GCA_036560265.1 Gemmatimonadaceae bacterium | reverse complement strand
TAGCCGCCGATCACTTCCTTCGCCTCGGTGAAGGGGCCGTCCGTCACCTTGATCTTCCCGCCCGAGATCCGCACCCGCGCGGCCTGGGAAGTGGGCAACAGCCCGCCCGCGTCCACCAGGATGCCGGACTTCGCCTGATCCGCGATCAGCTTGTCGATTGCGTCGAACAGCGCCTGCGGCGGCTTCCCGGCGTTCTCGTTCCCCTTCACCATGGTCATGAATTTCATCGTCGTATGCTCGGCTGTGGTTCGTCGTACTCTCGTTCAGGACGCACTGTCGTCCCTACATATACGTCGAACGAGCCGCCGCCGGATCGACACGCTCGACGACTATGCGAGCTATCGTCTCTCAGTCATCCCGTCGAAACCGCTCCAGCTACACGATCGGCTTCATAGCTCAGATGGCCCATGATCATCAATACGGTCAATGCTACGACCTTCTGTACGGTTGCCTGGAACGAGAGGCCGCGGTCCGTCACGATCCGAGGTCCCCATTGCAAGACAGCGACGTAGGCGACCAGCACGCAGGTCAGGGCGATCCAGGCGGCCGCCGCTCGCCGCGAGAAGCGACGTTCTCGCATCGTGGCCATAGCGAAGAGCAGCGTGACGGCGGGAAATGCTCGGAAGGCCAGGAAGGTGAACTCAACGTGAAGCGGAAGGAAGCGATTCTCCGGTGTCGCCGCCACTCCAATGAAGGCAGCGCAGACGACAGCGCCGAAACCAGCCGCTACCCACGCCAAACGGCGCGCGATGGATTCTGAGTACAGTCGTATGAGACCCACGAGACATGCAAACAGCGCAACCACCAGGATGCCAAGGCTCGCAGCGAACAGCAGCGCACCGATGGAATTCGACTGGCCTCCGTATGTGACGGTGCTTCCGAGATCGCTGAGGAAGTTCTGAAATAACGAGTATCCTCTCGTCGTGGGGTCGCGCGCTGTCCCGCCCGGGTAGACGAGCATCGCGATGCCGCCCAGCACCACGGAACATCCAGCCGCCCACCGGGACCGGGCAAAGACCGTTGATCGCATCTAATCCGCGGTGAGCTCTCCTAGCGCTTGGTGAACGCGACGCGTCGCACTCGTCCGCTGCTCATCGACATGCCGTTGACCGATCGTTTCGCGTCGCGCGTGAACTCGAGCAAGAAGTCGCCGGCGAACGTGTCGCCGTACGCCGGACGCACGGTTCTCGGCTCACCCATCCGCGTCCGCAACACCAGTGTGCTGTCGGTCGCGGTCACGATATACGTCGCGTCGAGCTCCTCGCTGTAGTACGTGCCGGCGTAGCGCGCGAGATCGGCGCGCGTCGGTGCCAGCATCGCGCCGGTCCAGCGGAGCATCGTCACCGGCTGGCGCGGAGGCCACGTGAGCGCCGTCTGCGCCACTTCGCCGTTGGCCTTGAACTCGAGCTCGAGCGGCGCGCCAGTCACTCGGAAGCGCGACTCCGAGAGCGGGATCAGAGCCGGCCCGGTTGTCCGGCCCAATGCGAGTTTGCCATCACGGACCGCGATCCAGCTCGGCGCCCCCGTGACTGGGTTCACGTAGACACCCGCCTTCGCCGCCATCTGTGCCACGCTGAGCGTTGCCTGCGACGTGACCGTGGGCTCGACGGCCTCCAACTCCTTGCCGATGTAGACGTCGGCGACCGAGCGCGCGACCGCGCCGGTGTTCACGACGCCGTTGCACGCGACCGCGATGGCCAGGTCGTGCCGCGGAAAGCGTCCCACGAACGAGCGATAGCCGGCATCGGCTCCGCCGTGACCCACGAGCCGCGCACCCCGATACACCTCGGTGGCAATGCCGGCGCCATAGCCGGTGGTGTCGCCGTTCGCCAACACGGCGCTCGTCTGCATGTCGGCCAGAAGCTTGGCGTCACCCACGAGCGGGTGCTCGAAGTTGGTTTCCCACTTCAACAGATCGCCCACCGTCGTGTAGAGACTCGTCGCGCCGTAGGTGTCGAAGTTGGGAATGCTCACGTGCCACTTGCCGTCGGCGCCGCGAGTGTACGCGGACGTGCGTCCGGGAACGACCATGGTGTAGTCGTCGTGGAAGTGCGTTCGCGTCATGTCGAGCGGCTTGAAGATTCGCTCGTCGGCGAACTCGCGCAGCGACTTGCCGCTCACGCGCTTCACGATGGTGCCGAGCAGCGTAAAGCCGGTGTTGCTGTAGAGGTATTCGGTGCCGGGCACGAAGTTGAGCGACTTCTGTCGCGACACGACGTCGAGCACGTCGGCTTCGGTGATGCGGTCTTCCGCGAACCGGCCGCGCGCGAAGGCGATCAGGTCCCACTGGTCCCGCAATCCGCTCGTGTGCGTGAGCAGGTGGCGGATGGTGATGACGTGGCCGTAGTCGCGAATCTCGGGCAGATACTTCCGGATGTCGTCGTCGAGCGAGAGTTTGCCGTCGCGCGCGAGGAGCATGATGGACATCGCGGTGAACTGCTTGGACACACTGGCGACGTGAAAGATCGAGCTGGGCTTGATGGCGACGTCATCCTCGAGGTTCGACATGCCGTAGCCCTTCTCGTAGACCACCTTGCCGCCGCGGCCGACGCCGACCGCGCACCCGGGTGAGTCGGTGCGATTCCATTGCGCGAAAACGCGGTCTACTTGCGCTCGAGTGGAATCGTCCGGCTGCTGCGCGAACAGCGCGAGGGGAATTGCGGAGGGAAGAAGGCGGAGGGCGACCGACGAAAAGCGAGAGCGAGACATGATGGCACGCTAGGAGGAGGCAGTCGCGAATGTACGATGGATACGAACCCCGGTCTACTGCTGCAAAGACATTTCTACTGGCGTAATTCAGGGGACATTTCTAATGGCGTTGGACTGCGGTACAGCTGGCCTTGACTCGGCACTCCCGCCGAGCGTACGCTCGGCACTAGCGCTCCGCCGCGCAGGAATTTGGTGGCGGTTCGCGCGAGCGGTGCCGCTATCCTCGGCGCGTGCACGCGTTCTTACTCGAGTCGAGGAAGGTGGGCGAATGGCCGTGGCAATGCGGGTCAAGAAATGGACGCTGGCCGAAGTGCACCGGCTCCCGGACGACGGGAACAAGTACGAGCTGGTCAGGGGCGAGCTGTTCGTGACGCCGCCGCCTGGCGAAGAGCATGAGACCATCCTGGCGAAGCTGTCGGCTCTGCTGACGCCCTACGTGCAAAAGCATGAACTCGGACTCGTGTATCATCCGCGCGCGGTCGTTCGGTACGATAAATCCGAGGTCGAGCCGGACCTGATGGTGCGCCAGCCCCACCCGCGTCGCAGAGACAACGACAAGGATTGGAATACCGCGCCGATCCCCATCCTGGTCGTCGAGGTCCTCTCGCCCTACACGCGGCGTCGCGACTTCAACCAGAAGAAAGGGCTCTATCTCGACGCCGGAGTTGCCGAGTACTGGATCGTGGATGCGGAATCACGGACGATCACGATCGCGAAGCCAGGACAGTCGCTGCGAATCGAGGGCGAGCAGATGACCTGGGCGCCCAGAGGCGCAGATAGGCCGCTGACGTTCGAGATAGCAGTGATCTTCTAGCGCTCAAGGATTCCTCTTTTGTATCGACGTTTCTCTCCCACTCGTCGAGCGCTGCGTTCACCTTGCGCCGCGCTCCTCACGGTTGGGAAGGAAGGGTCAGCAGCCAGATGTCGGCCTCGTTGACACGACGGATGAAGTATGCGGACCGTCCATCACGCGTGAGCCGCGGTGGACCAATCACGTCGCGCTCGACGGAGAAGATCTTGCGCACCTGCCGGGTGCGAGTGTCCAGTATATAGAAGGCGTTCTTGTTGGCGACGAAGAGGATCCGCCGGCCATCGGGGAGCCACACGGGCCATTCACCGAAGTCGAGAACCTTCTCGTAGCCCTTCGTCTTGAAGGAATACACCTGGATCCCGGTCGCCATCGCACCGACGTTGCCGATCTGCCCGGCGAGCAGCTCGCCGTTCGGGGACCACGAGTTCACGAGAAAGTTGCCAAAAGGCGAATGCGGGATGAATTCTGGCCGTTGATCCTCGGCTCGACGGTTCGGATCCAGCAGCGCCAGCGTTCTGTCAGGGCCACCCGCCGTGTCTATGGCCGACGACACCGCGAGCCATTTACCATCCGGCGACCACACCGGGTACGACGATCTTCTCGCGAGGAGACGCTGGAGGCCGCTGCCGTCCGCGCGAATCTTCCAGATCTCGAGCTGCCCCCCGCGATTCGAGAAGAACGAAAGCCATTGCCCGTCCGGTGACCACCGAGGCATACGGTCGATGGCGCTGTCGGGCGTGAGCTTGCGGAGTCCCGTGCCATCCGGGTGCGAGATGTACAGCAGGCCTTCGGGCTGATTGAGCGTGTAGAACGCGACCCACTTGCCGTCGGGCGAGGGATCAGGAGTGGACCATTGCCGGAGCCCGGTCGTCACCGGTTGGGGTTCGCCCACCACGGTACCCGACTCCGGGTTCATCGCGATGCCCTGCACGTTGATAGTCGTCTGCGATGACACGTACGCGATGTGCCGACCGTCGCCGCTCACGCTCGGATGGGCGAGGAACGTCGCCGGCGTCGTCACCGGCTCCGGTTCTCCGCGCGCGCGACCGGACGCTTCGTCCACCGCGACGCGCCAGAGATTCATGCTCCCGCCGCGATTGCTGGAGTAGTACACGTGGTGCCCGTCCGGCGACCACGTGGCGCTCCAGTTCCGATAGCCGTCCGTGACGAGCGGAGCGCGCTCGCTGGTGCGTGGCGAGATGGTCCAGAGTCCGGCCTCCGTCGCGGTGGTCAGGCGGTAGGTGTACGCGATGCGTTGCCCGTGCGGCGACCAGCTTGGCAGGTTTGCGTCGTCGGCCGGTAACTGCCGAGGCTCCGTGCCGTCCGCGTTCACCACCCAGAGCTGGCCCCTGCTCTCGGAGTTGCCCGGTTGCATCCCGACGTCCTCGGTGGAGAACGCGAGCTGCCTTCCGTCGGGCGACCAGGTTGGCCTGAAGCCCACGGTCGTGACGCGCCGCACCGCTTCGCCCGTGCGTCCCATGACGAAGATGCCGCCGCCGTCGCGCGAAGATCGAAACGCGATGCGTTCTCCGTCGGCGGAAAACGCCGGTTGGTCGTCGTCCGCCGGTGAATCTTTCGTGAGGTTGATCGCCGTCTGTCCGCCGACGCTTTGCAGGTAGATGTCACGGTTCCCCGACTGCTGTCCCGAATACACAATCCACTTGCCGTCGGGGGAAAAGCTCGGAAACCACTCGACTCCGGACTCCGACGTGAGCTGCGCGTTTTGTGTCCGCAGCAATGTCGACGAGCTGCTGCGCCACGGAGCACCGGCGATCAGGACGTACATCCCGGCAATGAACGCCACCGCCGCCGCCGCGCCTGCGAGCAACCAGCGGCGTCGATTCCTCGACGACCTCGGATCCATGTCGAGCGCGCGAGTATCACCTGACAGCGCATCCGCGAATTGCCGCGCCGTGGAAAAACGATCGGCGGGCACTTTCGCGAGCGCTTTCATGACGACGCGCTCCACGCGGTCCGGCACGGTGTCGCGCACCGCTCGGATGCTGGGCACGGGATCCACCGCCTTGCGCGACACGACGACATGGAAGCTGCCGGTATACGGCGGAGTTCCCGCCAACATTTCATACAGCACACAACCCAGGCTGTAGATGTCCGTTCGCGCATCGAGGTCGCCGGTGCCGCTCCCTTGCTCGGGGCTCATGTACGCCGGAGTTCCGACCGCGATTCCGGTTTCGGTAAGCTTGGAGCCGACGGCCGAGATGGCGCGCGCGATGCCGAAATCCGTGACCAACGCGTGGCCAGAGCCGAGGAGGATGTTCTCCGGCTTGATGTCGCGATGAATGACGCCGTGCTCGTGCGCGTAGCCGAGCGCGTCGGCGACTTCGCGCGTGATCTGGAGTGCGTCCTCCATGCCCAGCTGCTTTTCGCGATCGAGGCGCTCGCGCAACGACTCGCCCGGGACGTAGGGCATCACGAAGTACGTGATCCCGTCAACCTCACCCGAGTCGATGAGCGCAAGAATGTTGGGGTGTTGCAGCTGCGCCGCGATGCGGATCTCGCGTAGAAAGCGATCGGCGTTCACGGACTGCGCGATATCGGGGCGCAGCGCCTTGATGGCCACCTGTCGATCGTGTTTCAGATCGTGCGCCAGGAGCACGACGCCCATTCCACCGTGGCCGAGCTCACGCTCGATGCGGTAGCGATCGGCGACGAGCGGCCCGAGTCGATCGACCAGATCGGACATGCGCCAAGTTGCTATCGCCTATCCGGAATCGCCAGGCTGCGCTAGGGCAAAGGAGCGATCTGCAGCGCCAACGAATTCCAGCCCGTCGAGGTTTCACGGAGTGACGCGCCGAGAAAGACGCGATCGATCCCGTTCCCGGGATGGGAGAAGTGCCAGCGCACGACCATCACTCCGGCCATCGTCCCGATGGCGGCCCCGGTGATCACGTCGCTTGCCCAGTGCTTGTTGTTGTACATCCTGGAGATACCCGTCGTCGCTGCGCCGCCGTACATCAGCGGAGCGACGTACCACACGCTTCTCGGCCACCAGCGGCTCGTCTCCGACGTCACCGCGGCCGCCGCGGCGAACGCCGCGATCGTATGACCGCTCGGCATCGAGCGATACGCCTCGTTCCCCCGCCCAAAGCCGCGCAGCAGCTGATAGTCGTGCGGATTGTCGATGTTCACGTATGGTCGCGCCCGTCCGATGACTCCCTTGAGCACGAGGCCGAGCCCTTCACCGGCGAGTAGCGCTTCCGTCCCATGAAGGCCGAGGTCCGCGGCCTTCGCGTTCTTCGCGAGGCGTCCATAGGTGTACATCCCTGCGCCGATCACGTACGAGCCGGGATCGGAGATAGTGCGCACGAAGCGCGCTGTCTTCCGTAACTTTGTGTTCGCCTGGAGCGACGAATCGCGCAGGCGGTCCGCCATGCGGCGGTCGAGCGGCGCCGCCGCAACCGCGAGAATCGCGAACCCTTCGAGAATCGCCGCGTCGCGCCATGAAAAGAGATTCGTTCGCGGAATGGTGTCGGCCTGCGCGTGGGCCGCCGCAGTCGCGGAGAAACACAGCAGGATTGCTCCGAATGTTCGCTGGATGGCCACGGGCGTCAGTTCAGAGACGTTTGTAGAAGAACACGGTATCACACCACGTGCCGTCGGGATTCAGGGCGAATTGCGGAACCTCGCCCACGCGAATCCAGCCGAGCGACGAGTAGAGCTGCTCGGCAGCACTGCCCTTACAGGTATCCAGCAGCAGCAGCGTGAATCGCTCCCCGCGGGCGTGTCGCTCGAGCGCCTGCATCAACGCACGAGCAATGCCGCTCCGCCGCCCGCGTTTGTGCACGATGAGTTTTGCTACATCGGCACGATGGGGCTGATTCGGCGGCCACGCGGGCTGCAACTGCACGGTACCGACGAGGCCTTGTTCATCGCGGGCGACGAGTACCACGGCCCTCGGCGACGCTGTGCTCAATGTCCTTCGCCACCACTTCGCCGCTTCATCGAGTCGCAACCCCGCCATAAAACTGATGCCGGCGTTGTCGTTCACGGCATCGACGAGCAAGGCGGCGAGCCCCTGCACGACGTCGTCGGAGGCGGCGGTGACGCGCTCGATCGTAATCGCATTCACGTCAGGGAGCCGTGAGAAACCCGCGCACGCGTGACGCTTAAGGCTGCGCCGAAGCCCGCAACGCTCTTGCGTCGATCACCGCCCACATGTCCGGGCCCGGCAGGGCGGCGGTATGGACGTACGCGGGGAAATGCCAACGCGGGTCGAAGGCGATCTGCACGGTGCCATAGTGGTCGATCGATCGCTCCAGGTTGTCGAACAGTTCGTCGATGCTGAACATGTTCCAATCGGTGAGCGCCACCGCCGTTCCCGTCCTGTCCCACACTCGCAACGGCTGGTTTTTCCGAACGTCCATCAACAGCCATCCTCGCACCCCGGGACAGAAGCAGCCAACGCGAAGCAGGAAGCGATAGTCCCGTGGGCGCTTGGCTCGCCACAACGCGCGCTCCTTTCGGAGCGTTGCGCGGAGGGAGTCTCGCTGGCCACGCGTTCGGAGTCTGAAGGTCCGCGCTTTCGACGAGAAGACGGCGACGAGGCCGGTGTCCTTGAAGTAGGCGACGACCTTGGTTGTGTCTTCGACCACTGCGTGAAGGCCAGCAGCATTCTTCATGAGGACCGCGGGGGCGGACGCGCCAGCCCGCAAGCCGAAAACGAACAGGCCGGCCAGCGCGATCCGCACTCGCGAGCGGATCCTCGAAGACGTCTTCACGAGAGGGTGCACGCGATGTCCTTGATCTAGTGAATCGGCAGCGCAAACGCGACGTAGGTGCCGCCGGATTCCGCGTCGTTCTTTCCGCCGCCGCAGGCGATCACGACGTACTCCCGGCCGTTCACCATATATAAGGAAGGAGTGGCATTTCCTGACGCAGGGAGCGAAGTCTCCCAGAGCAGTTTGCCGGTCCGTTTGTCGAAGACGCGGAACTTCTTGTCGTATGTCGACGCGCCGATGAACAGCAGACCGTTCGACGTCACCACGGGACCGCCGTAGTTGTCCGAGCCAGTGTTCTTCACTCCCTGAGCCGCGAGCTTGGGATACTCGCCGAAAGGGATCTTCCAGCGGATCGCGCCTTTGTTGAGATCGATCGCGTTCAACGTGCCCCACGGCGGTGTGATCGGCGGATAGCCGTCGGGGTCGAGGAAGATCTGAAGCCCCGTGCTCCGGTACTTGAGAACGTTGGGATTCGTCCCGATCTGGTCGGCGACGTCCTTCCCCGTGATCAGATAGCTCACGAGATCGTTGACCGCGGCATTGTCGAGCGTGGCCGCGAAGCCAGGCATGCGACCCGTTCCCTGACGGATCACCTGGGCGAGCTCGTCGCGCGTCTTGCGCGTGCCGATGCCGACGAGCGACGGGCCGTTCGCTCCGCCCGCGAGATTGTCGCCGTGACAGCTTGCGCACTGCGAGCCGAACAGCGATTTGTCGCTTCGCACGACGAGCTTGTGGTACCAGGGCATCTCGTTCGCGTTCACGTAGAGCAACCCGGTGGCGGGATCGAAGGCCGGACCGCCCCACTCGCCGCCACCGTCCACGCCAGGGAAAATGATGGTGCCGCGCGTATTGGGCGGATCGTACATCCCACTCGTCTTGTACGCGCGAAAGAACTTC
>DATBRO010000122.1:0-44379 GCA_036560265.1 Gemmatimonadaceae bacterium | reverse complement strand
GCCTGCCTCGGCGAGTTGATTCGCGGCCGTGAATGCGCGTTGTACGGTCGCGCCGTACGTCACAATGGTTACGTCCGTCCCTTCCCGGACTGTGCGCGCCTTGCCGAACGGAATCATGAAGTTCGGGCCCGGATAGGCCGCCTTGTTGTATGTCTGGCGGTACAGATGCTTGTGCTCCAGGAAGATCACCGGGTCCTCGCAACGAATCGCGGTGCGGAGCAGGCCGTTCGCGTCGAGGGCCGTCGCCGGACAGATCACGCGAAGTCCCGGGCAGTGCGTGAAGAGGGCCGCGCCTGTCTGCGAGTGGTAGATGGCGCCCCTGATGTAGCCGCCGTAGGTGGTCCGTACCACGACCGGTGCGGCGTACGCCCCGTTCGATCTCCAGCGCATCGTCGACAGCTCGTCGCGGAGCTGCATGTACGCCGGCCAGATGTAATCGAAGAACTGGATCTCGACGACGGGCTTGAAGCCGCGCAGTGCGAGCCCGATCGCCCGGCCGATGATGTTCGCCTCGGCCAGCGGCGAGTTGTAGACGCGACTGCTGCCGAACTCCTTCTGCAATCCCCAGGTGACTTTGAAGACGCCGCCTTTGCCTTTCACTTTGCCCACGTGCCGCTCGCGCGACACGTCGGCCACGTCCTCGCCGAAGATCAGCATCTTCGGATTCCGTCGCATCTCGTCCCTCATGCACGCGTTGAGCAGGTCGACCATGGTGGTCTCGTTGCCGGAGAACTGCGGATCGTCCTCCGTGTCGAATTGCTCGCTCGTCGGATCGACGTCCGGCGAGTACACGTGTTGATAGATCGTCTCTGGGCCGGGCTGTTCTTGGGTGAGAGCATCGTCTGTCGCCGCCTGCACTTCTTCGTCGACCTCTTTCTGCAGGCGCTCCACCTCGGCCTTTGTCGCGAGCCCTTCGTCGACGAGCCACCGCGGGAACATCGCGACGGGATCACGCGCCGCATCGGCGTCACGCTCTTCCGGCGGACGATACAGAATCTCGTCATCGGACAGCGAGTGCGAGTATGGACGAATGACTTTGGCGTGCACGAGCGCGGGACCTTTGCGCTTTCTCGCGTGATCAACCGCTTTGCGCATGACGGCGAGCGACGCCAGAAAGTCGCAGCCGTCCACTTCCTGCACGAAGAGGTCGGGGAATCCGCTCACGAGCTTCGAGATCGAGCCGCCCGCGGTGTTGACCTCGACTGGAACCGAGATCGCATATCCGTTGTCTTCCACCAGATACACCACGGGGAGCTTCAGGTTGGACGCGGTGTTCAGCGACTCCCAAAACTCCCCCTCGCTCGTTTGACCTTCGCCGGTGGTCACGAGGACGACTTCGTCGTTCTCGAAACCTTCCGTAAGTCGAAGCTCCTTTGCGCGCAGCACCGCTTCCGCGGACCCCACCGCCTGCAAAAACTGCGTCCCCGTCGGCGACGAGACTGATACTATGTTGAGCTTCCTGTGTCCCCAATGGCTCGGCATCTGCCGGCCACCGGAGTTCGGATCCTTCGCCGCTCCGACAGCCGAGTACAACATTTCGGCGGGCGTCTCACCCAGCGCGAGACACAGCGCGCGATCGCGATAGTAGAGGTAGAACCAATCGTACGCGGGCTTGAGCACCATGCCGGCGGCGGCCAGCACCGCTTCGTGTCCCGCGCCCGAGATCTGGAAAAAGATCTTGTTCTGTCGCTTGAGCTGGATCTCCTTGTCGTCCAGCCGGCGCGACAGGAGCATGGTCCGGTAGACGTCGAGCAGCTCGCGCTTGGAGAGTTCGCTTTTCCGCTCGGCTTTCGCTTGAGTGGCCATGAGGGGGGAAAGATACTGCCGCCGCTTCGCTGCGGAGAACTGCCGCCTTCGGCGGAAAACTGTCGGGGCCCGCGGTTATCCACCCGAAGGGTGGCAGTAATCCGCGCATAGCGCGGCACTTCGCCGCGGCGCAGCCGCGGCCGTCCAGTCTGGCACTCCCTATGCGCTACCGGGTATGTACTCCAACGCAGCGTCCAACTAAATGCTTGCCGATCGCCATTGCACATTCTGTGACCTCATCCACGGTGCCGGTGAGGTGTCCATCTGTTACGAGGACGCGGACGCGATCGCGTTCATGGACATCCAGCCCGTGAACGCCGGGCACGTGTTGGTGGTCTCGCGCAGACACTACGAGAATCTCGAGGACGTGCCCGTCGAGCTCGCGATGCATCTCTTCCGCGTCGCTACCAAGCTCGTCCCGGCGGTCAAGAAGGTTTCGAACGCGGAAGGAATCAACGTCGTGGTCAACAGCGGAAGCGCGGCAGGTCAGGACGAGCCACACTACCATGTGCACGTCATCCCGCGCTGCGAGGGTGACGGATTCGACATCCCGCTGCCCTTCGGGGGGTCGACGATGCCCGACCGCACGCTGCTCGACGCGACGGCCGTGCGTATCATGACCGCGCTGCGAGATCCCATGGCGGCGCTCAATCGAGTCGGCATCGAAGAGCAGACCGGCGGACTCGGTACTCGGCCGGCCCTGCGGGCCGGGTAGGTTCTCGGCGGCGCTCCGCGCCGGTGATGTAGCTCACCGCGCCGAAGGCGCGCCGAGTACGGACCAGCGCGCAGCCGCTGCCGAGAACCGAAGTTGGCTCTTGCGCGAGCGGGCACAACCTCACATTCATACCGCGAACGACCGATCCCTCCGCCTCTGGAGACGAAAAACGCTGGTTCGACAGCGACGACTCCGTAGCCGCAGACCTCGACGCGACCGATCACGGCGCGTCTGTTCGGTCGCGAAGCACTCAAGCCTGCCTGACGCCCCTCGACGGGAATTCCTCCTGTCGCGGGGCGTCGCTCTTTCCAGCGAGGTGAAATGTCCGTTCGTCGACAGGGTCACCACGTCATGCTTCCCCGCCTCCCCCGCCTCTCCGGCCTCTCGCGTCGCAGTCGGCGTCCCGGAGTCAACCACTTCCGCGGGGCCCGTTACAAGCGCGCAATCAAGCGCGCCACAATGCGCGACTGCGGATGGCGCTGTGTGTACTGCGCGACCGCGCTCGATCTCGACTCCGCGACGCTCGACCACGTGTATCCGCTGGCACACGGCGGAGCACATCATCCCGGCAACGTCGTTCTCGCGTGCAATCGCTGTAATCGGCTGAAAAGCGATCTCCTTCCATACGATTTCTTTGCCGCCCATCCGTGGGCTGGCGCCAATTTCATGCGGTACGCGCGCGCCGTTCATCGAGCGCTGAAGCGCGCCGCGCGCAAAGCGGTCAGCCTCGCCTACGCCCAAGCCGCCTAAACAACTCATTTCCAGCGGCACACCGTGGGAGCCGATCGTCGGCTACTCGCGAGCGATTCGCATTGGCTCTCACGTGTATGTCTCCGGCACCACCGCGACGGACGCCGCCGGCAAGATCGTCGGCGCCGGCGACGCCGCCGCCCAGACGCGTCAGACTCTCGAGAACATCAGGTCGGCGCTCGAGCGCGCGGGCGCGAAACTGTCCGACGTCGTCCGGACGCGCATGTACATGGTCCACATCGGGCGCGACTGGGAGGCCGTGGGGAAAATGCACGGCGAGTATTTCAAAGACATTCGCCCGGCCACGAGCATGGTGGAAGTGCGAGCGCTGATCGATCCGGAGATGCTCGTGGAGATCGAAGCCGAGGCACTCATAGAAAAGTGACCGCCCGCGCACCTACCAATCGCCAGCAAGCCTAATAGTCGACTGGCCGAAGATAGGATTCGCCGATCGCGGTATTGGTGAGCATCGCGACCGTCGGAAGGCGCCGCTTCCAATGCGTCGACTCCAAGCGCTTCCGCACAAGCTGCACGTCGGCCTCGTCGAAGCCGCGCTCGACCAGCTCCTCCGGCTTGTAGCCCGCGAGCATCCAGTTGAGCATCTCATCCGCCTTAGCGTACGAGATGCCGAAATCGCCTTCGTCCGTCTGGCCGACAACCAGATCGGCGGTCGGCGGCTTCGAGACGATCGCGTCCGGAACACGAAGATGGCGCGCGAGTGTCCACACCTGCGTCTTGAACAAGTCACCGAGCGGGTTGATGGGCGGCGCGTCGTCCGCGTGCCACGTGAAATAGCCGAAGAGACGCTCGGTCTTGTTTCCGGTGCCGAGCGGTATCGCCTGATGCTTCGCGGAGAGATCGAACAACACGATCATGCGCATCCTCGCCATCACGTTCCCGCGTCGCCCCGGCTCGGCTTTCGGATCGCCATGCAGGTAGCCATCGACCGCTGCGCTGATGTCCACCGTGCAGGACTCGATGCCAAGGGCGTCGATCACGAGCTGGCCATGATCGAAGCTGTCCGTATGCGATGTGCGGTACGGCATCCGTACGCCGATGACGTTCTTGGGCCCGAGCGCGCGCGCCGCGAGATACGCGGTCACGGCGGAATCCACTCCACCTGAGATGCCGACGAGCGCCCGCCCGAACCCCCGCTGCCCCATCTCGTGCTTGATGAAATGGACGAGCCACTCCTCGGTCAGCTTGGGATCGATGTCGAGCGGCAGCGGCGGCACGAACGGACCAGCGGTCACGACACGAATCGCGGAATTGCTTGGAGTAGTGGCAGCGGCGGGGACCACTCTTAGCGGATCATCTGAGCGGGAGCGCGGTCCGCCGCCCCGGCGGCCGCGCTGCGAAGCTGCATCGCCGTGGGCGACTCCGCCGCCGGCCCCACCCGCAGCGCCGCAGTCCGCATCGTCGTATTCCAGATGGACGTTCGTGCCTGCCTCGATGCGCTCGATATTCGAGACCAAGTGCGGCATCATCACTTCGAGGTCCGCGACCAGCGGCATGTCAGCGCGCGCGCGCGTCACGTCCACCGGGTCGATCCCCGAAGTAATGACCGCTTCCTCCCACAGTGGTCCACGAATGCGAAGATCACCCTTCGGTCCCATCACCATCGACGCGCCGGGGAACATCTTCCCCCCTTCGCTGCCGACGAGGTTCACGAGCGCGACGTGAATCCCGTGCTCCTCCGCGATGTCGCGCGCCAGCCGCTCCCAACGGTTCACGCTCGCCGGCACGGCCGGACTGCCATTTTCCTGCGGCCACGGTCCGCGCGCCGGCGGCGCCGCGAGCAGGAAGATCACCTGGGCTCCGTCGAGTGCCGCGATGGTGCCGGTCAGACTGTGCCACGCGTCCTCGCACACCAGCAGCGCGGCGCGTCCCCACGACGTGTCGAATGCCCGCACTTCGCGGCCGCGCTCGACGAAGCGCTCTTCGTCGAACATTCCATAAGTCGGCAAAAACATTTTGCGGTGCACGTGCCGCACGATCGGCTCGCCGCCGCCCAGCGTCACGTACAGGGCGCTGTTGTAGAGCTTGTTCTGCCATTCCTCGTAGAATCCGATGGCGACGTCCAACATCCGAGGCGCGGTGACACTCGCGCGATACAGCGCGTGCAGATCGCGCGCGAGTGCTCCGGCCGTGATCGCGACCTCGCGCACCCCTCCCTCGAGGAAGTAGCCCGTGAGCGCGGATTCCGGCAGACACAGAACGTGCGGCCGGGGCGAGAGCCCGTCCATTTGAGCGAACAACTCGCCCAACCGATTCAGGTTGTGCTTGTAGTCGCCCTTCTTGGGGCTGAATTGGGCTACGGCTAGCTGGACCGTCATACCTTATTAAAGAAGATCAGTAATAGCGCTCGTAGGAAGGTCTGCGCGTCTAGCTATCGGCTCTCGGCATCCGCTATCAGGTCCCGCCGTTCCCGACGTCCGATGCCGAAAGCCGAGGTCTAGAGTCGTAGAACGCCAGTATCGTCGCTATTACTGGAGTGTATCAACTGCTTATGCGCGCCTTACTCCTCCTCTGCATCACAGCCATACGCCTCTCAGCCCAGGCTCCAGAGGCCTGGCAAATAATTCTTCCTCCCCAATCCAGCATCATCTTCGCCCGCGACGGCTCGATGATCGGCGAAGTCGGCAAAGAGAGCCGCTTCAACGTCTTGCTCCGCTCGCTGCCGCCATACATCGGACAGGCATTTGTCGCGGTCGAGGACCAACGCTTCTACCAACACGAAGGCGTCGATCTGATGGGCGTTGCCGCGGCCATCAAGGACAACCTCCTCGGCGACCATCGTGGAGCGAGCACGATTACTCAACAGCTCGTCGGCAACATGCACCCGGATCTCATCGACCGGCGCGATCGCGGCATTGGGCGCAAGCTGCGGGAGCAGTCGGCGGCGCGCGAGATGGAGAAGCACTACTCGAAGGAGCAGATCCTCGAGGGCTATATCAACGTCATCGACTACGGCCACGGCTGGCGTGGTATCGAGATGGCGGCCAGGCATTACTTCGGGAAAGGCGCGGCCCAACTCTCGATCGCCGAAGCTGCGACGCTCGCGGCGCTCCCCAAAGGGCCGACCGTTTACGACCCGCTGAGGTTCCCCGATAGGGTGCGTGAACGCCGCAATCTCGTCCTGCGTCTCATGGCGCAGCAGGGTTTCATCACACTCCAGCAGGCGGCGCAGGCGCAGCGTGAACCGCTCGTCATCGCGCCCAACCTCGGGCGCTCGGTCACGGCGCCCTACTTCGTCGACGCCGCGCGACAGGTCGCCGAACACGAGGGCGTGAACATCTCCAACGGCGGGTATCGCGTGTACACGACACTCGAGCCCGCGCTGCAACGCGCGGCAGCCGACGCCCTCGTGCAGGGCGTCGCCGCGGTCGAGATGCGGGAGGGCTACCGCTATCCCAAAATGTCCGAGCTGCCGGCGGGTCGTGATGACTACCTGCAAGGGCTCGTCGTCGCGCTCGATCCGTTCACCGGCGACGTTCGCGCGATGGTCGGAGGACGTGACTATGGTCGCTCCAATTTCAATCGCGCGACGTACGCGTTGCGACAGCCCGGCTCGTCCATCAAGCCGTTCGTCTATGCGCGCGCGATCATGGACAGCATTCCGGCAAACACCATCGTTGCGGACACCGCGCTCGCGATCCCGCTGCCGAACGGTGAGGTCTATAGGCCGGATAACTCGGATGGCCAGTTCATGGGTCCGATCACGATGCGCGAGGCGCTGATCCATTCGCGCAATGCGGTCGCGGTGCAACTCGGGCTTCGCGTGACGATGGATTCGGTCGCGGCGCTCGTGCGGCGAGTCGGCATCGACACGCCGATGCTGCCATATCCGTCGAGCGCGATCGGCGCGTCGGTCGTGCGTCCGGTCAACTTCGTGGCCGCGTACTCCGCGTTTGCGACGAACGGCCTCACCGTCCAGCCGAGCTACATCTCGCGCATCGAGGATCGTGGTGGTCGCATCGTGTACTCCGCTCCCCAACCCGAATCGCGTCAGGTCATCGACCCTCGCGTCGCATACATAGTTCGCGATATGCTGCGCGATGCCGCGGAGCGTGGCACCGGACAGGCTGCGCGGCGCATCGTTCCGCCCCAGATCGCGATCGCTGGCAAAACCGGAACGACAAACGACAACGCCGACGTCTGGTTCATGGGCGTGACTCCGTCGCTCGTCGCGGGGGTCTGGCTCGGCTTTGACAAGCCGAAGACGATCATGCCCGGCGCGGCCGGTGGCACTCTTGCGGCGCCCATCTGGGCGAACATGGTCGCGCGGTATTACGGGAATGGAAGTGCGGGGGAGTGGTTCGCTCCAGCCGACCTGAGCTACGCGGAGCTCGATCGCATGTCGGGGCAGCTTGCCGACACCACCACGCCGCCCGATGGGAAATACGTCGAGTACTTCCTGCCAGGCACCGAGCCGCCCTTGTTGCGCGTAAATCCCTGGAAGATCCCCCAATGGGGACCGTTCATTGCGCGCTAGCTGCGCACCGTGACGGGAACAGCGACGAGCGGGTTTGTACGGCTATGACGGCCGATCGGTGAATCATTCTCGTTGCAATGACCTCGGCACTCGCGACCGTGCTCGCGTCGTGCAAACGGGGGACTGTGCTTCCTACACCTGGCGGGCTCCAGACGTCGGATGTGGCCACTGTGAGAGTGAAGCGGTAGCGACAACCGCTTGACACCGTCGGCGCGCGACGATCTTTTGCGTCGTGCTTTCACGTCTCGTTGTCGCGCTGCTGTTCGCGTCCGCCCCGCTTGCCGCCCAGACCAACGGCACCCCTCCGCCTGATCGCTCGGCTGCCGGCGCCTACACAGAGGTTCAGGCCTTACGCGGCGACACAGTGTACCGGGCTGTCTGCGCCTCGTGTCACACGACCAGCTACCATACCGACGAACAGTTTCGCTCCAATTGGTTCGGGCGGACCGTCTACGATCTGTTCAAGACGCTCAAGACCACGATGCCGGATGACAATCCCGGCGGACTGACCGACGATGAATACGCGCGCGTCATTGCGTACATCCTCAAGCTCAATGGCTTTGCCGCGGGCACCGACTCCCTTGCGGCAGATTCGACGGCGATGCGACGCATCCGCATCAGCCCGGCGGCGGATTCGTGTCGGCCGCTGAAAACCGCGCGCGATAGCGTGAAGCACCTCCGACCGTGAACCGACTCGATCGCCGGGATTTTCTCAAGATCGCCGGCGTCGGCGCTGGAGCACTGCTCACGAGTTGCGCCACCGGGCCAGGCTTCCTGCGATCCGGTCGGTCGAGCACCAACATCGTCGTAATCGGCGCTGGCGCCTTCGGCGGTTGGACCGCGCTCAACTTGCAGCGCATGGGCGCGCGCGTCACCCTCGTGGACATGCTCGGTCCCGGGAATTCTCGCTCCACGTCCGGCGACGAGACTCGCGGTGTGCGCAGCTCCTACGGTGATCGGCCACACGGTGAGCTGTGGATGCGTTGGGCGCGTAAAGCATTGACGCGCTGGAAAGAGTGGGATGCCGAGTACGCCAAGCCGCTCAAGATGCAAGTGTTCTTCACCACCGGCGACATCATTCTCCGCTCGGACTGGGAGCCGTTTCTCACCCAGACAAAAGCCTGGTGGGAGAAGAACTCGATTCCGCACGAAGTTCTCTCCGTCGACGAGGTGAAAAAGCGCTGGCCGCAGTTTTCCCTCAAAGACATCAACGCCGTCCTGTACGAGCCGGACGCCGGCGTCGTCCGTGCCAGGCGCGCGACCGAGTCGGTCGCCGAGGTGTTTCGTTATGAGGGCGGACGCATGATCATCGGCCGTGTCATTCCTCCCGAGCCGGGGAGATTCGACGGAAACACGCTCAAGCTGACGAACGGAGATATCATCTCCGGTGACGCATTCGTTTTCGCCGTCGGGCCGTGGCTCGGGAAGACGTTCGCGCTGATGCAGAATCGCATGCGCACGCCGCTCGGCACCGTCTTCTACTACAGCACGCCGGTCGCCGACCAGCGCTTCGTCTATCCCAACATGCCGAGCTGGAATATCCTCGGCGCCACCGGGTGGCCCGGGTTACCGGTAGACAATCGCGGCTTTCGGGTGAGAGGAGGAGGGGGCGGCGGCGGTGGCCCGACTGCCGCGAGAGGAAACAGCGCGCTGGCGGACAGCGCGATGACGAACCGCGCGACGGCCAACAGCGCGACAGCGAACAACGCGCCGACGAACAACGCGGGTTCGGCCAATGTGACGGATCCGGACCTCAGCGTACGATGGGTCGATCCGGATCGCGTCCAACGCTCGCGTCAGTTCGTCAGCGACCACTTTCCGGATCTCAAGGACGCGCCTCTGAATGAGACGCGGGCCTGTCACTATGAGTCCACGTCGAGCCGCAACTTCATCATCGACAAACATCCCGACCTACCCAACATCTGGATCGCGGGCGGCGGCAACGCCGAGGCCTTCAAGCAAGGACCTGTGCTAGGCGAGTATATCGCCAAGCGTGTACTGGGCGACGACGGCGATCCTGAGATTGCCAAGCAATTCAGAATTCCCGTCACCGAGTTCGACCCCAACGCCGGCCGGCGCGGCGACGATTGATTGCGGCGGACTGGCGAGGTCGTGTAAGGCGGGTATCTGAGCCGCAAAGCGGCGAAGTAGCGAGCGCCAGCGAGCAGTAGCCGCCGACACGACCTCGCCAGCCCGCCGCCACTTAGTCAGGCGCCCGCCGCGACCCGCTTCTCCGCGACCTCCATCATCGTCTGACCCGACGGCTCGTCGTTGCGCTTCGGCGCGGGCAGCAGCGCGATCTCGAAGACTTCGTCGAGCGTTGCAACAGGGTGGAACGTGAGCGACTTCCGGACGTCCTCCGGGATATCCTCGAGATCGCCCTCGTTGTCCTTCGGCAGCACGATGTGCTTGATGCCGGCCCGATGAGCCCCGAGCACTTTTTCTTTTAATCCTCCGATGGGCATAACCCGTCCACGGAGCGTGATCTCGCCCGTCATGGCGACGTCCTTCTTCACAGGACGCCCTGACATCGCGCTCACCAGCGCTGTGGACATCGTCACTCCAGCCGACGGACCGTCCTTGGGAATAGCTCCCGCGGGCACGTGGACGTGCACCTCGATGGAGCCGAGGCGGTCCTCGGGGATGTCGAGCGAATGCGCGTGGGTCGCTGCGTAGGTCAGCGCTGCCCGCGCCGACTCCTTCATCACGTCGCCGAGCTGTCCCGTGAGAATGAGCGACACGTTCCCCCACCCGCTGACCTGAGTCTTCGTTTCGCTGTCGGCGAGGCGCTGGCCCAAACCGTACATCCGCCTGATCGCGGCTTCGACGAACATGATGTCGCCGCCGGCGGGCGTGTAGTACATCCCGGTCGCGACGCCGACTTCGTTCTCTTCGCTCGCGCGTTCGGGGTGAACCTTGGGACGGCCGAGCAGCTCGCGCACCTCGGTTTCGTCGATCTTGCCGTCCGCGATCACCTTGGGATCGCCGCCGGCAATGCGCCGCGCGACTTTGCGCGCGACCGCGCCGATCTGACGCTCGAGTTGGCGAACGCCGCTCTCACGCGTGTACTCGGAGATGATCTTCTCGACCGCGCCGTCGGTGAACTCGACGTGCTTTCCCTTGAGCCCCGCCTCCTCGAGCTGGCGCGGAATGAGATACCGCTTCGCGATCTCGGCTTTCTCGTGTTCCGTGTATCCGGCGAAATCGACCACTTCCATGCGGTCGAGCACCGGGCCCGGAATGTTCTGCACGAAGTTGCCGGTGCAGATGAACAGCACTTCGCTGAGATCGAACGGCACGCCGAGATAGTGATCCGTAAACGTGTCGTTCTGCGCGGGGTCGAGTACTTCGAGCAACGCGCTCGCCGGATCGCCCTGGAAGGACACGCCGAGCTTGTCGACCTCGTCCAACAGAAATACCGGATTCTTCGTCCCGGCCTGTTTCATTCCTTGGATGATGCGGCCCGGCATCGCGCCGACGTATGTGCGACGGTGTCCGCGAATGTCGGCTTCGTCGCGTACGCCGCCGAGGGAGGCGCGCACGTATTTGCGTCCCAGCGACCGCGCGATGGATTTTGCGATCGACGTCTTGCCGACGCCCGGAGGTCCGATGAAGAGCAGGATTGGGCCTTTCGCCATCGCTCGCGCTTTCGCTTCCTTGGTGTCCTTGATCGCCTTTTTCTCGTCGCGAGCAAGGTGCAGCGCGGGCGTGGCGTCCTCCCGCGTCGCGCGGAGCTTCTCGATGGAGAGCTCTCCCGTCTTCTTGAGCTCGTCCTCCATTTCCTGCGCGCGGAGCTGACGCACCGCGAGGAACTCGAGGACGCGATCCTTCACGTCCGGTAGTCCGTAATGATCCTCGTCGAGGACCGTCTGGGCGTTGGCGAGATCGAGGCTGTCGTCCGACCGCTCGTTCCACGGAAGCTCGCTCACCCACTCGAGGTACGTGCGGATGACCTGCGCTTCCATCGACTCGCGTCCAGAACGCTCGAGGCGTCCCAGCTCCCGATCGACTTCGCGACGCGCTTCGTCGGGAAGCACGAGCTTCGAGAGCTTCTCGCGCAGCTCCGTGATCTCCTTCGATTGATCGTCTTCGCCAAGCTCTTTTTGGATCGCCTTCATCTGCTCACGCAGATACATCTCGCGCTGCCGCTCGCCCAGCTCTTCCTGCACTTGTGATTTGATCTCTTCCTGCGTCTCGATCATGGTGATCTGACGCTGCACGTGCACGAGCACGCGGCGCAGCCGCTCCTCGACGGAGAGCGTCTCGAGCAGCCCCTGCTTCTCCGCGACTGGCAGCTCGATGTAACCGGCAACGAGGTCGGCGAACCGGCCGGGATCGGTGACGGCATCGAGCACTTGGTGCACGACTTCTTCCGGCAAACCGCGGCGCTCGCCCAACTCGGCGGCGCGCTCGCGAATCTCTTTGTGCAGGGCGATGAAGGCGGGATCGTTTTCGTTCACCGGCTTCATCTCGTCGACCGGCATGACGACGGCGCTGAGATAGCCTTCGGTCGTGGTGTACTGTAAAGCGGTCGCGCGCATCTCGCCCTGAAGGAGGAGTTGCACGCCGCCAAGTCCGCGCTGGATCTGGCCGATCCGCGCGATGACGCCCATCTGGTACAAGATGTCGGGCGTTGGTTCGTCAGTGTTGTCGCGCTGCGCAACTGCGAACACGAGGCGTTCGCCCCGCAGCGCTGCTTCTATCGCTCGCAAAGTTCCCGGCCGCCCAGCCGCGATTGGCGCGGTGAGACCGGGGAAGATCACGGTTCCGCGCAGCGGTAGGACGGGGAGGGTCTGGCGCTGAGCCATTTTCGTCAGTGGGTAGTGAGTAGTGAGAAGTGGGAAGTGCTTTCGGCGGAGAGGGGCACTGCCCACTTCCCCACTTCTCACTTCCTACTCGTTGTCGTTCGCACACTCCATTCCAGCCACGGGCTCGCTGCCTAACTGATGGGACACTTCAGCTTAGCCCATCGTTTCCCTGAAAAGACACGGGTCGCTGCGTGCTCGCGTCTCCTTGTCTTACGACACTCTGACAGCTTTTGCAACTCAGAGCCGCTGGAATGACGTAGTGCTCCTGTCGATAGTGCAGCGAAAAAACGGCGTAGTTGGCTCTCATAGGTTCATCCTTTCCACACACTTGCATGAGCAGTACTATCCTTCCAGCCGCACCCAGACCCCGACTTAGCCGATTGCCTCCTCAGTCTCCCCTACCGGTCGACCCGTCCGCGTCGGCGTCGAGTTCCGAGCTACGCGCTCACATCGAACGGGCTCTGAGCGCGCACTACGAGCTGGACAGTGAGGTCGGCCGTGGCGGGATGGGGATCGTGTATCGGGCGCGCGACAAACGGCTCAAGCGGCACGTCGCGATCAAGGTGCTGCCGCCCGAGCTCGCGTTTCAGAGCGCGATAAAAACGCGCTTCCTGCGCGAAGCCGAGACGGCGGCGCAGCTGAGTCATCCGAACATCGTCCCCATCTACACCGTTGACGAGATGGAAGGGCTCGTGTTCTTCGTGATGGCCTTCATCAGCGGAGACAACCTGGCGAAGCGGCTGCACGACAAAGGCGTCCTGAACGTGGACGACGTCCGGCGCGTCACGCGCGAGGTGGCCGATGCGCTCGCCTATGCACACGAGCGGGGCGTCGTCCATCGCGACATCAAGCCGGATAACATCCTCCTCGACGCGAGCACCGGCCGGACGATGGTGACCGATTTCGGTATCGCCCGCGCTGCGAGCGAAGGCGAGGGTGGTCGTCTGACTGCGACCGGCATGGCGATCGGGACGCCGGCGTACATGTCGCCCGAGCAGGCGGCGGGCGATCGTCAGATCGACGGACGCAGCGACCTCTACTCGCTCGGCGTCGTCGCGTATCAGATGCTCGTCGGCGAGCCACCGTTCATCGCGAACAGCACGCCGGCGATGCTCGTCAAGCATATCTCGGAGCGGCCGACGCCCGTGACGCAGCGTCGCGCGGACGTTCCTCAGGACCTGTCGCGCGCGGTCATGATGTGCCTGGAGAAGGATCCGGTCATGCGCTTCCCCAGCGCCGGGGCGCTCGTCACCGCGCTCGACACCGGGCACATCCCGGATGTCCGACCGACCCCCGCCCAGGCGGGCCCGCTCGTGCCCGTGCAGCCTGCGCCGTTGGTACCCTCCGACTACGGAATGGACGACTGGCGCCCGACCGCCGAGGATCTGCGGCGCTTCGAGCATCCGGACGTTGTGAGGTTCCGCCGGAAGCTGCCGCTGTACGTCTCGATCAACGCGGTGATCATCGTCGCCTCGCTCGTCAGCCGCGAGAATTTTTTCCCCGTCACGGTTGTCTGGAGCATCTACCTGGCGTACAAGTACGCCCGGTTGTGGGGCGAAGGGTACGATTGGCGCGACGTCTTCAAGCAGCCGCGCGAGCGCGAGCTGATCGACGTCGCGGACGAGTTTCTCGAGTACATGCGCGCGCTGTTCAACCGCGACAAGCGCCGCGAGCTGCGTGAGCGCAATCGCGCGCGGCTCGTCGCGCGCCGGTCGTCGGGCGCGAGACAGATGTCGGCCGCTGATTACCGTGACTATGGCTCCAGCCTGCCGGCGACGCCGGAATCGGTGTACGACGCGGCAGGCACGCACGCGGACCGCGTCCGCCACGCGGCAACCGACCGCGACGAAATCGTTCGCCTGGTGAGCACGATGCCGGAGCGCGATCGCGATCGCGTTGCCGACGTCGCGAAATCCGCCAAAGTGCTCCACGAGCGTATTCAGTCGCTCGCCATTGCGCTCGCGGATCTCGAGCGCAACGTCGTCAGTGGCGGCGGCGGCGCCCTCGAATCCGAGATATCCCGCTTGGAAGATCAGGCCAATCCGCTCGAGGCGGGGAGTGAAGAGCGCGTGCGGCGCCTCGCGTATCTCAAGCGGCAGCGTCGCGCCGTGAAGGACATCCAGGATCGCCGCGATGCGGTTGCCGCAAAGCTGGAGACGTGTTCGCTGGCGCTCCGACAGCTCAAGCTCGACATGCTGCGGCTGCGCGCGGGGGCTCAGACGCACCAGCACGTGACCTCGCTCGCGCTCGAGGCCATGGCGCTCGCGGAGAACGTCGATAGCGCGCTGTTCGTGGCCGACGAGCTCGCGCGGGTCACCGACCGTTCGGGACGAATGAGCCAGCGGCAGTCCGCGAGACCCGGGTGAGCGACTATCTCCGCGACCGACTCGTCGCGGCCGTCGGCGATCACTACCTGATCGAAAAAGAGCTCGGCCGGGGTGGGATGGCGGCCGTGTTCTGCGCGCTCGACGTGCGGCTGAATCGCCGAGTGGCCATCAAGCTTCTCCCGCCAGATCTGGCGTTCAACCCCAGCGTGAAATCGCGCTTTCTGCGCGAAGCGCAGATGGCCGCGCAGCTCTCGCATCCGAACATCGTGCCGATCTTCACGGTGGATGAGCGCGAGGGGCTCGTCTTCTTCGTGATGGCGCTGGTCGATGGCGAGAGTCTGGGAAAGCGCATCGCGCGGGATGGCGCGATGCCCATCGAGCACGTCCGCAGCGTCACCGGCGACGTCGCGGACGCGCTCGACTACGCGCACCGGCAGGGCGTCGTGCACCGAGACATCAAGCCCGACAACATTCTTCTCGAGCGCGCGACCGGCCGTCCCCTGGTCACGGACTTCGGCATTGCGCGCGCCGCCGCCGAAGAATCCCGCCTGACCGTGACAGGCATGGCGGTGGGCACGCCAGCCTACATGAGTCCCGAGCAAGCAATGGGCGAGCGTGACGTGGATGGCCGTAGCGACATCTATTCGCTTGGCATCGTCGCGTATCAGATGCTCGCGGGTGAGCCGCCATTCAAGGCGACGAACACACCGGCGATGCTGATGAAGCACGTCTCGGAACCGCCGCCGCCCCTTCGCGGACGTCGCACCGACATACCCGCGTCACTCGCATCCGCCGTCGAGCGCGCGCTCGCCAAGCGCCCCGAAGACCGGTGGCGTACCGCGGGTGAGATGCGCGACGCCGTGCTCGAGCGCACGATGGCGCGTGTGTATCCCGTACCTCCTCCACCACCTCCCGATCCTTCTTCGCGACAACAGGAGCCGGCGCGTAACAGGGCTCCTTCGGCCCCCTCGGCCTCCTCGGCCCCCATGCCTCCGGCGCTCCCGGCCCCACAGATTCCGGGTCCATTCCCATGGATGCAAATGCCCCCGCAAGGATTGTCACGGCGGGAGCGTCGCGATTGGTATCGTCAACAGCGCGACACCATCAAGGACGCCATTAAAGCCGGCTACTCGGTGCCCGAGGCGCCGGTCGAACAGCGCATTGCACGCTTTCGTCGAGCGCTCAGCGGGAACGTCGCAATGATGGTGATGCTCGCGGGCATCAACGTCCTGACGAGCCCGCGCTTTCCGTGGGCGATCTTCCCCATCCTTGGCATGTCGGTCGGACTCATGCGACAGCTCGGCTCGCTCTGGGGCGATGGCGTGTCGATGAAGCAGATCTTTTTCGGCCCGAGCAGCACGCGTTCGCCGGCGATCGGCGCGGGGACGCCACAGAGCGGCGGCGATGCCGCGTCGCTCGTGCCGCAGGAAATTCTCGACGGACCGCATGGCACGACGATCCGTCGCGCGGCGTCGAGCCGGCAGGTGATTGCCGATCTCCTGAAGCGGATGGCGCCCAACGAGCGCGAGATGCTTCCCGCGGACATCGAGGCCACCGTCACGGCGCTGGTAGAGCGTGTCGCGTCCGTCGCAATGACCTTGCACCGTCTCGACGCCGAGGCGAACGGCGCGAACCTTGGCTCGCTGGACGCGAGACTCGAGACGTTGAAACGCGAATCGGATACATCCGAGCAGCAGCGACGCGTCGCGCTCCTGGAGCGGCAGCGCACGACGTTGCGCGATCTGCTGGAGCGCCGCTCCGCGCTGTCGTCCCAACTCGAGAGCGCGAGCCTCGCGCTCGAGAATCTCAAACTGGATCTCGTCCGTTTCCGGTCGGCCGGCGTCTCCAGCGCACTGGATGACGTGACAAGCGCGACGCGTGAAGCGCGCGCGGTGTCCAAGGATATTGGACACTTGTTGGATGCTGCGGACGAAGTGCGGCGGTTGTAGGAACTGCACACCGTAATACCGATCTTCGTAACGCGTCGACCCCTCTGGCTTTCGGCTCTCGGCATCGGCTATCGGGCGCGGATGCTGCTCTAGTCGAGCGCGGTGTACTCACTTCTGCCGACTCCGAGAGCCGATGCCGAGAGCCGACTGCTCGAGTGCCAGCCGCCGCACCGATCGTTATTAATCCCAATGCCTCACCGTCTCGCGCCTCTTGTTCTCATCGCCTGTGTGGCGGGCGATGCGAAACTCGGCAAATCCAACTCTCCGCAAATCGACACTCCGCGCGTCCGAACCGCGCTTCCGGACTCGGTACGCCGTCCCGCCGCGCCACTCGTCCGTACGCCCGACACACTGCGCGGACTCTACGTCAATCGCTGGGCTGCTATCGGCCCACCAATGTGGCGGCTCATCGATATCGCCAAAACAACCGAGATCAACGCGCTCGTCATCGACGTCAAAGACGATCGCGGTCTCATGCTCTATCGCTCCGAGGTGCCCCTCGCGCGCGAAATCGGCGCCGACACCACGCAGCCCATGTCCTACAAGCGCGTTCGAGCGGTGCTCGATTCACTGCGACTGTACGGCATCTATCCCATCGCACGCATCGTCATCGCAAAGGATCCGCTGCTCGCGGACAAGAAGCGGGAGTGGGCCATTCGTCGCAAAGACGATTCGACCGCCGTGTGGCTCGACAAGAAAGGCAACCCGTGGCTCGACCCGACGTATCCCGAGATCTGGAAGTACGCCGCGGATATTTCCGCGGAGGCGGTGAAGCTCGGCTTCAGCGAGGTCCAATTCGACTACGTGCGCTTTCCGGATGAAGATCGCGTCATCGACGAAGGACGCTACGCCAAAATGAATGGACGCGTTCGCGCCGCGGTGATTCGTGATCAGCTGGCGTATCTGCGCATGCTCGTAAAACCGCTCCGTGTTCCGATGACCATCGACGTCTTCGGTCTCACGGCGACCGACACCACCGACATGGGGATCGGCCAACGATGGGAGATGTTCATCGATCGCGCGGACGTCGTTCTTCCCATGAACTATCCGTCGCACTTCGCGCCGGGCACGTATGGACTCTCGAATCCAAACGCGAAGCCGTACGAGACCATCGGACACGCCCTCGAAGATGCAACGCGGCGTACGCAGTCGATTGCCGGCGCCGCGAAGATCATTCCCTGGTATCAGGACTTCACACTCGGCGCACCCCGCTATGGCGTCGAACAAGTGCGCGCCCAGATTCGATCGGGCTATGCCAGCGGATTCATGAGCTGGATACTGTGGAATCCCGGGAGCCGGTACACCGTCGAAGCGCTGAAGCGCGATTCGCTCAAGGACGTCGCGTCGAAACGTGATTCGTCAAAGCGAGACTCAACGAAGCGAGACTCAACGAAGCGAGACTCAACGAAGTAGTGTCATCCTGAGCGAAGCGAAGGACGACATTACCGCTGGAGCAATCTCTCAATAGCTCCAGCCAACTGATGCGCCGCTTCTTCAGGCACGAAGTGCCGCGCCTCGGGGATGATCTCGAGCGTGCTGCCCGGAATCGCTGAACGGAGCCGTTCCCCGAGCGAAACGGGCAAGAAGGGGTCGTGCTCGCCCCAGACGATCGCGGTCGGCGACACGACGTCCTTGAGCCGCGTCGCCAGCGATTGAGTTTCCCCGCAATCGAGCGCGTGCAGGTGTGTCATCAGTGCTTCTCGTCCGTCCGTATCCGCAAAAGGCCGAAGATACAGATCGATGTCGTGCGACGCGCGGTCATGATCGAGATAGCCGCGCAGCAGATCCGCCCGCACCAGCGACAGGATCCAGCTCGGCGGCAAGTGGCGGGTAAGTGGGATCATCGCGCGCGCGAGTTTAACCGCGCGCGTCGGCCACGCGTCGAATGCCACGCTGCTCACGAGACACATTCGCGAGACGCGATGCGGGTGCCGGATCGCCACCGACTGCGCGATGCCGCCGCCGATGTCGTGTCCAACGATGCACGCAAAGTTGATCCCGAGGTGGTCCAGAACCGCGATCAACCGATCCGCGTGCGACCGCAAATCCACGCCGTGTGACGACGGCGGATCGCTGCGACCAAAACCCAGCAGGTCGAGCACCACGACTCGATGACCCGTTGGCAGCAGCGGAACGATGGTGCTCCACAGATGTCCTGAGGTTGGGAACCCATGCACCAGGACGATGGGCTCACCCGCGCCGCGCGAGCCAGCGGCGTAGTAATAGAGACGAACGCCGTTGATATCGAGGAATTCGCCTCTCATGGGATATAGAAAGTGGGATGTCGGATGTGTAACGCTACATCCGACATCCCACTTCCTACATCCTGATCAGCTTAGAGCTGAGGCGGCCGCTGGCCACCACCCTGCATGCGCGCTTGCGCATCGGCGAGGTTCTTCTCGAACACTTTCTTCTGATCGTCCGTGAGAAGCGCCTTGATCTCGTCGGACTGCTTCGCCATCAGCTCACGGCCCTTCGCGCGGCGCGCGTCCTGATCGAGACTCTGATCCTGCCGAAGAGCCTGACGCTCCTCTGAGTACTTCTTGACGATCGAGTCCACCTTCGGCTGCTGCTCAGCCGACAGCGTAATTCCCTGCATCAGCGTCGCCATCATGTTGGGGCGACCCGGAGGCGGCGCGGCCTGCTGTTGAGCATCTTGTGCGAATGAAACCGACGCGGCACCGACGAGCATTGCCGCTACGAGCACGAGCTGAAGCTTCCTCATTGTGCTTGACTCCTTGGGATTGTTGTGAGGGAATGGGACAAAAATGGTAAGTGGAGTATTACAAGCGCCTTAACGACCCTCTAGCGCAAATGTCAAAACGCTTTATGCTTACGCGCCCAAACCGCCGGGCTCCTGCGCGGTAACCCGTCGCTGCCCGAAGGGAGACCGAATCGACAGCCAAGTGACCCTTCCGCCATCTCTGCCAGCGACGGCTTCTCCTGCCCCAGCATCGCCACCGCCGTCACCGGTCCGCTTTCCGCTAGGCTGGCTGCTGGAGCACGCTGCAGCACCTTTACAGTATCGCGCCATCATAGAAGTCGCCCGCCTCGGCGATCAGGTGGGCGATCGCGTGACTGCGATTCCCTATACGTACAAGCCTGCACTGATGTTGGCGCTGCAGCAGCGCATAGACGGAACGTGGAACAACGCGATGCTGTCGATGCCGTCGACACGTTCGGACCGTTTCGAGGGGGTCGGCACCATCAACGCCGTTCGGCGTCTCCTGGAGTACGGGTGGGACAAGGAGTCGCCACCCCTCGTGCACGCACGCCGGATCCTCTTTCGGCTGCTCGCAGAAGACAGCGATCCGGGGTTTCTCTACGAGTTGGGCGGGAAGACCAACGACGAGGACCTCGTGCGCCGGGGACGCTCGATCTTGCGCGAAGCCGCGGGAGCCGCGCTCGCCCATGCGGGCTACGAAGACGATCCCAGACTTCGTGGCGTGGCGCGACGCGTTCTGGAGCGTATCGCGAGCTTTCTCCGCTCCCCGCTGGCGCAGAAGCCGTGGATTCGCGTCGGTAATCAGCACGTGCTCGCGGCCGAGGCGGCGCCGCCCTCGATGTACGCGCTTGTCATGTTCGCGCACATGCCCCTATTTCGCACCGAGCATTTCGAGGCGATGGATCGCCTGTACCATTTCCTGACGCAGCCGCTTCCACGGCAGGAAGCGCTTCAGATGGTGGGAAGAAAGGTGGTGTCGCAGCCTCACTTGATGCTCGGCGACCAACTGCCCAACCGCAACGCGGCCGACGCGGACGTGCCGAGCGCCATCACGTGGCTCGAGCTCATGGCGCGTCTCGGATTTCTGCGCCGCAACGAGAATTGGTCGAAACTGTTCGACCGCTTCCTCGAGGATCGTGACGAGCAAGGCGTGTGGCATCCGCACAAGGGAATGGCGGCGGTGCGTTCTACGAATCCTTTCGTCTGGCCAACGTATCCGCTCGAAGGCGCGCTCTCGGGCGACGAGCGCTGGACGGACGCAACGTTTCGCCTAGGGCTGATCGCGAGGATTCTAGGACGACCGATCGAGCCGGTCTGAGGCCGTCACGCTCGGGGCGGTTGCCGCCGGACAGGATGTATCCCGCCGGCGTTCCTGGGGTGAGCGTTCACTACGTAACGCTCGACGACGGTCTGACGCTCCGCGTGATTCAAAGTGGGCCAGCCGCCGACGATGCGCCCGCAGTTGTGCTCGTGCATGGTTGGAGTGCATCCGTCTACACCTTCGCGGAGATGATTCCGGCTCTGGCCGAGGCGGGATATCGCGTCATCGCGTTCGATCTGCCGGGACACGGACTGAGCGACAAGCCCGGCGAAGAATCGAAGTACACGACGCGCGCACTGAGCGACACCGTGCTCTCCGTGGCGAGTGCGATGAGCGTACGCCGGTTTGCATTCGTCGGACATTCCCTCGGAGGATCACTCGGGCTCGACCTCGCCACGCGCGGCGAAAGTCGGCTCCAGCGGATGGTGCTCATCAACTCTGTCGGACTCGGCAGTGCGCCACTGGTGCTTCCGATCAGGCTCTTCTCGCCGAGCATAGTGAACCGGATCGTTCCTGTCCTGCTCACGCGTCGTATGGTCGAGCTTGTTCTGCGCATCGCGTTCGGAACGAGCGAGCGCCCGACCGAGCGAGACATCGATGAATACTGGGCACCAACGCAGTTCGACGAATTTGTAAGCGCCTGCCGCGCTTGCCTCCATCGCGTTGCGTGGGGCCGCATACCGGCCAACAAACTGCGTAGCGTCTCCGTCCCGGTGCTCGTCATCACGGGTGGACGCGATCTCCTCGTGCGCGGCGCAGTCGATCGAGCCATGCTCGTCCCGAATGTGCGAATCGTTACGATTCGGGAAGGCGGCCATCTCGTACTTCAGGAATGCGCGTCCCAAACGAATGAGGAGCTCTTGCGTTTTTTGAAGCCCGAGCCGTAGCGTCAAGCCATTATCGCGACTAGCTTTAGCACATATGGAGCAGGTGATAACAGAAACTGAAGTAGATCTTCCAGAGCCCGGCGAAACATTCGATACGCTGGGTCTGTCCCAAGAGGTTCTGCAAGCCGTGCGAGACGCCGGCTACCGGATTCCGACCCCGATCCAACGCGAAGCGATTCCGCTCATTCTCCGGGGCCGTGACGTGATCGGGCTGGCACAAACGGGTACGGGAAAAACGGCGGCGTTCACCTTGCCGCTGGTGGATCACCTGTCTCAGGGTCCCCACCGCACGCGCGCCGTGGTTCTCACGCCGACTCGCGAGCTCTGCCAGCAGGTCGAGCAGAGCATCCGCAAATACGCCCAGCATTCGCCGCTCGCAGTCGTCGCGGTGTACGGTGGCGTGCCGCTCGAACCCCAGGAGAACGCGATGCGCGCGGGGGTCGACGTCATCGTGGCGACGCCCGGTCGATTGATCGATCATCTCGAGCGACAGAACGTGGTGTTCGACGACCTCGAAGTGCTCGTCCTCGACGAAGCCGACCGCATGCTCGACATGGGCTTCGCGCCGCAGATCAACCGCCTCGTCGCCGAGATGCCGCAGTACCGGCAGACGCTGCTCTTCAGCGCGACCATGCTGCCCGAAGTCGAAGTGCTCGCGCGCAAGTATCTGCGCAAGCCGATCGTCGTGCAGATCGGACGCCGCTCCGAAGCAGCGCAGACGGTCACTCACGCGGTCTATCCGGTACCGCGCGAGCGGAAGAGCGCGTTGCTCGCGCACCTGCTCAAGGACGGCGAGCTGGATTCCGTGCTCGTGTTCGTTCGCACCAAAATCGGAGCTGACCGCGTCGTGCGACACTTGCGTCAGGAAGGCATCGACGCGACCGGTCTCCATGCCGACAAGACGCAGTCGCAACGCACGGCGGCGCTCGAGGACTTCAGGGCCGGGAAGACGAGAGTTCTCGTCGCAACAGACATCGCGCAGCGCGGCCTCGACATCACACATATCACGCACGTGATCAGCTACGACGTGCCGCAACAGCCGGAAGACTACGTCCACCGGATCGGCCGCACGGGCCGGGCTTCGCGCGAAGGGGACGCATTCACTTTTATGGCGCCGGACGAGATCGCGATGGTTCGTACGATCGAAGCCGTGATCGGACAACCGATTCCGCGAGTCTCGGTACCAGGGTACGACTTCGGAACCGTCGCCGCGGACTAGTCCTGTCATCCCTGCGTAGCGAAGAATCCGCAGAACGCAGATGAACGCAGATTCGCGTGGATGAACGCGGATACACCGAACAAATCTTTTTTGGTTACGTGGCGCGAAAGACTCTCGCGCCATTACGAGCAGAACCAAAGCTCCGGAAGTATCTGCGTGCATCCGCAGCCATCTGCGTTCATCTGCGGTCTGCAGATCCCTCGCTGCGCCCGGATGACAAACGAATCACCACTCCCTATTGAAGAGCGGCAAGAGCCTCAGTCCCGGCCGATTGTTGCCTGCGTAATTGAGCACGCCGATCTGCCATCCGTGCACTTCCCACGCGTAGTTGAGCAGCCCGATCGAGAGGCCGAACTGTTCGCCCTTGATGTGATTGAACGCGCTCGCGGTTATTCCCTTCACGCGGCCGTTCCTCTCGATCTTGAAATAGACCGGCGCGATGATGAGGCCCTCGACATCCTGGCCGCCGGCGGCTGACGCCATAACGATGCCGCGAATGCGCGGGGCGCCAACCCCAAACGCCGCGAGGGCATAGCCGCGCAACGTTCCGCCGGAGCCCGCGCCGAACCCGGCGATCGTGATTCCGGTGATGTCACCGCCGGCACCAGCGCCGAATCCGCCAATCGTCAGTCCCTGTATATCGCCGCCAGCACCGGCGCCGAATCCGCCAATCGTTATGCCTTTGACGCGGCCGCCGCTTCCCACGCCGAAGCCGCCGATCTGCAGTCCGGTAACGTCGCCACCCGCACCCGCGCCGAAGCCGCCGATCGTGATGCCTTTCACGTTTCCGCCGCTCCCCGCCCCAAATCCGCCGATGGTGAGTCCGGTGACGTTGCCGCCGCCGCCCACGCCGAACCCGCCAATCATGATTCCGGTCAAGTCGCGGCCGGCGCCAACACCGAATCCACCGATGCCGATGCCGGTGAAGTCCTGCTCTGCACCGACGCCGAAGACGCCGACGCCGCCACCTTCGATGCGTCTGGCGCCAGTCACCGGAAGGCCAATCGCGAGTCCCTTTACGACGCCACGCGCGCCCTCGTAGGGCGTCCATATCGTGATGTTGATGCCTTCGACGAGCTCGAGGTTCCTGTCGCGGAAGTTCAGCCGCACGCCGCGAACGAAACGCGAATCACCGATGCTCAACCCGGTGTGATTGATCGTCAGGTCCAGACTCTGCGCGCACGCAGACGTGCGAGGCGCGGGGATCGCTGCGACGGCGAGAAGGGCGACAAGCGGGAGACGCGTGCGGAATGCCATACGTCGGCGGTTGCGTTGGTGGTGGGCCGGCTCGACCCTACCTACGCTCGGCCCGACTCCGGGTTTCGGCACAGCGATGGGACTCTCTGCCCCGTAACTTTCTCTGTGACGGGCTGACACCCGACCAACCGCAGTTGGTCGCTTCCCCAAGTGGAGACTCATCGTGCTGTCATACCATTTCTCCAGGACCATCCGTCTTGCCGCCGCTCTCGCGTTGGCGGCTCCCGTTCATGGCCAGCAAGCCGAAAAAATCGATACGGCCGGCCTTGCAAAGATTCGAGACGAAGGCATGCAACGATCGAAAGTCATGGAGATCACGAGCTATTTGACTGACGTGTACGGTGCTCGGCTCACGGGCTCGCCTCAGACCAAAGCGGCGGGTGAGTGGGTCGTAAGCCAGTTGACGACCTGGGGTCTCAGCAATCCACGACTCGAAACCTGGGGCCCGTTCGGACGCGGCTGGAGCAACGAGAAGTTCGCCGCGCGTGTGGTATCGCCGTCATCATATCCGCTGATCGCGTACCCTGGCGCCTGGTCCACGGGGACGTCTGGCCCGGTCACCGCCGAAGTGGTGCTGGTACACATAGACTCTGTCACCGACACCACGAAGTATCGCGGTACGTTGCGCGGCAGATGGGTGATGGTCGGCGATCCTCCGGCGGTCAATCCGCATTGGGAACCTCAGGCACGGCGAACCTCGGACGCGCAGCTCGATTCGATGGGCGCGCTCCCCGCGGAGGCGCCGCAAGGTGGTCGCGGTGGTGCCGGTCGCTTTCGCGGATTCCAGGAGCTCGCGCGCGCTCGCGGTGAGTTCTTTCAGCACGAAGGCGTCGCCGGCGTCCTGCAGGCCGGACGCGGCGATGGGGGGACCGTCTTCGCACAGGGAACCGGGTCGCGCGCAACCGATGCGCCGCTGTCGCCACCAACGGTGATCGTCTCGGCCGAACACTATGGCCGCATCGCCCGCACGCTCGCGAAGGGCATCCCGGTGAAAGTCGAAATCGAGGCGGACAACCGGTTCTATGGCGCCGATACGAATTCGTTCAACATCGTCGCCGAATTACCCGGCAGCGATCGCCGTTTGCGCGATGAATTGGTGATGCTCGGCGCGCACTTCGATTCCTGGCACACCGGAACCGGGGCAACCGACAACGCCGCAGGTTCCGCGGTCATGCTCGAGGCGCTGCGCGTTCTCAAGGCGACGGGTCTGCCGCTGCGACGCACCGTACGCATCGCGCTGTGGACGGGAGAAGAGGAAGGCCTCTTGGGCTCACGCGCGTACGTGCGAGAACACTTCGGCACGCGGGATAGCACGGGTCTTCATGCGAAGCCGGACCACGAGAGATTCTCGGCGTATTTCAATGTGGACAACGGAACGGGCGCGATTCGCGGCGTCTATCTCCAGGGGAATGAGCGCGTCCGACCAATCTTCCGGGCGTGGATGGAGCCCTTTCGCGATCTCGGAATGCGCACGCTGACGATCCGAAACACGGGTGGCACGGACCATCTCTCGTTCGATGGCGTGGGTCTCCCCGGCTTCCAGTTCATTCAGGATCCGATCGAGTACGACACGCGAGCGCACCACTCGAATCAAGATGTGTACGAGCGGATTCAAGAGAGCGACATGAAGAAGAACGCGGTGATCGTCGCGTCGTTCGTGTATCTCGCGGCGAACCGTGATGAGAAGCTGCCGCGGAAAACCCAGCTGGTGCCCTAGGGTCTTACTACCAGGACCCCCACCTCGCCGTTGAATCCATCTTTGAGGGTCGGAACTCCCGGGGGGGCAATCCATTGTCCGCCATCGATCCGAAGATTGATCTGGTGCACGCCCGGATTCAGTGGGACCAGGAGCTCCCAGAGATCCCGTCCACGGCGGATGAGCGGGATGGCAGCCCAGTCGGTGAAATCTCCCATGATTTCGACGGTCTCTACGCCGCCGATGCGTGCCGTGAGCCGCTGCAAGGAAGTACCGGCCGGACGAATCTCGAACGCATGCACGAGGCTCGACGGCGTTTCGACGGGAACGATGCCACGCGGGATCGGCCAGTACGCGAGCATCAACCCGAGCGATCCATAGCTGCGGGCGGGCAGACCACGCGTCGGCTGTGCCGGCTCACGACCGCCACCCGCGACTGCCGCGAGCTGGCTGGTAATCCAGATCGACGCTTGCGCCGACGCCCACTGCCGGGATTCAGAAGTCACGTCCAACCTGTCTCCGAAGCGCTGTCCGCCCCGGACGGTGACTTCCATCAGCCTGTGCTCCCAATGCACCGTCCCTTCGACGTCAGTGAGCCTCGACTGGTGGCGGCAGCCGGTAGTCCCCGAATGGTCGGCTGGTGGTGCCACATCTGACGAGCTATTGGGTGGTGGCGGGGCTAGCGCTGGGCAGACGGCCGCGTTCTCGGCCGTGTCCGTACGCGTCGCGACCTTCGTGAAGAAAAAGCTCGTCACGCTTCCTCGAAGCGTGGCAGGCCCGAACTTGGTCCAGACTCCGCCCGAGCTCACGTTCACGTTGGTTACGGCCGCGACTCGGAGCGGCCGTGCGACGCCGGAACCGAGCCACACCCCACCACGCTGGCGCATGAAGTGAAGCCGCCCCTCCGCGTCCAACTGGTCGTTCTGCACCGTTGGATCCTGGAAGAGGCGGCTCGCGTTTGCCGACACCTCGGCGCGAACGCCATAGAGGAGCGGCGAGTATGCTTCGAGCGCGGCGGAGGAGTTTCCGAGCTGGATCTGGTCGCCCAGCCATGCGGATCCGCGCGCGCTCGCGGTAAATCGATTGTTCGCGTACCGAACCCCCGGAGTAAGCGCGAGCGCGCTGAGTGGGAGCGTGCCATCGCGCGACGACATCATCGCGCCGGCCTCCAGTCGTGTTTCCAACTCCGAAGTACTCTGCGCCTGCGCGCGCTGCCCTATGGTGAGCAGCGCCAGCGATACCGCAACCGCGGCGGCGTGGAGCTTCGGATCGATCATGCGCCCTATGGGTTCGGATTCTCCGAGCGATCGGGACGCGCACTCGAAGGCGGCGTCGCCGGTGGCGGACCCCTGGACGGAATCTCGCGCGCCCGATTCAGGAGCGCGACCCCCGGGGCCGTCCCTGAAACTATGTCCCTTTCAACCCCGCGCCACAAGCCCAGGAAGTCGTCGTCCGCCGCCCCTCGCTGCCAGAGCTGGAAAATGGTCTGAGAGGCAGTGTCACGTGGAACGCCACGCGTGATGAGATCCGACAATACCACGAGAGGGACCGTTAGCTCCTTTTCGTGACGCGTTCGCTTGAGGCGATCGAGCTCAGCGGCCGGAATGCCGAGCCGAATTGCGCCGGCAGCGGCATTCAGCTCGTCCGGCGTCGCGGTGCGTCCGAGCGCCGCGCGCGCATCGCGGAGTGATCGAAAAACAGCGCGCACGGCGACGACGATGCGACGGCCGTCAACGCGCTTGGCGATGCCCTCGAGCGCCTTGGACTCGAGAGGAGCCGTCGGCAATCCGGAAACCCTGGCCGAGTCGAAAATCAGCTCAACTTGGTAGCGCGTCGCCTCACTGAGGCGTGCGAGCGGATCGAGCTCCCGGACGCGCGCTGTTGTATCCTGCGCGCCGGCGACCGCCGTCAGCGCACACAGCACCGCGAGTTGAGCAGCGACGCGCCGCAGAGACAGCACACTCACAGCGAAGGTCCTCCAACGAGTACGACTGAATTCTTGTGGCCATACCCGTCATCGGGCGCGATCGGGGCGGTGGGGTCGGCAACGAAGTGTGCTCCGTCGACGACGAAAGAGTAAGTGTGCAAGCCCGGCTGCAGAGGAACGAACACCGTCCACATACCGTTGACACCCTGCGTCATCATAGGGTTCGCCGCGGCATCCCATCCGTTGAAATCACCGACGAGCGCCACGCGAGCCGCTTGCGGCGCGATCAATACGAATTTGACCGCGCGAGGAGTGACAGAGTCCGGGAGCTGCGAGTGCGCAGCACCAGCCGAGGAAAGCTGTTCGGTCGGCAGGCGACCGTCCCGGTGAATTGCGAGTCCACCGATTACCCCGATTCCAACCAGCCCGGCGGCGAGCGCCGCGGTGGCAAGCGGCGGAAGCGCGAAGCGTCGTGGCTGCACCAGCCACGCGAGCACGGGGGAGCGGCGCTCAGGCCGTGACTCCCCCTGGATTGCTTCGAGCAGACGGTGGCGCGCGGCAGGGTCGACCGCCACCGAGCGACGCGCCTCGCTGACAATCCACTGCACGTACGGATCGAGCGAGTCTCTCTCGTCACTCATCTTTGATGCGCTCCCACCTGGACCGTAACCGATCGCACGCGCGTTTTACACGCATTTTCAACGCCGACACTCCAACTCCTGTCAGCGTCGACATTTCCTCGTAGCTCATTTCTTCGACGTACTTCAGCAGGAATGCTTCCCGCAGCAACGGATCCAACTCGGCGAGCACTCGCTGCACAAACTCTTCATCATCTCCCGACCAGTTTGGCCGTCGGTCGGGTGCGTTGAGCAGGACCGCTTCTTCTCTTACGAAAACGCGCTCCCTCTGGTTCCTTCGCGCTGCAAGACTACGGCACTGATTGACCAGAATCCGGTACAGCCACGCACTGAACTTGTCACGCTCCTGGTACTTCCCAAGCGAGCGATACGCGCGAAGAAACGTGGACTGAAGCGCGTCTTCCGCGTCGTCGCGGTTCCCCAGCATTCGCACAGCAAAACGCGCGCAGCGTTCGTAATAGCGATCCACCAAGCGCGCAAACGCATCCACGTCGCCGTTCAGGACGCGCTGAACGTCGGCGGCGTCGCTCATCTCATTAGCGATAACCCACCTCCGCGGCTGCCGCGTCACATGATCACAGACGGACGCCGAACTGTCCGAACAACTCAGCCGTTCCGGCAGGAAGGGACCGGACGACATCGGTAGCAACCCTCAAAGCGAATCTAGCAACGGAGCGCCCGGTGCGGATGATCCATCAACGGACGCGCCCCAGCCGAGAAACGAACACGGTTTCCACAGCCGCGCGCCGCCGAACGATGACGCTGAGGTTCGCCGCGCCGCGTCCCAAACCCCGTGGATCGTAGGTCAGCGAGTCGCGAGTGCGTTCGAGGCGGACTCCGTGAGCCTGGCCGACGTTCCGCGCCAGGAGCATTTCCACCCCGCGGCGAATTCGGAGGACTCCGCTCGTCGGATCGACGTCCACGGCGACGGGGCTATGACCGGCCAACGCCAGAGTTCTGGCGGTACTCAGAATTGCCGCAACGTCCGATGCCGCGGCATGAACGGAGAGCCGGTCGAGCATCGTCTGAGCGGGAGGGATCGCGATAGCGAGGACGATCGAGGAAATTGTGACGACGATCACCAACTCGAGCACCGTGTACCCTTCACGACGAACTGTCCGCATGTCGCAAAGCTCGCGACTGCGCCGCCAGGAGCTATACCTGGTTTACGCACACATGGCCCTTTCATGTCACCAATCATCCGTAAAGCATTCGTATTCGCCGCGGCAGCCGTCCTGTCGTCCTGCCGGGATCCGCGGGCAGAGGCGAACATTGCCCAGGCGATGACCAACGTCGGGACACAGTTCTCCGCGATGCAGCAGGACTACGCCGTGCTGCAAAGTCAGGTCGATTCCCTGCGCGGAGTGGTCGCACGGCAGGACACGATCATCGGGCGCCTCGCGTCGATGGCCGGGCTGCCGATCGCGCCGCGTTAGCTTTCTCGGAACGGGAAGACGGGAACGCCATGACGATTACGATCGAGTACTGCACGCTTTGAAACTACGAGCCGCGGGCCGTCAGTTTGGCGGCCGAGATTCGCGCGACATATCCAGCCGCCGACGTGAAGCTGATTCCGTCCAGCAAGGGACGCTTCGAAGTGCACCGCGACGGGACGCCGATCTTCGAGAAGTCGAAAGTGGATCGGCATGCGAGGCCGGGAGAGATTGTTGGCTTACTGCGGAAATAGGAAATCGGCAATGGGAAATGGGCCGCCGAATAGCGTCCCGGACCCATTTCCCATTCTCCATTTTCCATTTCCGCCCTAGGCCATGAGACTAGCTCTCTCGACTGGAGGCGGCGACGCACCGGGGCTCAATGCAGTGATTCGCACGGTTGTGCTCTCGTCCATCAGCCGCGGATGGGAGGTTCTCGGAATCAAACGCGGATTCGCGGGGCTTCTTGGCGAGGACGACGTCGTGTCGTTGACGCGGGACTCCGTTCGCGGAATCGCGCACTTGGGTGGGACGATTCTGCGAGCGACCAATCGTGGCAATCCGTTCAAGTGGCCGCGCAAGAAGGCGGATGGGACATTTGAAGAAGTCGATCGCTCCGACGAGCTCATCGCCAACGCGCGTCAGCTCGGGATCGAGGCGACGATCGCGATCGGCGGCGATGGCACTCTCGCGATCGCCGATAAGCTCTGGGACAAAGGACTCACCATCGTCGGCGTGCCGAAGACCATCGACAACGACGTCGCCGGCACGATCACCACATTCGGCTTCGACACCGCGGTCAACACCGCGCTCGAGGCGATCGATCGGCTCCACACAACCGCGGAGAGTCACGATCGGGTGATCGTCATCGAGGTGATGGGACGGCACGCCGGGTTCATCGCGCTGCACGCGGGACTCGCTGGCACCGCCGACGTCATCCTGATTCCGGAAATCCCGTACGAGCTTTCCAAGGTGTGCGAGAAGATCCTCGCGCGGGACAGGGCGGGGCGCCACTTCTCCATCGTGGTGGTCGCCGAGGGCGCGCTCCCGAAAGGCGGCACGCAGTCCACGATGGGTCCGTCGATGCCCGGCCAGGAGCGTCGCGTGGGCGGCATCGCGGGTCGCATGGCGTACGACATTCAGCAGATGACCGGCAAGGAGACGCGCTCCTTGGTGCTCGGGCACCTGCAGCGCGGCGGCATGCCTACAGGGTACGACCGTCTACTCGCGATGCGATTCGGTGGCGCGGCAATCCGCGCGGTCGAAGCAAAGCAGTGGGGGCACATGGTAGCTCTGCAGTCGCCACACATCGTGACCATTCCAATGAAGGACGTATTGCGCGAATCAAAGAACGTCGATCCGACCCACGATGTGGTGCGAACCGCGCGGGAGACGGGTATTAGTTTCGGAGACTGAGACCAGCACCGAGCGCCAACACGAGTCACGGGTCGTGCATCAGCATGAATCACGAGTCATTCGTCTGAGACAGATGATTCCAGCGATGGGGACAGTTTGACCTTCGCCGACCGAACGCGTCTATTCCTAAGTAGCTGTCGCAGTTTCACTTACTGCTAGATCGTCCTTGGCACCCGCTCTGCCTTATAGATCGCATCATGAAGCTCTCGGCTGCACTCACAATCGCACTCGTTGCGCTCGCTTCGCCGAAGGCGCTCACCGCTCAAGGGCAGGGGAAAGAGATCCCTGCCGCCGAGCGACCGCCGGCGGGGATGTGCCGCATTTGGGTGGACGGCGTTCCGGCCGCGCAGCAGCCTGCGCCGACCGATTGTGCGAGCGCTGTGCGCAACCGACCGGCGAAGGGTCGCGTGATCTTCGGCGACGACTACGTGGCGCCGAAGCCGCGCGACAGCACCGCCAAAGCGAATCCCGCCATCAAGGGGTTCGCTCCCAACGACAAGAAGCGTCCGCCCATACTGCACTTCCCGTAATCCGGCGACGGGCGCGAAGCTCGCGTCATCCTGAGGCGGCGCCATCCTTGCACCCGTCGGCGGCGTGATTCGCAGCGTCCACGATCACTGGCTTCCGCCGGATCACGAAGAGTTCGTCAAAGCGGAGCCTCCGACCGGGCGCGTCATCGTCATCGCGCCGACGCGCGCCGCCTGCGAGACCATCGAGCTCGCGCTCGGCCTCCACATCGAAACGTTCCTCGAAAAGAATTACGGCGCGCGCGTGCGCGAGCTCGCGCGCTCGGGGAAAGGATTCGGGATCGTCGCAGGTACGGGCACTGGCAAGACGCTGAGCATCCGCCCGATCGCCGAAGAGATTCTGCGCACGAGCGATCTGAAAGTCGGCGTCGTGAACCGCGAGCGCGAAGCGACGCCCGAGACGCCGACGTGGAACGTCATCATCGTCACGACAGGCATCGCGCGCCGATGGTTTGAGGAGAACGACATCCTGCCGACGGACACGCTCATCGTCGACGAAATCCACCAGACGTCCGCGGAGCTCGAGCTGTGTCTGGCGCTGGGCAAACGCACCGGGTGCCGATATGTGTGGCTGTCCGCGACCGTCGACCCGACGTTCTATCGCGAGTATCTGAGCTCGGACGACGTGCTCGAGGTCTACGAGTTCGACGAGCAGAAAGCCGCCCAGGTGAAAGTATTGAACAAGGCGCCGCTCGAGTTTCTCGACCACCGATTGCTTCAGCAAATTCGAAAGGAGCGGCGCGGCGTCGCGATGTTCGTTCCCACGCGCAAAGGCGTCGAGGAAGCCGCGTCGCACGTCTCGCGGTATGCGCCGGGCGTCAACACCGCGTTCTACCACGGCGGTGAGCCGATCCGAATCATTCGCCCGTTTCTCGAGGGCGGCGAGCGGAAGCCGTACTTCCTCTCGATGACCGCCGCGGGACAGAGTGCGCTGAACGTCCGCGGACTCGATACCGTGATCATCCATGACAAGCGCTTCTTCAACGTCATCGACCGCGGCCGCAACGTGCTCACGCAGGAGTATCTCGGCGCCAACGAGATCCTCCAGATGGCGGGACGCGTGCATGGACGTGTCGAGGGCGGCCGCGTCTTCATTCTCTCGGATCGTGACATCTATTTCTCGGCGCTCAAACCCACGGCGCCGGAGTTTCAACTCGCGGGCGACTCCGAGCGCGTCGCCATGACCTGCGCGGCGCTCGGCGTCCGCGCCGACGATCTCGATCTTCCGGTGCCGCTCGACAAGCAGGCGTATCGTGCCGCGCTCACGCTGCTGGAGCGGCGCGGCATCGTCGAAAATGGCCGGCTCACGCGATACGGGCGGGCCGTCGAGGCGATGCCGGTCGAGCGGCCCTGGGCAGAGTTGCTCGTCAACGCCGACGACGAGCTGATTTCGTTTCTCGCCGTGATGGCGTCCATCGAGTCGTTGCACCGGATGACGCGCGACGAGCGCGATCTCGATGGTGTGATCGTTCCCGGGAGCGACCATCTCACCACGTACAATCTCTACGCCGAAGCATTTCAGACCGCCGGCCGCATGGGCGAGGTATACGGACTGCCGCGGCATCTCTTCGGCGAGCAGGAAATCGACGAGTGGGCCGAGCGCCGGGGTGTGCTGGTGAAGTCCATCGAGGACGCCGCGCTCGGAATGGCGAGCATCTATCGGGCGGTGGGCCTGCCGCTCCCCGATCGGATGTCGAACGCCGGCGAAAACGTGCTCGCGAGGTTTCAGGATTTGCTTGCGCAGTACATGCCGTTCACGCTCGTCATCGACGAGGAGACCGCGAGCGGCGACCAGGCGCGCGTCTCCAAGACCAGCGTGTGCGGAAGTTGGGGCGCCATCGCGGGCGAAGTGCGCTACTTCGCCGACAAGTTCGGCGTGCCGCGCGCGGGCGTCGAAGGAACGCAGGTCCCGATGGCGCTCATCCGGCGCTACGCGCGCGAGAGCGAACCCGAGCTGGTGTTTGATCCGAACGCGAAGCGGGCGCCGCTCGCGCTTCGCCGCCGCGTGACGTATCACGGGTTCGAGCTCGAGCGCGAGGTCGAGCCGATCGACGAATTCCCGCCCGAGCTCGTGGACAAAGCGCGACACCTACTGGCCGAAGCGCTGGCACGTGGCGACGCCCGTCATCCAGCGGCGAAACAGGATCGCGTGGCGATCGAAGAGATGCGCGAATCGTGGCGCCGCTCGGGTGGCACGACGGCGCGCCTCGGGATGGACGAGCTCACGGCGCTCTACGAACGGCAGCTCGCTGAGCAGAACGTGACGTCGTATTCCGACTTTCGGCGCGCGCGCCTCGGCATCGACGCCGAATCAATCGTGCCGCGCCGCGTCCGCGACCAGTATCTCTCGCTGCCGGATTTCGTGGAGATTCGCGGACGCGAGATCCCGATTCGCTACGACGTCGAGGAAACCCCGCAGGGGATGCGGGGCGTCGCGAAGCTCACGTTACCGGAGAAGCTCGGCCGGACGCTCGCGGACTCGGAACTGCCGTCGCTCGATCGGCCGTTGCGCTTCGTCGTCACGCGCGGCGCCCGCGGCGCGGCGCGCGCGAACACGCTCGATGCGCTGCGCGAGGAGCTCGATCGCCCGTTCACCGAGCAGGAGCTCGCGGACCTCGACCACACGGCGGATCGGCGACGCGAGGAGCGAAAACGGGACCGGCAGGAGCGTCATGCGCGGAAAGCAGCGCGCGACCTGCGCCGCGACCGCGCCCCCTCGGGAGGGGACGACGATCGACGCAGAGGGCCGCGTCCGTCGTATCGCGATTCGTCGGGTCGGAAGCGCAGACCGAAGCGCGGGCCCTGATGTCATCCCGAGCACAGCGAGGGATCTGCAGGCGACAACTACAGATTCCTCGCTGCGCTCGGAATGACAACAGGATCAGTCGTGGAGCATCCGCTCCGATACGACTTCCAGTCCGTCGAGTTCCACTTCCAATCGCTCCGTCTTGAATTCGCTGAAGCCGCGCGCCTTGTAGTTCGGGAGGGCGCGCTCCGAATCGAGCGTGCACGTGTGCAGCCACACACGATTGGCCCCCATCGCCCACGCCTCTTCGACCGCGCACGTCAACAGGTATCCGCCGAGCTTGCGGCCGAGATGCTTGGGCATGAGCCCGAGGTAGAGGATCTCGACGCCACCGTCGTCGTGCCGCTGTAACTCGAAATAGCCGGCGGCCTCGCCTTCCACGTAGAGGACCCACACGCCGACGGTCGGCGCGGCGAGATGATCCGAAAGCCGTTGGTCGGACCATTCCAGGCGATCGTGCCAGTACCATTGCTCGCCCACTTCCTTATAAAGACGGCGATACAGGAGAACGGGGCAGGGCGACAGTCGCTGCGGGCCCTGGACGTTCGTCGCCGTCATGGAGACAGAGGAAACCGGGCGGAGTTGCGTTCGGCTGTCGAGCGCGAGATACGTTCGAACGACCTCGACGCGGCGCAGAACTACGAAGCCTTGAGGCGGGCCCGATGGCGCGCCGCCTTCGCGCGGTTGCCGCACGTCGCCATGTCGCACCACCGGCGCGCGGCGTTTTTCGTGCTGTCGTAGAACACGCGCGCGCAACGCGGATCCGCGCAGCGCCGCACGCGCGGGAGCTCCCCGAGAATGAGCGCGTCGGCCGCGGACTCGACGATGGGGATCATCAACCCGGCAAACGCGTCTCCGACGGGAACGAACGAGCGCGCGAACGTTCCGTCGGCGCGCAGCTCAAGCCGGCGCGTGCCGGCGCTGCGGCCAAGCACGCGATTGATCTCGGCCAATGCGTCGAGGCGAACCTGTGGCGCAACGCCGCCGCGTTCGGCGAGACCGCGCAGCGCCGTGCGCACGCGGCGCGCGTCGACCAGCGCGGCGGTCGCGCCACTCGGTTGTTGAATCGCGCGGCGGCGCATCATCTGGGCGCGCTCGACGTCCAGCGCGATCGCCGTCTCGAGCCACGCCACCAGGCCGTCAAAATCGCCGACGCCATCCGCCGCGTGCGCGCCACCGTCGGTGTTGACGAAGTCGAGCCAAAGTCGCTCGCCCACGAATGCGAAGGGGGCGCGAGCCACGCGCGCGACGATCGATGTCGGCGGGCTCAGCTCGGTGGACGTCGGCGTCACTGTTGTCAACATTGCAACGCTGATCATATCGCCGGTGCAAATTCTCCGCTAGAACAACACGACGCTTGCCGGCTGATCTGCTGACGACACGCAGACGCGCTGTCAAGCGTCTTTTTCTTTTTTGCTCGAATGCGTCTATTTGCCTACGTCTTGACAGCGCGCTGCTCGCCTGTAGACGGCAGGCCCGGAATTTTCGCGCGCCGGCGAGCCAACGCCTGCAATCCGTCGTACGCGGCGTATTTGTAGGCGTCGGAGAGGGCCGGGAAGTTGAAGACGCCCTGGATGAAGTAGTCGATGGTGCCACCGAAGCTCATCACCGACGCCGCGAGATGCACGAGCTCGCACGCGCCCTCGCCAACGATGGATACGCCGAGCACTCGCTGCGTGTCGGGATCGAACAACAGCTTCAGGAATCCGTCGGTGTCGCCGATAATCTGCCCCCGCGGATTGATGCGGTACGAGGAGCGGCCCACCTCGTAGGCGACGCCGCTCGTGAGCAGCGCGTCTTCCGTCTCGCCGACCGTCGCGATCTCGGGAATCGTCCACACGCCGTACGGCAGCACCGGCGATACCTGTTGCTTGTACCGCAGATCGAACGCGTGGCACACCGCGACGCGCGCCTGCTCCATCGCCGTCGACGCGAGCGCGGGAAATCCGATCACGTCGCCCGCGGCGTACACGGTCGGCACCGCGGTGCGGTAATTCTTGTCGACCTCGATGTAGCCGCGCTTGTTGCATTTCACGCCGAGCTCCTCGAGCCCGAGCTCTTCGGTGTTGCCGACGCGTCCGGCGCTGAATAGCACGACGTCGGAGTAGACGTTCGAGCCGTCCGACAGGCCGACGCGCGCGTGCTCACCTTCGACGACAATCTCCTTGACCTCCATGTCGACCTGAACCGAAATGCCCAGTCGCGCCGTGATCTGGCGGCGCAGCGCTTCGCCGACTTCCGCATCGAGGTGCGCGAGCAACCGGGATTTGGAGTTGATGATGGTGACCTTCACGCCGAGCGCGGCGAAGATGCACGCGTACTCGCAGCCGATCACGCCGCCGCCGATCACGACCATGCGCCCGGGGATCTTCTGGAGCGTGAGGAGCGAATCGCTGTCGACCACAATCGTGCCGTCGACGGCAACACCCGTGGGCTGCTGCGGGTGCGATCCGGTGGCGACGAGAATGGCGTCGCCCGTGATCTGCCGGACGTCCTGGCCGAACCGCGTGACTTCCACCGTGGTCGGTCCGACGACCTTCGCGCTTCCTTGTATCACCGTCACGTTGTGGCGCTTCAGGTTTTCGTCGATGAGCGCCCATGTGGCCTCGACCACCGCGCGCTCACGGAACATGAAGTCGCTGATCGTGATGTCGTGCTTCACGCGAAGGTCGACGCCGTACAGCCCGCGTTGCCGCAGACCGCTGAAGTACAGCGCCGTCTCCCGCAGCGTCTTTGACGGAATCGTCCCCGTGTTCACGGCGGCGCCGCCGGGTTTCGGGGCACGCTCGATGACGCAGACGCTCTTGCCGAAGTACGCGGCCTGAGCCGCGCCTTTCTCACCGGCAGGGCCGGCGCCGATGACGATCAGGTCGAAATCGCTCATGAAGTGGAGAGGAGAGTGAGTGCATCCTCATGGTATTGGATCCACCCAGTCTCCTCTTCAACGACAAGCTCCACCTCGGTGCCTAACGGCACCGTGAGGTTTGGAATTTCGTGACCAGCGGGAAAGTCCATGAGCACCGGCACGTCCAGGTCGGAAACGAGATCCAGCACGAAGTCCTCGAACTCGTCTTCTTCCGAGCGATCGAGCGAGAGTTGTCCAAATACGATCCCGCGCACGCGAGGAAGCAAGCCCGAGGCTCGGAGATGGAGCAGTCGCTCGTCGACGACCGACATCGGGTCCTTGGTCTCTTCGAGGAACAGTATGGCGTCGTCGACGGGGACTTCGTATGGCGTACCTATAGACTGCTGGACGAGCGACAGGTTACCGCCCACCAGACGGCCGACGGCGCGGCCCGGCCGTATGGCGCGGGTCACCCCGCGTCCCATCCGCGTGTTGGGCGCCGGCGTGGTGAGGGCGGTGAGCAACGACGCCAGCGTCGGGTCGCGCGTGCCGGGAACGAGATCGTCGACAGTGGGTCCGTGAAAGGTTCGTAGCCCCGCGCGGCGATTGAGCCACAGATGCAGCGCGGTCACGTCCGAGTAGCCGACGAAGCTCTTGGGGTTCAGCCGAAATACCTCGGGCTCGAGGTGCGGCAGCATGCGGACGGCGCCGTAGCCGCCGGTTCCGCTGATGATCGCCTTGACCCGCGGATCGATCCACATGCCCATGAAGTTCTCCGCACGGTGCTCGTCCTCCTTGCGGAGGAAGCGGCGGAACGTCAGCAGCTCCGAATCGAGGAGCACGTTGAAGCCGGCGCGCTCCAGCGCCTTCACGCCGCGAGTCAGCCAGCCTTCGCGCGGCGAGGAAGAGGGTGCCACGACGCCGATGGTATCGCCCCGAACCAGTGCCGCTGGCCGCAGTAGTGGAGTCGATGCGGACTCCGAGCCGGCTACGAGAACGTCTACTGTCAGCGCCATGGGAGGGGTGAATCGGTGAGTCGAGGCCCGCGCCACCAAGATATCCCTCCATCCCGGCGACAGCGACCGAACGAGCGCGAGCGTCGCCGAAACCTCGGCGAAAGGGCTAGCTTTCGGCATGGCAGCACCCGATCCAAGTACCTATTTCAGAAAGGGTTTCGGCCTCAAGGCCCAGGTCCAGGACGAGCTCGCCGCTGACTATAGCGGCCGGCTCGTGGACCGAATGCGGGCTGAGGACTACACGCTCACCGTGCGCGATGTCACGTTCCGGCTGGCGCGCGAATTCGGGTTCTGTTACGGCGTCGAACGCGCCGTGGAATACGCGTATCAGACGCGTCGCAAGTTCCCGGAACGGCGCATCTATCTCGTGGGCGAGATCATTCACAATCCGCATGTGAACGAGCGCCTGCGGAACATGGGAATCGAAATCCTGTTGCCGCGTGACGGCCAGTTCGATTTCGGCGGCGTGACGCCGGAGGACGTGGTCATCCTTCCCGCGTTCGGCGTGACGATCCATGACTTCGAGGAGCTCCGCCGCATCGGCTGCATCCTGGTCGACACGACGTGCGGCTCGGTGCTCAATGTATGGAAGCGCGTGGAGAGCTACGCGCGCGACGGTTTCACGGCGGTGATCCACGGGAAGCACTATCACGAGGAGACGCGCGCGACGGCGTCGCAGGTTCGGAAACTCGGCGACGAAGGTGGCCACTATCTGATCGTCCGCGACATGACGGAGGCGCGCCTCGTGTGCGACTATATCGAAGGACGCGCCGACGCGCCGACGCTGACGGCGAAGCTGGGTCACGCGGCGTCGCCGGGCTTCGATCCGGCGCAGCATCTTCAGCGCGTGGGAGTGGCGAATCAAACGACGATGCTGGCGCGCGAATCGCTCGCGATCGCCGCCGAGATCGGCGACGCGATCCGCCGGGCGCGGGGGGACACGGCGCGTGAGCGCGACTTCCGCACGTTCGACACCATTTGCAGCGCGACGCAGGAGCGACAGGACGCGGTGATGGAGCTGCTCCGCGAGCCGCTCGACGCGATGGTGGTGATCGGCGGGTTCAACTCGAGCAACACGATTTCGCTCGCGGCGTTGTGCGCGGAACAAGTGCCGACGTTCCATGTCGAGTCTCCGGAAGGAATCGATCCGGACATGGGCTCGGTGCATCACCGGCTGCCGGGCGTGCATCATCATGAAGTGGACACGCCCGACTGGTTGCCGGCCGGCGAGATTCAGCTGGGGATTACGGCTGGAGCGAGCACGCCGAATTCGAAGATCGGGGAAGCGGTGGTGCGAATCCTCGCGACGCGCGGGTTGGAATTACCTGATATCGAGTAGTGCCAGTAATAGCTGGAGTCGCGCGAGTCGCTTCTCCAGACGTCGCCTCTCGGCATCAGACGTCGGGAACTGAAACACCGAAAGCCGATGCCGAAAGCCGATGCCGAAAGCCGACGTCTAGGGCCGCTGGACGCACGACCAACGCTATTACCAAAGCCAGCAAATGCCGTTCAAGCAGTACATCGCCCTGGGCGACAGTATGTCCATCGATCTGTATCCCGCGCTCGACGCCGGCGAGACCGATGTCGCCGCCGCACTGGAATGGAATGCGCGTGCGGGGAATGTCGCTCCGCTGGGCGCCGCGTCGCTGTTGCATCGCAACGTCGATGACCGGTACCCGGAGTTCGCCGGCAACGATCTCGCGACGTTGTATCCGGAGATCGGCTTCATCAACGTCGCCGAAGATGGCGCGACGATCGGCGACGTGTTCGGCATGCAGCTTCCGCAGCTCGCGGAAAGTGAGGACCGAACCCTGCTCACACTTTCGGTCGGCGGAAACGATTTGCTCAGCGCCTTCGCGAACAAACCGAAACCCTCCTTGCTGCGGCACGTCGTGAGAGACATCGCCGACGCGTACGAGTTCCTCGTGGAATCGCTGGGACGCGCGCGACCAAACTCCGTTCTTTTGCTCACCACCATCTACGACCCGTCCGACGATACGCGTCGCATTCCCGGCGTGTACGACGCAGCCGGACCCCTGCCACTCGAGTCGCTACACGACATGAACGAACGGATTCGCGCGATCGGCGCCGGCAATCCGCGGACTGTCGTCGCGGACGTGCATCGCCATTTCCTGGGTCACGGCGTGACGGCGACCGAGTCCGACCGCTGGTATTGGAGGCGTTCCTGGATCGAGCCGAATGCGACGGGGGCGAGCGAGATCCGGCGGTTGTGGCTTGACGTGCTCGCTGACATGACTGAAGACTGAGGCATGGCGGATATCCTCGAACAGCTCGAGCAGCTGCGCGTCACCGAGCGACGCGTCGCCATGGCGACGCTCGTCGCCGCGCGCGGCGGCAGTCCGCGTCCGCTTGGCGCAAAGCTGTTCGTGGGCGAAGGCGGCCGGCTGGTGGGCTCCGTGTCGATCGGGGGCTGCGTCGACGCGCGCGTCGTCGAGCACGGCGAGCGGCTGCTGCGGGATAACCGCAGCGAACGCGTGACCGTCACCGTGGACGACGCCGAGGCGCAGGAGCTGGGCCTCACGTGCGGCGCGGAGTTCGACTTGCTCATCGAGCCGATCTCGCTGGCGGGGAGCGACCCGGCCGTGACCGCCTACGAGTCGGCAGTCCGCATCAGCAGGTCCGGCCACACGGCATTCGTGGTGACGACGATGGCCACGGGCGTGCCGGCGCGTGTCGTGTACACGGACGCGTATGACGGCCCACAGCAGAACGTCTTCGTCGAGCGTATCGCGCCCGCCGACATGCTCGTCCTCGTCGGTGCGTCGGATGTCGCCGCGGCGCTCTCGCGCCTGGGGCACACGCTCGGATTGCGCGTCATCATTGTCGATGGACGCGAGCGTTACGCCACGCGCGATCGCTTCGCGTCGGCCGACGACGTATTGGTCGGGATGCCGTCGGAGCTGGTTCGTCCCTTCCTCGTCGCCGGGGCGTTCGTCGTCCTCACCGCGCACGATTACAAGTACGAGCTGCCGATTCTCAGGGAGGCGCTCCGAGCGCCGGTGCGATTCGTGGGCATGCTCGCGGGTCGCAAGCGCGCGGAGGCCGTTCGCGCGCTGTTGCGCGAAGAGGGTCTGAGCGACGCCGACGTGGCGCGGCTGCATTCGCCGATCGGCCTCGACATCGGCGGCCGAGAGCCGGAGGAAATTGCCTTGAGCATTGCGGCACAGCTGGTTGCAGTGCGGGAAGGGAAGCCGATCGCGCGGAGGTCTCTATGACGATGCCGTACGGCGCGACGGTGCTCGAGCATTTTCGGCGGCCGCGAAATCAGCGAACGCTGGACCGGCCGACCGCCGCGCACGAGGGATTCAATCCCCTCTGCGGCGACCGTGTTCGCATCGAGCTCGAGGTGGAGGGCGCGGTCATCCGGGCGGCGGCGTTCACGGCGAACGCGTGCGCCATCTGCACGGCGTCGGCGTCGCTCCTCACGGAGCGCGTGAGCGGCGAGTCCGTCGACGTCGCGTCGCGACTGACCGATGAGGAAGTTCTCGCCGACCTCGGCGCCGATCTGCCGGCGGCTCGACGCCTCTGCGCGATCCTGCCCGTGCGAGCGCTGCGCGCCGCGCTCGCGGGACTTCGCCGGAAGGCGTGATCGCGGCGCTGCTGCTCGCGGCGGGATCGGCGCGTCGCTTCGGCGCGCCGAAACTGCTCCAGCAGCTCGAAGGGAGACCGCTGGTGCGGTGGAGCGCGGAATGGCTTTGCGGCGCGCCCGTCGACGAGATCGTCATCGTAGTCCCGGAGGAGCACGACGCGATCCGACGGGCGCTCGCAGGCCTGGACGCGCGATTCGTCGTGAACCCGCACGCCGATCGGGGCATGGGAAGCTCGATCGCTTGTGGCGTGTCGGCCCTGGCGCCGGGTACGACCGCCGCACTCATCGCGTTGGCGGACGAGCCGATGGCCGGCCGCGCGGCGCTCTTGCGGACAGTGGAACGCTACGAAGCAGGCGACGTTTCCATCGTGGCGCCGACGTACCGCGGTGTCAGTGGCCATCCGGTACTCTTTGACCGATCCACCTTTGATGAGCTCTTGGCGTTGTCGGGCGACCGGGGCGCCCGCGCCGTCGTGGAGCGCGACCCGGGCCGCGTCGCCGTCGTCGAGATGAACGAGACGCAGCCGATCGACGTCGACACGCCGGCGGACCTCGCGCGAGTCACCGTGCAGGCGCAGTATATGTCTCTCACTCCTTCCAAACTGCCATGATTCGCCGCGCCGTCTTGCTCGCGCTCTTTACCCTGCTCCCGTGCGAGCTTACCGCCCAGAATTTCGACACGATCACAGTGAAGGTCATTCCGCTTCGCGGAGGCGTGTACATGCTCACGGGCTCCGGCGGAAACATCGGCCTCAGCGTTGGCGACGACGCGGCGTTCGTGGTGGACGATCAGTTCGCGCCGCTCACACCGAAGATTCTCGCAGCCATCGCGACGGTGACGTCGAAGCCGGTCCGTTTCGTCGTGAACACGCACTGGCACTTCGACCACACCGGCGGCAACGAGAACATGGGAAAAGCCGGCGCCGTGCTCGTCGCGCACGACAACGTTCGGAAGCGGATGTCCACGGACCAGTTCATCGAGTTCTTCAAGCGCGCCGAGCCGGCGTCTCCGCGCGGCGCGCTTCCGATCGTCACGTTCAACGATTCCACGACGTTTCATCTCAACGGAGACGAGATCGTCGCGTTTCACGTGCAACCCGCGCACACCGACGGCGACGTCGTCGTGCATTTCACGAAGGCAAACGTCATCCACATGGGAGACACCTTCATTACCGGACGGTATCCGTTCGTTGACCTGTCGAGCGGCGGCAACGTGAACGGCTTCATCGCCGCCGCGGATCGGGCGCTGGTCGTGTGCAACAGCGAGACGAGGGTCATCCCCGGGCACGGCGTCGTGAGCGATTGCGCCGCGCTCAAGGCCTGGCGCGACATGATCGCGACGGTCCGCGAGCGCGTGCGAGCGGCGATGGCGCAGAACAAGTCGCTCGAAGTGATCAAGGCCGCGAAGCCGACAGCGGAATTCGACGCGGCGCGTGGATCCGGGTCCGTGAATGGAGATCAGTTCGTGGAATTCATTTATCGCTCCCTTGGCGGCAAGTAATCCGATGACGCATCCGACGAACGCCAGCTCAGCGGACCAGCTCCGGGCACTCGCGGGCGCCCGCAACAGGATCGCGATCATCCTCACGGTCCTGATGATCGTGATCTACTTCGGGTTCATCATTCTCATCGCCTTCGACAAGGGACTGCTCGCGCGCATCGTCGTTCCGGGGCTGAGCCTTGGCATCCTGCTCGGGGCGCTCGTCATCGTGGCGTCGTGGCTGCTCACCTGGTTCTACGTGCGGTGGGCGAACACGCATTACGACACGGCGATCACCGCGATGGGAGGGGGTCGGGGGGGTCGCGGGGTTCGGGGGGGGCCCGGCGAAGAGAAAGGAGGCGGCCCGCGATGAGTGCACAGAGCTCGATCGGCCAGCCCAACATCGTCGCGATGGTGTTCTTCTTCGTCATCATCGCCGTCACGCTGGGGATCACGTACTGGGCGGCGCGCCGGACAAAAACTACCGAGCACTTCTACGCGGCGGGCCGCACGGTCAGCCCCGTCCAAAACGGGCTCGCGCTCGCCGGCGACTACATGAGCGCGGCGTCCTTCCTGGGCATCGCGGGTCTCGTGTCGACGACGGGCTTCGACGGTCTGATCTACTCCACCGGGTGGCTCGTCGGTTGGCCCGTCGTGCTCTTCCTGATCGCGGAACCGCTGCGCAACCTCGGCAAGTACACCTTCGCGGACGTCGTGGCGCTCCGC
>DATBRO010000121.1:0-2285 GCA_036560265.1 Gemmatimonadaceae bacterium | reverse complement strand
GCGCGGCTTTCCGACGAGATGAAAGACTGGATCCGCGACGCGGAGCAGTACGACGATCTCACCTTCATCGTGATGAAGGTGCGCTGACTTCGCTCACTCGCCGACGCGCGGCTTGCGGTTAAGACCCGCCAGCGGTGCCCGCCGATAGCCCGCCGCGAGAGAATTGTCTGGCATCAACGCGCGTGACCACTGCCGACTCAATCCGCTCGAAGGACATCGATGGGATTTGTCAGGCTCGCGTCCCGCGCCGGCCAGTAGCTCGCAGCTAACACCGCCATAGCCAAGCCGGCGATCACAGTGGCAAACGTGGTTGCGTCGGTTGGCGAAGTTTCGAACAGCACGCTTTTCAGCGCCCGCGTCAGTGCGAACGCCCCCGCCAGTCCAAGCACAGTCGATATGACGACGAGGCGTGCCGTTGTACCCAAGATCATTCGAAGAATGTCGCGAGGGGCCGCCCCGAGCGCGATGCGCACTCCGATTTCCTGTCTCCGTTGGCGTACCGCGTACCAGGACGCCCCGTACACGCCAATCAATCCCAGGAGCAAGGCCAACGTGCTCGACGCGATCATCAACATGGTCGCGAAGCGCGTTTTCGCATTCGCCGCCGCGATCACTTGGTCAGCAGTGTTGGTCTCCACGATCGGAACGTTTCGATCAAGCTCTCGGATCATTTCGCGGACCTTCTTAGCAACCGGCGCTGGCGCTGTGGTAAGTCTGAGGATCAATGATACGAAGAATGGTGGGTCGCTTTGGGCTCGCGGGTAGTAGATCGCGAGTTTCCCAAGCGGATTCTCCCACCCACCATTCGGGACATCACCGGGGGAAAGAAAATAAAAGGCGGCGTGGCGATCGGAAACCGGGAGAACATGCCTCTCATCGCAGAATTCGCCGCGGCTGGAACGCTCAGGCCGGTCATCGACAGAAGTTATCCCTTGGAGCGGATCGCGGAAGCGTTCAAGCACGTTGAGCAAGGACACAAGAAGGGAAATGTCGTGATCACGGTGGCGCATTCATAACTGGACGCGCCGCGAATCTCGAGGCGCGCGCCTCGTGCAAATCCTCGATCTTCTTGCGGAGGATAGTTGGCCCAGTGTTCATGCGGGTAAACTCGAAGTGCGCCCACCAGGCGCGCCGACCACTCCTGGGCGGGGGGCTCAACGTCGTTAAATCCTCGCGACGGCGCAGGCGAGCGTCGGCGGACGCCCTCAGAGTTTTCGCGCTGCTCAAAACAAAATACTTTGTGTTACAAAGGCAGTCGTGATTTAATCGCGGCTACGTTCACGGGTATCTGCTTCGATCCGCTCGATGAGCATGACCCGATGCACCGAAATGTGCGGACTGGAGGAGCGGAGCGTATGAATGCGCGCCTGACTGCGGTCTCGTGGCTCGACTGGAAGCTGGGCGCGCGTATGTTGCTCAAGTATCCCGCGCTCACGATCATCGGCGGCCTCTCGCTGGCGGGTGCCATCGCGATTGGGGCGGTCGGCATCGAAGTCGCCGACGAACTGCTGTACAAACGGCTGCCGTTCGATGAAGGCGGCCGGGTCGTGCGCCTCGAGACGCAGGACACGGCAGCGTCACGCGCCGAGCCGAGGGTGCTCCACGATTTCGCGATCTGGCGGCGGTCTCTGAAGACGGTGGCGGAGCTCGGCGCCGCCCGCGTGAGCGAGCGCAACGTGCTCACGGGCGAAGGCCGTGTCGAATCGCTCCGCGTGGCGGAGATCACGGCGTCTGCGTTTCCGCTCACCCGCGTGCCGCCGCTGCTCGGCAGGCCGTTGCAGCCGACGGACGAAATGCAGGGTGCGGAGCCCGTCGTGGTCCTGGGTTACGACGTCTGGCAGAGACAGTTCCTGCACGACCCGGCGATCATCGGCCGCGTCGTGACCGTGGGTCGCACGGCTCGCACCGTGGTGGGCGTGATGCCGCCGCGCTTCGGCTTCCCGCGCAATCAGCAGCTATGGGTGCCATTGCCCATCCAGGATGCGGTGCCGCGGGAAGGGCCGGCCGTGCAGGTGTTCGGCCGGCTCGCTGACGGAGCGAGCTGGCAGGACGCCGCCGCGGAGCTCGACGTCGTCTCGGCACGCCTGGCCGCCGACCAGCCGGCAACCCACGCGCAGCTGCGCACGCGCGTTCGCGCATTCGCTGGGCGCACGCCGGGTGATCCGCTGCGGCTGGAAGATCTGGCGGTCCACGCCATCGTCCTGCTGCTGCTGGGGGCGGTGTCGGCGAACGTCGCGACGCTGATCTTCGCGCGCACGGCGATGCGCGAGCCGGAGATGGTCGTC
>DATBRO010000120.1:0-5606 GCA_036560265.1 Gemmatimonadaceae bacterium | reverse complement strand
GCACGGAAGTGCCGGTGGACTCGTATCCCTTCGGGCCACCAAACGCATTGGCGCACGCCACGCCGCGTTCATGGAGCTAACAGGCAAGAGCGCTGGCTGGGTGCCCGGTGAGGTTAGTCTTGGGACTACCGTGACGCTGCGAACGGGCTTCACGGTTCTGACGACGCGCTAAACGTCCGCTGCGCTGCGTGCTAACTCGGCCGGTACGCGCCCCAGCGCGAGCGCAGCACATTGGCGATCTCTCCGACAGATGCACGCGCGCGCACCGCGTCGACGATCTTCGGAACCAGGGACGTTCCTTTCACGTCGCTTTTCGCCGAGAAGCGATCCGCGGTTTTCCCGATCTCCTCGAGCGCCTTGGTGGCGCGTCCCGTATCACGCTTCGCGCGCACGGCGCGTAGGCGCGCCACCTGCTCCTTCTCGAGGCGCGAGTAGTCCGGCGCCGGAACGTCGGGCACTGTGCTGTCGTCGGTGAACTTGTTCACGCCGACGATCACCGTCTCGCCACGCTCGACGCTCTTCTGCTGCTCGTACGCGCTGCGCGCGATCTCCTCCTGGAAGAACGACGCCGCAATCGCTTTCGCCGCGCCGCCCAGCTCGTCGACGCGCCCGAGGAGCTCCATCGCGCGCGTCTCGAGCTCAGTGGTCAGGTGCTCGACGTAATAGCTCCCTCCCAGTGGATCGGCCGTCGCCGGGACGCCCGATTCATGCGCGAGGATCTGCTGTGTGCGCAGCGCGATCGTCGCCGCTTGTTCCGTGGGCAGCGTGAGCGCTTCGTCGTACCCGTTGGTGTGTAGCGACTGCGTTCCGCCGAGCACCGCCGCAAGCGCCTGAACCGCGACGCGCACGACGTTGTTCAGCGGCTGCTGTGCCTGGAGCGTCACGCCACCGGTCTGTGTGTGAAAGCGGAGTCGCGCGCTCGTGTCGCTGGCGCCGAAGCGTTCTTTCATCAGGCGCGCGTACATCCGGCGCGCCGCGCGGAACTTGGCGGCTTCCTCGAAGAGATCGTTGTGTGCCGCGAAGAAGAACGAAAGGCGCGGCGCGAACGAATCCACGCTGAGCCCCGCGTTGACCGCCGTCTTGATGTACTCCATCGCGTTGGCGAAGGTGAACGCCAGCTCCTGCACCGCCGTCGCGCCCGCCTCCCGAATGTGATAACCGGAAATCGAGATCGGATTCCAGTTCGGCAGCTCGGCGGCGCAAAAGCGGAACGAGTCAGCCACGAGCGCGAGCGATGGCCCCGGCGGATAGATGTACGTGCCGCGCGCGATGTACTCCTTGAGAATGTCGTTTTGAATGGTTCCGCTGAGCGCATCGCGCGCGATCCCCCGCTCTTCCCCGACGACGATGTACATCGCGAGCAGCGTGGTGGCCGTCGCGTTGATCGTCATCGAGGTCGATACGCGATCGAGCGGGATGCCGTCGAGCAGCACGTGCATGTCCTCGACCGTATCGATCGCGACGCCGACGCGGCCGACTTCCCCGTGCGCGCGCGGATCGTCCGAATCGATCCCCATCTGCGTCGGCAGATCGAAGGCCACGGAGAGGCCCGTCTGTCCGGCGTCGAGCAGATGCCGGAAGCGCTCGTTGGTCTCCTGCGCGGTGCCGAATCCGGCGTACTGTCGCATCGTCCAGAGCCGGCCGCGATACATCGTCGGCTGCACGCCGCGCGTGAACGGGAACGTGCCGGGATCGCCCAGCTCTTTCGCGTAGTCTTGCACCCCGTCCTCAGGACGGTAGACGGGCGCGAGGGGCAGACCGGAGGGTGAGCGTCGGGGGGGGTCCTTCGGTTTCTCGCTCAGGCGCCGACCAGCTCGGAGCTCCTCGCGAGCACTCGCGACGCGAGGTCCACATCGTTCTTGGAGCCGATGTATAGCGGCGTGCGCTGGTGCAGCTCGGCGGGCTGCAGGTCCAGAATGCGGTGCGCGCCGTCGATCGCCGATCCGCCGGCCTGCTCGACGATGAACGCGAGTGGATTTGCTTCGTACATGAGACGGAGCTTGCCTTGTGGGTTCTTTTTGTTCGGCGGATACGCGAAGATCCCGCCGCCGAGGAGGTTGCGATGGAAATCCGCGACGAGCGATCCCACGTAGCGCACGCTCATCGCCTTGCGATCGCCCTCGAGCGCGCGGTAGCGACGCATGAGTTGTCTGATCTGTGCGTTCCAGTGCTCCTCGTACGCGTCGTTCACCGAGAGATACCGGCCGTCGGCAGGAATCCGGATGTTGGGGTGCGACAGCAGGAACTCGCCGATGGAGGGATCGAGCGTGAATCCGTGCGCGCCCTGCCCGGTCGTGTAAACGAGCATCGTGCTCGATCCATAGATGACGTAGCCCGCCGCGATCTGCCGTCTGCCGGGCTGGAGAAAGTCCTCCTCCTCGCCGTGCTTGCCGCGCGTGATTTTTTGTACAATCGAGAAGATCGTTCCCACCGGGACGTTGACGTCGATGTTGGACGAGCCGTCCAGCGGGTCGAACATCAGACAGTATTTGCCGCACCGGAACTTCTCCGGGATCGGGATGATCCCCGGCTCTTCTTCGGAGGCCATGCCGCAGAGCCTGCCGCTGTGGTCCATCGCCTTGATGATCGTCTCGTTGGCGAAGACATCGAGTTTCTGCTGCTCTTCGCCCTGGACGTTCTCTTCGCCAGCCGATCCGAGGATGTCCGCGAGACCGGCGCTGCGCACCTTGTTCGCGATCATCTTCGCGGCGAGCGCCATGTCGTAGAGGATGCCGGAGAGCTGCCCCGTGGCTTCCGGGTGCTGGCGCTCCTGCTCGATGATGAATCGCTCGATCGTGACGACTGACGTCGCTTTGTTCTGAAGCACGCGGGCTACCCGACTGGTGAAGTCGAATGAAACTGACTTGCGTGCAATCGTCAGGGCAAGAGCAACCTGTGGATTCCTGTCGGCGCGATGCGGCGCTTGGCGGTGCGCGAGGGTAGCGGTCCTCTTCACTTCCGGCTCGTGACCACATGTCATTAGCGCCTTAGCACCCACCGCTCCCCTTTCGTCTCGACTTCGATCGCACGCCCGTCGGTGCGCACGACCACGGTGCCATGGACGTCTGTGCGCAGGGTAATGGCTCCATGTGCCGCCAACGATTGGATGACCGTCGGGCTCGGATGGTGGTACATGTTGCCGGCGCCGACCGAGACGAGCGCAAGGCGCGGACGCACCGCGTCGAGGAATGCCGTCGTGCTGCTCGTGCTGCTGCCGTGATGCGCCACTTTGAGCACGTCGGCGCGCAGGAGCGCCGATTGGTGCGCGAGCAGCCAACGTTCCTCGGGCGCCTCCGCGTCGCCGGTCAACAACATGGCGACGTCGCCGACGCGAATCCGAGCGATGCTGCTCGCCAGGTTGGGGTCATGTTGCGACTCCGCCCACGCGGAATCCGGCGCAAGGAAGGTGATGACGGCTTCGTCGACGACGAGCGAATCTCCCGGATGCACGCGCTTCCATGCGGTGCGCATATGCCGCGCCTCGAGCAGCGACGCGCGATACGGCGTGGTACCGCCCGCGTAGCCGGGATCGAAATACCAGGCGGGCGCGAGCGCCCGGAGCGTGCTCGCGGCGCCGCCTACATGATCGGAATGTGGATGCGAGAGCACGAATGCGACGAGGGGACCGCCGCGCGCCGCGAGGTACGGGATGACGTCCCGCTGGCCCTCGTCACCGCCGCGCCAATCCCGGCCTGCGTCGAAGAGCACCCAACGGCCGCGCGTGGTGCGGAGCGCAATCGCGTCGCCCTGGCCGACGTCGAGCATGTGCAGCTCCGTTCCCGACGCGCGCTGCGGGAGCAGCGGACGCCACACGAACGCGGCGACGCAGAGGCCGCCCGCGAGGAGCGCGCGTCCCGGAAATTTGCTCACCGCGGCCACGACGAATGCGGCGCCTGCCGCGGACGCGAGCACCGTGGTCGCTTGATCGACCACGACCGGAAGCGACGCGCCGGGAAGTCGCGCGGCGAGCGACGCGATCCAATCGATCGCAGCGAGGAGCGGATGACACGCATCAGCGACGAATTGCGCCGCACCCGGTATCGGCAACAGTACCGCCGTGAGGAACAGCATCGGCTGCAGCGCTCCCATGATCGGCACCGCAACGAGATTGCTGACCGGAGCGACGAGGCTGATCCGTCCAAATGTCGCCGCGATCAGAGGCGCCGTGAGCAATGTCGCCGCGGTCGACGCCACGAGACTGCGTCTCAGCGTCCCACGCCAGCCGCCGACGCTGAGCCAGCTCCACCGGCGTCCCAACGCGCCAGCGGCAACGAGCGCGACCATCCCGACGACGCTCAGCTGGTAGCCGACGTCGAGCACCGCGTGTGGATCCAGGAGCGGCACCATCGCGCCGACCGCGAGAATCGCCCACGCCGACGTGGGGCGCTGCACTGCACGGCCCAGTGCGAACGCAGCGAGCATCACGGCGGCGCGCACCGCGGGAAGCGGCGCGCCGATCACGACGACGTATGCCGCGGTGATCGTCACAACGAGCGCGTCGGCTCTGCCCCGCGCGACGCCGGCCAGTTGCGCGAGCAGGAGCACCGCAACCGCGATGAGCCCGACGTGCAGGCCGGACACCGACAGCATGTGTGACAGGCCGGCCGACGCGAAGCGATTTCGCAACGTCGGCGAGAGCTCCTGCGTGTCGGCGATGAGCAGCGCTCGCACGAGCGGCGCGTCGGCTCCGAAATGCTCATCGATGCCGCGTCCGATAGCAGCGCGCCATCTCGCCACGATGCTCGGCGGCCGCGTCTCTCGAAGGACAGCGTTCGCCACGACCAGAGCTCCGCGCCCTTTCGAAGCTTCCCCGCGCACCCGGACGCCCGCGCCGGCGGCGGCGACGCCACGGTCGACCGCGATTCGCATCGTCACACCGCACGCGTGGCGCGCGCCGACAAAGGCGCCGGGGCTCGCGTCGGCCGCCAGTGTCACCTCCCACTCGACTGCGTGCGCGAGGCGCTCGAAGCAGGACGATTCGACGTTGCGCGCTGATGACGCGGTCGCGAAGCCAGCGATGGCTACTGCACCGAGCGCGAGTCGCTCGCGTGGAGTACCGGCGCCGCGCCAGACGACGAGCGCCGCGGCGGCGGCTGTCCAAACGAATGCGCCGCCGAATCCCGAGAGGAGGCCGGCGGCGTACGCGAGAATCGTGGCGGTGACTAGCGGCATCCACCAGACTGCCACCAGTCACGAGTCGTGCATCACCACGCGCTTTCTTGGCGCGGCAAAAACGTGCGCTAAACCGCCATGGGCAGAGGCGCGCGGTCGCGAACGACGGCGCCGGTGAAAGTGGAGCCCGTTGTGCCCGTGAGCTCCACCGTGAGATACCGTCCGATCATCGAGTCGTCACCCGGGACGAGCACTGTACGGAAATCGCGCGTCCGCGCTTGCAGCAGCTCGCCGCCGCGGCGCGCCTCGCGTTCCACGAGCACCTCGTACTTTCTCCCGAGCAAGCCGAGATTCTGCGCGCGGGCCACGCTGCGCACGGTGTCGACGAGGCGATCCATGCGCTCCGCCGCGACGTCGTCGGAGACGCTCCATTCCGCGGGCATCCGTGTAGCCGGCGTTCCTTCGCGCAGCGAGAACTTGAACATGAACGCGTC
>DATBRO010000119.1:0-3626 GCA_036560265.1 Gemmatimonadaceae bacterium | reverse complement strand
ACGATGCGCGCGGTCATACGTCGCCAGACGTGCACGAGGCTCGAGTCGCCCTGGCGCTTCGTTAGCCACTCGAGAAACGCGGAGCCGCCCACGTACGCGAACTCGCCAGCGTTGTAATCACCGCTCCACGCGCTGAGCTGAGCGTACGTCGGGAGCCGGCCCTCGATGGCCCATTGTCGCAGGAGCGCCGGCCGCCAAACGCTGTTCGGGCGACCCGTACCAGTGATCTGGCCTTCGATGACAGTCGCGTAGCCTTCATAGAGCCAGCGCGGAGACTTCCGTGCGATCGGTCCCAGATTGGCGGGGAGGGAAGACCAAAATCGCCGTTGCAACAGATTGCGCGAGGGCCGATTCAAGTGGGCGATGTGGGTCAGCTCGTGCGCGGACAAGATCTCGCCCCATGTGACGTAGTCGCCGATGCCGCTTCGTGGGTCGGCGGGAATCGCCCACCACACCGAGACCGGCCGGTCGATGAACGGCAATGCGTATCCGTTCGCGATGCTGAACGGATCGTCGACGACAACGTGCACGGGCCGCTTGGGCGCGTAGCCGACGAGCGAGACGATGGCTGAATCGATGCTTTCGACGCGTGCCGCGACGTCGCGCGTCCAGTCCTCGAGCTCGCGCGGATAGTGAAACCGATAATTCGGGGTCGCGAGCGTGCGCCAGTCAAGCCACGGACGCACGGGGTCTTGCGCCCGTGCCGGCGAGAATCCCGCCAGCGCGAGTCCAAGGAGGGCGCACAAAAAAAGAGGCCGCGGCGTTCGCCGCAGCCCCTGATTGCGTGGAGAGAATTGCGTCCCCCGGGCCCTCCCCGCCCCCGGTTTCACGACTTGCCGACGCGCTTCTCCTCGTCGCGACGCTTCTTCCAATCCATCAACCACGTCGCTGGAATGATGAACAGCGGCGTAAGGAAAAAGCCGAGCAATGAGTTGAGCCAGACCAACGCGATGTAGAAGCAGCACAACCCAATACCGACCCACAGAATGGCGAGCGGTCCTTGGCTTTCCACGGGGGCTCCAGAGGGTGTCTTCGGTGTCTCGTTGACCAAAAAATAGGCGACGCCTGGCCCCTCGCGCTACCTTAAACCAATGGCGGTGCGCGCTTCTTCCCTATCTAAAAGGAAGGGCCGCCGGGTTGAAACGGCGGTACGTCGAGCCGCGCTCCCCCCCTCCTCCGGCAAGCGATTCGTCCTGGCGGTGTCAGGGGGGCGCGACTCGATGGCGCTGTTGCACGCCTTTGCGCGAGTCGCACCCAAGCAAGTCGCGGCCGTCGCCACCTTCGACCACGGCACCGGCCCCGCGGCGACGCGGGCTGCCGATCTCGTTGCGCGCGTCGCTACTCGGTTGGGTTTTCACGTCGTAATGGGGCGGGGCCGGGAAGCGTCACCGGTGAAGCGCGCGAGCGAGGCGGAGTGGCGGGAAGACCGCAGGCGCTTTCTCGCGGACGTCGCAGCCCGAGCCGGGACGGGAGGGAAGCGCGGAGGCGTGATCGTCACGGCCCACACGCGCGACGACCAGGTGGAGACCGTTCTCATGCGCGTGTTGCGCGACTCCGGCGCCCGGGGCTTGGCCGCACTGTACGCGACCACTGAGATCGTACGTCCGCTGCTCGACTGCTCGCGCGCCGAGGTGGCCGCGTACGCGCGAGGCATCGGCGCTGAGTGGATCGAGGATCCCTCGAACCAGTCCATGCGGTTCTTGCGCAATCGCGTTCGTCGGGACCTGCTCCCCGCTCTGACTCGCTCGAATCCGACGCTCGAAGGTCGCTTGCTGCAGGTCGCGCGCGAGGCCGCGGGTTGGCGCGGCCAGGTCGACGCATATGCCGCGAGGATTGCGCGCGTCGACGCGGATCAGCGCGTCGTGTCCGTAGCCGCGGCCGACGTGGCCGCTTATTCCCGCGCCGAGTTGGCCATTCTCTGGCCCGCGATTGCGGCCCGCATTGGGCTGGCGATGGACTGGCGCGGAACCGAACGCGCGGCGGCGTTTACAAACGAGAGTCGTGTGGGCGGCCGCATTCCGCTTGCCGGCGGTTGGGAGCTCGCTCGCATTTACGATCACTTCGAGCTCGGTCGCGGGCGCGCCGTGCCGCGGGAAGAAGCGCCGGGCCGGCTCACGCCGGGAACGCGGTGGGATGGATGGAAGTTCGTGTCTACGCAGGAAGCCGATCCGGTGTCAGATGCATGGGTGGCGCAGTTGCCGGCGAATGTGGCGCTCAGCGTGCGCCGCTGGCAGCCGGGCGACCGGATGCGTCTCGGCGACGGGTTGGGCGGTCGGGGGGGTGGGGGTGGGGGGGGTGGGGGGACATTCCGAAAGGTGAAACGGTTTCTCAGTGATGCGCGCGTGTCCGGGGCACGTCGCGGGCAATGGCCCGTCGTCCTCGCCGGAGACGAGATCGTTTGGATTCCGGGTGTTCGCCGCAGCGACGCGGCAGCCGTGCGGCCCGGTCGGCCGGGAGTGCTCTATCGCTGTGAGCTCGACGACCGCTGACCCTCGGCTCATGGGACGCGTGCTCAGGCGCGTGGTCTACGATGAGAAGCAGATCGCCGAGCGCGTGAAGGAGCTGGGCGGTCAAATCACGACTTCCTACCCCGGCGGCGACCTACTCGTGCTCGGTCTGCTGAAGGGAAGCTTTATATTTCTCAGTGACCTCGTGCGGCAGATCACCAGGCCGATCCAAGTCGATTTCCTCGTCGCCGCAAGTTACGGCGACAACACATTTTCCAGCGGCAACGTACGCTTATTGTACGATCCGGAAACGGAGCTCGAGGGTAAACACATTCTGCTGGTCGAGGACATTGTCGATACCGGCAGGACGTTGAACCGCTTGATGGACCTTTTGAAGGCACGAAATCCGCGTTCGCTCGAGATCTGCGCGCTATTGCACAAGCACGTGGCGCGGGAGCTCAAGTATCCCACGAAGTTCGTGGGATTCGACGCGCCGAATGAATTCCTGGTCGGGTACGGGCTCGACCACGCCGAGAACTTTCGGCACATCCCGTACATAGCGAGTCTGCAGTAATGCCAGCACCACAACCACCGAAAAACAAGCGAGAGATGAATTGGGGACGGTTCTCCAAGACGTTCGCGTTTTGGATTCTGATCCTTCTCATTCCTGTCGCGCTGATTCAACTCTCCGGCACGCGCAGCGACGCGTCGCCGAAGGTGAACTACACGTTTTATCGCGATCAGCTCGCGCGTGACAACATCAAGGCCGTCACGATCCAGGGCGGGAAGTACATCCAGGGCGATTTCAAATCGCCCGTGATCGTGAACAATCACAGCGTGAGGAAGTTCACCACCAACCTGCCCGCGGAGAATTCGGAGAAGGAGATCGAAGCGCTGTCCGCGCGCGGCGTCGTGATCGAGGCGCAGGATCCGCGGCCGTCGATCACCGCCTGGATTCTCAATTTCCTTCCCTGGTTGCTGTTGATCGGCTTCTACCTCTTCCTCTTCCGGCAGATGCAAGCCGGCGGCGCCAAGGCATTCTCTTTCGGCAAGTCCAAGGCGAAACTGCTCACGGGCGACACGCCCAAGATCACGTTCGCCGACGTTGCGGGCGCCGACGAAGCGAAGCAGGAGCTGCAGGAGATCATCGAGTTCCTGCGTGATCCGCAGAAGTACACG
>DATBRO010000118.1:0-6102 GCA_036560265.1 Gemmatimonadaceae bacterium | reverse complement strand
CAGGATGCCCCCGAGCGCCTCGATCGCGGGCGTTTTTCGTTCCTGTTCTACCCGCGCGACCGCCAGCTAGCCAACTCGCTCGCCGCCAACGCGGTCGCGACCGACACGTTTCCCGGACTTCCGCGCCCCACACAGTGCGCGATCATCGCGATCGCGCCAGACAAACGCCGCTTCCGGGAATGGGCCGGCGCGTCGGCACCGGAGTGGGGCAGTGCAATCGCGTTTCCTGCATCGCGCCGCATCGTGCTCCAGGGCCAACGGGCCGGATCGGACGCGGGCGATCCGCTGGCGGTGCTGCGGCACGAGCTGGCGCATCTCGCGTTGCACGAGTATCTCGGCGACCTCCCGTCGCGGTGGTTCGACGAAGGCTATGCGAGCTACGCCGCCGCGGAGTGGGGCCGGGAGGAGCTGCTCATGACCAACCTCGCACTCGCCCTGCGCGGGATGCCGACGCTCGACGAGCTCGAGGAGTCGTTCGGCGGCGGAGCATCCGCGGCGCAGTCCGCGTATGCTCTCGCGTATCGCGCCGTCGCGGAAATGGCGCAAATGGATCCCGCGCACGGGCTGACGCTCTTCCTGAATTACTGGCGCACCACCGGATCGTTCGAGCGGGCCATACGCCAGGCGTACGGAATGACCGTCGCGGACTTCGAGCGCCGGTGGCGTCAGCGCACGCGACGACAGTACGGCGCGCTCGCGCTGGTGAGCAACGTGACCATGGCTGCGTTGCTATTGCTCTTCGTTCTCACGCCACTGTACGTCGCGCGCCGGCGACGCGATCGCAGACGTTTGGAGCGAATGAAAGAGGCTGATGAAGCGGCGGAGCGTGCCGCGCAGACGGCAATTGACGATTTGCTGCGGTAACCGCGCCAAAGGCGCTCGAGTCACTTGTTAATCCAATCCTAACTTTCGACGGGGAGCCACGTTGACACGGTTTTCCAGTGCGGGTATCCTACCCTTCTTATGGAAGCTGAAGCCACGAATCGCTCGCGCCCGCTGCTCTGGTGGGGAATCGCTCTGCTGGTGATCGCGGCGGGCTACGCGGATCTTGCCCGTGGAGGTGAGACCATCGCACCCGTGCTGCTCGTGGTCGGCTACTGCGTTCTGATTCCTTTTGCGATTCTGCGCTCGTAGTCGAGCGCAAGGTTTTACTCCTGCTTCGGGCATGGTCGTGCGCGACTCGTGTTGTGTGATGGGCTCGGCGGAGTCGGGCACTGGGCGAATAGCTCAGTTGGTTAGAGCGCCTGCCTTACACGCAGGAAGTCGGGGGTTCGAGTCCCTCTTCGCCCACTCGTTGCGTGGTGATTTCGTCGGAACCCTGGTCGGGAAGGCAGGGTACATCTGATTACAGTTTTGGAGGTTAGAACCGTGAAGGTGATGCAGCGACGTGCAACGCTCGCGGCCGCGCTGGCGCTCGGAGTTTTGAGCGCGCCGGCCGGACTGAGCGCGCAGACGAGTAGTCGTGTGGGACCGAATCCGGACACGCCCCGACTCTTGGTGGCCGTGTTCGCGAGTAACGATCGCACCACAGGCGTGCAGGCGGCCGACGCGATTCGCACCCGCGTCTCCACGACGGCAAATGTCAAGCAGCTGTACGTCATTCCAAAGAACGACATTACCAACTACTTGGAATCCTCCGGGTACAAGTCCGACTCCTCGCTCGGCCCAACTGACCTGAAGGAGCTGGCGAAGCTGCTTCGCGCCGATGAAGTGCTTTCGGGCAGCGTGACGCGCACGGCGACCGGGGTGAAGATCGAGCCTCGTCTGATGCTTGCGCGCGATGTCCGACTCGCGCAACCGCTGCCCCAAGTCGAAGCCAGCACTCCAGCCGACGCCGCGCGGCAAATCGAACGTTCGCTTCAGGAGGCGCGGAGGCAGCTGGCCGACAACAAGGCCTGCGAGAACGCCATCCGGGACAATCAGAACGACAAAGCCATCGCGTTCGCGAACGCTGGCATTTTGAAGTACCCCAACGCAACGATCGCGCGCCTCTGCCTGGCCAATGCATATCAGGCGATGAAAGCGCCACCGGATTCGGTGCTGCGTGTGACGGACCAGATCAGGAAGATCGACCCGAAGAACTCCATGGCGCTGAGCTTCGCCTACGTGGCCTATCAGGCGAAGAACGACGCGGAGAACGCCGTCCGCGCGCTCATGGGCCTGCTGGCATTGGAGCCCAGCAATCCGACGCTTCAGGGTGACGTCGTGCGAGAGCTCGCAAAGCTTGGCAGACCGGCGACCGCGCTTCCGCTGCTCGATACACTGCTCATGCAGAATCCGGGCGATCCGCAATTGCTGCGGCAGAAGTGGCTGCTCACGCTCGCCGCGGCTGACGCGGATACGGGCGCGTCTCGCAGAGCGCTCTTTGCTCGAGCGAATACGGCTGGCGAGGAAATGGTGAAGGCCGATACGACAATGGCCGACAGCGTCTACTTCGAACGTCAGATCATTGCGGGGAATCAGCTGACGCCACCGCGTGGCTTGGAGTTCGCGTCGCGCGCCGTGCAGAAGTTCCCGAGCAGCGCTCATTTCTGGGCCTCCAAGGCAAACGCCGAACGCAAAGCCGGACAGTCGCAGATGGCGCTCGAGTCGATGAAGCGCGCGATGGCGATCGACGCGAAGACGCCGAATGGAAATCTGTTCCTGGCGCAGGTCTACATCGACCTGAACCAGCCGGACAGCGCCGTCGCCGTGGCGCGCCGCGCGGTTGCCTCGGGAGAGGACGGGAAGACCTGGGGTGCGTTCCTCCTCGCGCCGACGCAGGCGGCATGGAAGCAAGCCGATCTGACGAAGCAGATCCCTGACTATCAGAAGGCGCTTTCGCTGGCTGAGGAATCCGACCGGCTGTCGCCCTCGCCCACGGCCAAGTTCTTCATCGGCGTGTCCTCGTTCTCGATCGGCATGACGGCACTGCAGCAGGCGCAGAAGCCGAAGAGCTGCTCTCTGGCGAAGACCGCGCAGGAGATGTTCTTGAAGACGCAGATGCACATGCCGGCTGGTGGCGCCATCGACGCGGGCACGGCGAAAACGATCCTGACGTACGTCACGCAGTACTCGCCGACCGCAGATCAGATGGTCAAGCAGTACTGCAAATAAGTTTGGGCTATCGGACGGCGGCCCGCGGCGCACGCAGCTGCGGGCTGCCTTTCTTTTTGTACCGCTTCGACTCCGTCTCGATCGTCGCCTCGCCGGGACGATGCACGACGTGAACGAGCAGGTCCTTCGGCCGGGCGCGGTACTCGAGCCGGCGGGAATCCGATACCTCGCCATCGACATTCACGCTCACCGGATTCACCGCCTCGATCGTCAGCTCCGGCAACCGCACGTAATGCACGCCTTCCTTTCCAACGTGCTTTCCGCGGCGGAGCTGCAGCACCACACGGGCGAAGTCGCGACGCGGCATCCGCTCGACCACGCAGAGATCGAGCAGCCCGTCGGTCGTGGACGCGTGGGGAGTCACCATCGTTCCGCCGCCCGTGGACATCGCGCTGCCCACCGCGAACATCAGGAAATCGCACTCCAGCACGTACCCCCCGCCGCGGAACACCGCGCGGTTCGGCGCGAGCTTGGCGAGCTTGCGAATTCCGGAGATCGTGTACGCCAGCTGTCCGATCGCGTGCTTGATTTGCGACGGTGTTTCCGCGGTTGCCTCGGCGCCGATGCCGCCCGTGGATACGTTCAAGAAACGGCGGCCATTGAGCGACGCAGTGTCGATGCGCATGGGCTTGCGCTGGAGGATAACATCCATGGCATGATCCGCGTCCGCGGGTATCCCCGCTTGTCGCGCGAAGTCATTCGCGGTGCCCAGCGGGACGACGCCGAGCGGAGTGTCGTAGCCATCGAGGCCGTTCACGACTTCGTTGAGCGTTCCGTCGCCGCCCACGGCGGCGACGACGTCGGCCCCCTCACGCGCGGCCGCGCGCGCCATCGCCTGAGCGTCGCCGCCCTCGAACGTGACGCGCACGTCGGCGTGATGCCCGCGATCCCTCACCCAGCTCACCAGGTGCCGGAAATCGGAGCGGTCGGCGCGCGCGCCGTGCACCACGAACGCGATGTGCTTGTGTGCGGGCATTGGATTGGGTCAAAATGAAGATGAACTGGACCTTCGACACCGCGTATCACGCGCCAGTGCTCGCCGGCGAAGTCGTCAATCTCCTCGCTAGTGCGAAAAGCGTGCTCGACGGCACGCTTGGCGGAGGCGGCCATTCCGCGGCGCTGCTCGAGTCAGGTGTGCAGCGCGTGACAGGTGTCGATCGCGACCCTGAGGCGCTGGCCACCGCGCGGGCCCGGCTCGAGCCCTTCGAGCGCGAGGGACGCTTTCGGGCGGTGCTCGCCAACTACGCCGACGTGAGCGACACCGACGAGCTGCGCGGCGAACGATTCGATGCCGTGCTCCTCGACCTCGGTATCTCGTCACGGCAAATCGACGCGGAGGAGCGCGGCTTCACCTTCCGCGAGGGAGCGCCGCTGGACATGCGAATGCAGAGCGAAGGAGCGACGGCCGCGGATCTCCTGAACTCTCTCGATGAGCGCCGGCTCGCGACGATCTTCAAGGAGCTCGGCGACGAGCCGCGAGCAGGTCGGCTCGCGCGTGAGATCGTGCGCCGGCGCGCGACCGCCCGATTTGCGACGAGCGACGACCTCGTGCGCGCGATTCGCGGAGCGCTCGGCCCCCGCTCCGGCCCCGCGGACTTCGCGCGCCTCTTCCAGGCGATTCGAATCACCGTGAACGACGAGCTCGAAGGTCTGGCGCGCGCGCTCCCCGCTTTGCGCGATCGCATGGATCCGGGAGGGACGCTCGCCGTGATCACCTATCACTCCGGCGAAGACAGGATCGTGAAGCACTCGTTTCGTGACTGGAGCGCCGATTGTATCTGCCCTCCCAAACAACCGGTGTGCACCTGCCGCGGCCACGCGCTCGGCGAAACGCTGACGCGCCGAGCCGTCACGCCTACCGACGCCGAGACCGCGCGCAATCCGCGGTCGCGAAGCGCGAAACTGCGTGCGTGGCGCAAAAGTCAGGATTAAGGGCAGGTATGCCGAAAAAGTCGAACCGACTCGGGCGTCGCTCACTCATCGTTATCGTGCTCATCAGTTTCTTTGCGGTAGCCACGGGCGTCATTGCACGGAGGACGTTCGGCATCAACCAGGCGCGGACCCTCCGCGCGCTGGAGCGTCAGCGTGACGCGGTGGACGCGTCGCGGGTGAAGCTGGAGGCCGAGATTCGCGATGCGTCCAGTCGGGCGCGGCTCGTCCCGATCGCCCAACAGCGCCTTCATATGTACGTGCCACCCGACAGCCAGGTGATCATTCTGAGGAGACCGAAATAGATGCTCGGTGCTCGGTGCTAGGTGCTGGGCTTCGCCAACCTAGGACCAAGCACCTAGTACCCGGCACCGTCATGAACCACCATCGACGCATCGGCTTGGTCCATGCCGCGCTCGCGCTGCTCGCGCTCGCGGTGCTGGCGAAAACCGCGCACGTTCAGCTCGTGCAGGGCCGTGCCTGGTCGGAGCTCGCGCGCCGCCAGCACTACACCGCCAAGGACGTTCCAGCGCCGCGCGGGGACATCATGGACGCCAGTGGGCGTACCCTCGCGACGACGCGTGAGGTGGTCCGTCTCGAGGTCGCGCCTCGCGAGGTGAAGGAAGTCCGTACACTGCGCCGTGCACTGCTCGCCGCCGGCGTCGAGCAGTCATGGGCATCGCGTGCAACGGACACGCGCCGGAGCTGGGTCACGCTTCCCGGCCGGTACGTGGCCGAGGACGTCGCGTCGATCACGGCGATGCGCGGCGTGTACACGACGCCGGTGAGCGACCGAAGCTACGCGGCGTCGGCGGGCTTGCGCGCCATCCTCGGCCGCGTCGACGACGACGGCCACGGACTCGACGGCCTCGAGCTTGCGCTGGACGCACTGCTGCGCGGCACAAATGGCGCGTCGCATCTCGTGCGCGACGTGCGTGGCCAGAGCTTCGCTTCGCCAACCGTCCCGGGGCAAGCGGCGCGCGCGGGCCAGTCCGTGACGCTCACGATCAACCACGAGCTTCAAGACATCGCTGAACGGACCCTCGCCGACGCAGTTGCGCGCATGAACGCCGAGGG
>DATBRO010000117.1:0-3508 GCA_036560265.1 Gemmatimonadaceae bacterium | reverse complement strand
ATTCGTCCGAGTGGGAACGACGAGTCTATCCTGCGCTGGAACACCTGCGCCCGAATGCTGGGACGCCACGAACCGTTGCGCGCCACGCGCGACGAATACGAGCCCGCGCTCGGCGAGTAGCGGATGCGAAAAATGATCAGGGCGGCGCTGCTCGCGGTGGGCGGCGCGCTGATCCTGCTGATCGCGATCCTGGCCGTGCGCACCTGGCAGTACACGGCGCGACGGCCGGCCGATGTCGCAGTTCAGCAGGCCGGAGCGGCGAACGAACCCGTCGATTCGGCGGCTGTTGCGCGCCTGAGCGAGGCCGTTCGCTTTCGCACGGTCACCTACTCCGACTCCGCGCCGAAGATCTCGGAGTTCAAGAAGTTGCACGCATTCCTCGAGCGGGCGTATCCGCTCGTGCACACGCGCATGACGCGCGAAGTCATCGACTCTGGCGCGCTGCTCTTTACATGGCGCGGCACCGACACGACGCTCGCGCCGGTGCTGCTGATGGGGCATCAAGACGTGGTCCCCGTGGAGCCGGGGACCGAGAAAAACTGGAAGCACGGTCCGTTCTCCGGCGCGGATCTCTGTACCTCGTGGTGGGCGGAACGGACGCGCAGAACTTCTATCGCGTGTCGCCGAACGTGTATCGCTTTGCGCCGATCGTCGCGAAGGACGAGACGCTGTCGCTCATTCACGGCACCAACGAACGGGTGAGCGTCGAGAACTATCTCACCGCCGTGCGTCTCTATCGGCGGCTGATCAAAAACGCGAGCCGCTAGTTCTTTCGCAAGACCAGCAGCGCAAGGACCTCCGGAGCGCCGGCGTCGCGTTGCGCGTGTAGCGCCGCGAACTCGCCGATCGCGTGGAGCCACGCTTCGTCTTTCAACGGCGCGTACGCGAGCTCGTCGAGCACGCGTTCGGCGCCGGCAGAGAGCGTTGCCGTCGCGGCGGTGCGCGCCGCGTGCATCAGTGGCGCGAGCTGCGACTGCGTATGACGCGGAGCACGCCGGGCAATCGTATCGACGCGGTGCAACAGCGCTCGTCGCGAACGGGCGATGCGCAGGGCCGGCAAATCGACGACGCCGGACACGACCCGCCGCCGCATCCAACTTTCGATGCGCCCCTTGGCGGAGCTTGCCTGACGCGGGTTGAGCTCGGACTCCGAGCCACCTGCGCAGCCCAGCAGCTCCTCGATCACATCGCGCGAGTCGGTCACGACGCGAGCCGCCAGCGCCACGAGCCTTACGTCGCCGGCGAACCTGACGCACGCGATTGCCCCCTCGCGTGTCGATTCGACGGCAGCGCACGGCAGGTCTCCGGGAGCGCGCCAATCCGCGCGAGACCAGCGGCGAAGCGTGGCGACGATCCTCTCCTCTCGCGCAGCGGACGCGTCCCGAGCATCGGATGTGGCGAGCCCGGGAAGAATCACGCCCGCAACTCCGATGGATCGCGCGGCGACGTCGAGCTTGCAACGCAATCGAGCCTCGAGCTGGAGTAATCGCTCCGTCGGAGCCGGCGGCGCAAACATGTAGACCGCGATCGACTCGCGCGCCGCACCGGCTCTCCGCAGCCGCCCAACGCGCTGTTCCAGGCGCGCCGGGTTCCACGAGAGGTCGAGGTGAACGACCACGCTCGCATCCTGGAGATTCACCCCCTCGCTCAGGACGTCCGTCGTCAGAAGCAGATCCACCCGATCACTCTCGCGTGTGCGGGCTGACGCGCCGGGCGCAAAACGCCGGAGCAGCTCACGGCGGGTCAACGAGCCGCCGGCCACTCGACCGCCGCCGTGCGTCAGCATCGCCGCGCGCACGGTGGGCGCGAGCAAGCGGTAGAGGGACGTGACCGTGTCCGTGTACTCGCTGAACGCGATGATCCGTTCACCGGCATGAGCGGTTGCCAGGTCTCGAAGCGCGGTCGCGCGCGCCCGGTCGGGGTCCGCGCTGGTCTCGAGCCAACCAAGCAGCTCGCGGACCGCGAACGCATGATGCCGAACCTGCGCGAGGAAAGCAGTCGTCTCGGGCACTTCGGCTCGCACCGCAAGCTCGGGGAAGGTCAGCTGCTGCACGCCTTCGGCGTAGCACCACGCGGCAAGCTCGGCCCGCGACGGTAAGCGGCCGGCCGCCAGCGCGTCCTCCATCGCGCTCGCGCGGGCGAGGCGGCGTTGTAGTGCCGAGCGGAGCGCAGCTCGGCTGGATGCCCATTGTCGCGCGAGCGTGTACGTCAGAAGCACACCACTATCCGCACCGTCCGCGGGCGGGAGCGGCGGAGGAAGCTCGAGGAGACGATCGAGACAATCAACGTCCGTCACGGAGCTCACCCACCGTGGCGTGCGAACGCGAGGCAGCGCGAACGTGGTAGACTCCGCGACGTCGCTCTCGACGCGTCGCACGATGAACCGCGCCAGCTCGTCCTCCGGCATCGCGTGCGCGCGTTCGCCGAGGAAGAGCGAGAGAATCGTTCGCACGTCGGCAAGGCGGTTCTGCACCGGGGTTGCGCTCATGAGGAGCACCTTCGCTCCGCTGCACAACGCGCTCGCGGCGGCGAACCGGCGCGTGCGCGAGGAGCGCAGGTGGTGCGCCTCGTCGATCACGACGAAGTCCGCCTTCCACTCGGAGTCCGCGCGGCGACCGAGCATCTCCACCGATACGAATCGCAGCGCGACATCCGCGCGTTTTGCGGCAGAGGTCCATTGGTCGCGGAGCGCTGCGGGCGCGACAACGACAGGATTGCGGGCATCGCGCGCCGCGGCGAGCGCGACGAACGTCTTGCCGAGGCCGACGTCATCCGCAAGCAGAGCGCCTCCGTGTCGCGCGAGCAGTTGCGTGACGCGCTCGAGCCCTTCACGCTGATGCGCGTGCAGCGTGATCGCGCCGAGCTCGCTCGTCGCGTGACGGTTCCCGAGTACCAGCGCCGCGATCGCGGCTCGCACGTCGTCCGCCGAGGCAGCGTTCATCCTCGCCACTCGAGCAACGCTGCCACGTCGCCATAGCCGAGCCGATATGCAGAGAGAACGGACTCGAGTAGTCGCTCGTCGCTGTCGTGCGGCGCGCTCTCCAGGATCGGACGCGCGCGGGTCCAGTCGCGCGGCAGCGGCAGCTGTCCTACGGTCCAGCCGAGGTAGCGTCGGTATCCACCTCGTGCGGGTTCAGCCAAGGCGTTGAGCCAGCCGGCGGCGAGCCGGGAATTGAGGATCGCCGCGAGGGCTCGCGCATCCCCGTCGTCGGCACACCGCATCACATAGCAGGTGTTGAGCGGCACGGTGGGATCGCCCGGAGGCAGCACCAGTGCGCGCGGGCGGCGGCCGAAATCCGCCCACACGACGCGTGAGGTCGCGGTGTTGGCGGCGTCGACGCGAAACAGCGTCCACCACCGTCTCGAGCGGGCCGCGTCGCTGCGTCCCGCGAGCTCGCCATACCGGCGTCGCAGCCAGGCCCGCGCGCGATCGGGGAGACGCGCCAGCGGCGCGCCGCATTCGTCGTGCGTCCAGAGAATGAAATCCTCGCAAGGCGACCGATCCCAC
>DATBRO010000116.1:0-23217 GCA_036560265.1 Gemmatimonadaceae bacterium | reverse complement strand
GTCCGGGCGATGGCGTACACCGTGCGAATGGGCGTCCCCCTCGTCATGCTTCCAACCGAGGCGGTATGGGGATTCCCCGCCAATGCGGACTTCGGGCTCGCCGAGAAATGGCTCGCCGCAAAGTTCCCGGCAAACTGCATGTCGGTCGAGACGCTGGTGCTGCGCTACCTCGCCGCGTTCGGGCCGGCCACTCCCGGCGACGCGCAGGTGTGGTCCGGGCTCCGCGGGTTGCGCGAGGTGTTCGAGAAGCTCCGTCCCAAGCTCGTCACGTTCAAAGACGAGCGAAAGCGCGAGATCTTCGATCTCCCCGACGCGCCGCGTCCCAAAGAGCACACGCCCGCGCCAGTCCGGTTTCTGCCGGAATACGACAACGCGCTGCTGGCGCACGACGACCGCACGCGCATCGTCGCGGACGAGCATCGTAAAGGTGTGTTTCTGACGAACCTTCAGGTCGTCGGGACGTTTCTCGTCGATGGCTTCGTCGCGGGCACTTGGAAGACGCAACGAAAGAAGACGTCGGCGACGCTGACGCTGAAGCCGTTCGTCCCGATCGTGAAGAAACATGCGGCTGCGCTCGAGGCGGAGGGCGAGGCGCTGCTGCGGTTTCTCGAGCCCGACGCGTCCACCAGAGAAGTGCGAGTGGAAAGGAGCTGAATGAGGCCGCTCCCGTTCCTCTGGCCGTACTCGGTCGTCTTCTGGACCGTGTTCTTCTGGGCCTTCCTCATCGAAGCGCGTCTCGTGGCGACGGGCGTCCCGACCGAGCGACAGAATCGGTCGCAGGACGCAGGCTCGGTGTGGATCGTGATCCTCGCGAACTACCTCGCGATGTTCCTCGCGTTTTTTTACGCGGTTCGCGCGCGCCAGTTCAACTTTACGTCAGGCCGGCTCGTCGCGTTCTGGTGCGGCATCGCCCTGATCATCGCCGGCTCGCTGCTGCGGCGTCACTGCTTCCAAATACTCGGCCAGTACTTTACGGCCGTGGTACAGGTTCGAGCGAATCAGCCGGTGATCGACGTCGGCGCCTACCGGTTGCTGCGACACCCGTCGTATACCGCCGGCCTGATCATGTTCGCGGGCATCGGGCTGGCGCTCGGCAATTGGGCCAGCCTCGTCGCGGCCGTTGTGATTCCCTGGGCGGCGTATGCGTACCGGGTACGCGCAGAGGAGCGTGCCCTTCTCGCGACGCTCGGTGAGCCGTATCGCGCCTACATGCGGCGTACGAAGCGGTTCATACCGTACGTGATCTGAGCGGCGCCCTCCGCAAGCGGCGCGCTCTCGAAGCCCCCTCCAGCTGCCCCACGAGACCGTTTGTGGCGGCCAGGTATTGGGCGATGTCGAATCGCTGCGGATCGATCATCGACTGGACGGCGCATCCCTTGATGAAGCTTACCGCAACGGCCGCGAGTCCTTCGGCCGTCACGCCGCGAAAGCGATCGGGGGCCGCGCGCAGCACCTCCTCGGCCATCGGCCGAAAGGCGTCGCGGTAGCGCGCCAGCTCGCGCCACATTTTCGCGCGAATTCCCGGATGGCGGATTCCGCGCGCCCAGAAATCGAAAAAGAGGCGGATGCGATCCGGCTCGCTCGACAGCCGATCCATCTCCTGTTGCAGGAGCGCGAGCAACCGGTCGAGCGGGGACGCGATGCGCGCAATCTCGTCGCCGATGTGCAAGACCGTCGTCGTCTCGAGAACCCAGTCGAGCAGCGCGATGATGAGCTGTTCCTTGGTCTCGAAATGAAAGAGCACCAGGCCCGTGCTGACGCCGGCTTTCGCCGCGACGCGTCGAACGGTGAGCCCGCCCAGGCCGCGAGCGGCGGCCACATGGTATGCAGCCTTGATGATCTGGGATCGGCGCACCGATTCGGCGGCATGGCGTCCTGGCATCGCGTCTCCTGATCAGGCGCCCGCTGAAGCCGCGCGTCGCTCGCCGCTCTCGATGCGCCCGAGCAGACGAAGCAGCCCGTCGAGAATTGTCACCGGATGCGGCGGACATCCCGCGATCCACAGATCGACGGGGATCGACGGCGGCACGCCGGCGCCCGACTCGCGGCTCTCGCGGAACGGACCGCCGCTGAGCGCGCACGCGCCGACCGCGATCACGATGCGCGGGTCGGCGACCGCCGCGTACGTTCGCTCCAGTGCGTCTCGCATGTTCACGTTGACGGTTCCCGTGATGACGAGACCGTCGGCGTGACGCGGCGACGCGACGAACTGCACGCCGAAGCGCGCCATGTCGAAGACGACGTTGCCGGCGGCGATGAGCTCCGCCTCGCATCCCCCGCAGCTCCCCGCGACGACGGAACGGAGTCGGAGCGAGCGGCCGAGCAGCTTGCGCATCCGCTCATCGAGCGCAGACGCCAGCGCGATCTCGCCCGTCGTCGACACGAGCCCGGCGCGCGTGCGGCTGGCCAGCCTGTAATCATGGGTGTAGTCCGCCGCTTCTTCCGGCGAAAACAAGCAGGCGCCGACGTCGAGCTCCGCGCGACCCAAAGCGTCTGGGCGGATCACCGGGCGGCCGCGAAAGCGCTCGGGAAACGCGACGCGTTCGGCTGGAAACGGCATCGTTTGCGTCCCCTGTTCGAGCCGCAGGCGCAGGAGATCAAGCATCGGGATCTCGCGTCATCTCATAAGTCATGGCCGGCATACGACAGGTTGAAGCTCTTGTTGCAGAGCGGAAAATCAGAGATCTGGTTACCGGGCATCGCGAGCGCCAACGCCGCCCAGTTGCGAAACGATGGATCGGTGACCTTGTAGCGCAGGATCTTCCCGCTCGTGTCGGTGAGTACCGCGTGCACGACTTCTCCGCGCCACCCTTCCTCCATGGCGACCACGAGCTCCGACGGTGCCAGCGATCCGACTTGTGTGCGCGCGTTGCCGGCCGGGAGCGCGCCGAGTTGTTCGCGGACGAATTCCAACGAGCGCCGGATCTCCACCCATCGGATCAGCGCACGTGCGTACACGTCTCCTGCCCAGGCCGTGGCAACGGGAATCTGCGCGTATCGAAACACGCCGTAGGGATGATCGTGGCGAACGTCGCGGTGCACTTCGCAGGCCCGCGCCACGGGTCCGACGAACCCGTGCGTGACGCACGCCGCGCGCGGCACCACGCCGACGCCCTCGAGTCTCGACTGCACCGAGGGAGCGCCGAAGAACAACTCGGCGACAGGGCGCAGCTCGCGCTCCAAGGTACGGGCCCGGCCATCGAGCTCGCGCGCCATTTCGGGAGGAACGTCGAACGTCACCCCGCCCGGGCGGACGAGACCACGACCGTATCGGTTGCCCGAGAGCGTCATGAGCATGTTGAGACACTCGCCGCGCAGCCGTCCGAAGAACGCTGACGCGGGCTGATACGCGACGTCGTTGGCGAGCGCGCCGAGATCGCCGACATGGTTGGCGAGGCGTTCCAGCTCCAGCGCGATGCCTCGAATCGCCTGCGCGCGCGCGGTTTTATGGCACCGCGCCAAAGCCTCGAAGGCTCCGCAGTACGCGCTCGCGTGTGCGATCACGCTGTCTCCGGCGATCGACTCGGCGACCAGCACCGATCGCGTCGTCTCGGTCGTCTCGAGCAAACGCTCGACGCCGCGGTGTTGGTAGCCGAGCATGATCTCGAGCAGCAGGATCTCTTCGCCGTGGGCGTGGAAGCGAAAGTGTCCTGGTTCGATGATGCCGGCGTGCACAGGTCCCACGCCGACTTCGTGCACCTCGTCGCCTTCGAATCGATCGAACGAATAGTCGTCGCGCCGGAATGCGGCCGCGGCTTGCCAACCCGCGGGCCGGTGGTCCGGCGGATGACGACGCAGCGGCTTGAGGCGGGCGTGCCCTTCGGGAACGACGCCGCACTGCTCCGCTATCTCGCGCTCGAACGCGGATGCCTGCGCGCACGCGATCGCAATCGCCGGATACCGCTCGCCGACGATGGCGCTCGACGCGCCGAGCTGGCCCCGCTCGTCGTCGGCTATCACCGCCATGAGGCGCAGCGTCGTCGAATCTTCGGGCGCGCCGAAGAGCGACACGATGCGCCAGCCGTCCGCGACCGCCACGCTGATCGCGTCGCGGAACGCGTCGATTGCCAGCGTTGGGACGTCGGCGAGTCGAACGGTGCGCCTGTTGCCCAGGCGCGCGAATGGATGGGCGGGCACTCGCGGCATCGGGCGGGCGCTCATGGCGCGCGTCCCCCGAGCGCGTTAGCGGCGCTCGACAGCGCGTCTGTGAGCGGTCTCGGGAGGTAGACGCCCAGCGCGAGTACGACGACCGCGAGCAGCATCGGCGCGGTGACGAGACGCGCGCGATCCCGCAGTTGCCTCGGTGCCGTATGGCCCGCAGCGGGCTCCCGGGGCTCGCCGGGCTCGCCGGGCTCGCCATACACCATCTCGAGAATCATCGCGGCCATCGCGACGAAGATGATCGAGAGCAGCACGAGTACCGCGGCCGCTACCCAGGGATAATGCTCGCCGATCGCGGCACTGATGATCGTGTATTCGCTGATGAACATGCCGAACGGAGGTGATCCGGTCACCGCGAAGAGACCGACCACAAGGAGGATTCCGGATCCCGGCATGCGCCGGAGAACGCCGCGGATCTCGTGGGCCGACGACGTTCCGGCCGCCAGCACCACATTCCCGACGGCCAGGAACACCATGACTTTCGCGAGGCCGTTGTTGAGCGCGTGTAGAATGGCTCCGTATGAGCCGGCGCCGCCGAGACCCAGCGCGAGAATCAAGAGTCCCATGTGCTCAACGCTCGAGTACGCGAGCAGGCGCTTGACGTCGGCCTGTCCGATCATGAACGCCGCCGCAATCGCGATCGAGAGCAAGCCGAAGCCGATGAGCGCGGGGCGCACGAAGTCGCCGATACTCGCCGCGAAGCAGATAGAGACCACGCGCGCCAGCCCAAGGAAGGCGCAGCTCGTCAGCGCGCCCGCCATCAACGCGGACACGAGCCCTGGCGCCACTCCGTACACGTCCGGCTTCCAGGCATGCAGCGGCGCGATGCCCATCTTCGAGCCGAACCCGATCAACACAAAGACGAACGCCGCTCGCAACCATACGGGATCGAGCGCGCCCGCGTGCGCGATCATGTCGTCGAGCACGAGCGGCCGCCCGCCGGCGGCGCCCGACGGCTGCGCCGTCGCCAGGAGGAACACGCCGAGCAGCGCGAAGGCGATGCCGACTGACGAGAGAACCAGATACTTCCACACCGCCTCGAGCGACCGCCGGTCGTGGCGATGATAGATGAGCGGCGCGACGGCGAGCGTCGTCGACTCCATGCCGATCCAGAGGAGCACGAAATGATGGCTCAGCGTCACGAGAGTTGCCGCCGCGAGGAAACCCAGCATACAGGTCACGAATGCGCGGCCGGCTCGCGTGGTCTCTTCGCGGAGATATCCGACCGCATAGTGCGCCACCGCGACAAAGAGCACGCTCACGAGCGTCAGGATGATGCGACCGAGAGCATCCTCGGCGAGCCAGCCACCGAACGCGCGATCTCCCGGCGTGGCCCACAACAACAGGACGAGCGCGAGATGTACGACGGCCGTGCCAACTAGCAGTACGCGCCTCCCGAGAGCCGGAAAGAGATAGGCCAGCGCCGCCGCGACGGCGGGAACGAGGATGAGCGCGAGCAGAAGCATGGGTTCTGTCAGTCGTGAAGCTCGGTGAGTCGCGCCGCCGAGATCGAGTCGAACTCGCGGTTGATGTGAAAGACGACGATGCCCATGATGAACACGCCAACGAAGACGTCCAGGAGGACGCCGACTTCCACCAGGAACGGAACGCGCTGAAGTTGCGTGAGCCCGAAGAGATAGATCCCGTTCTCGAGCATGAGGTATCCGACGACCTGAATGATCGCCTTGCTGCGAGTCGTGAGCACGATGAGACCGATCATCACCGTCACCAGCGCGACCGGCACCAGCAGATCGGTGCCCACCGCGTGCAGCGGCAGGGCCGTCGCCACCGCGAACGCGACCGCGAGCGCCACCGCGCCGAGGATCAGCGATGCCATGTAGCCGACGAGCGGCTCGATCTCACGGCGCACTGCCGCTTCTCGAATGGCCCAGCGCAGGAACCAGGGAAGAATCCCCGCTTTGATCACCATCGTGCCGCCGGCCAACACAACCGTGTGGAGCGCCATTCCCGGATGCAGCAGCAGCGGAAGCGCGCCAAGGAGAATTCCTTGAAACGCGACCGCCCGGATGCACGCGCTCAATCGCGACGTCGCGAGCACGGCGAAATCGGAGAGCACGATCAGCAGGAGCGCAAGATCGGCCAGCGGCGTCATCGATGGCGCCTCATCGCAAGAGGAGAATCAGTCCGAACAGCGCGAGTGCCGATCCGGCCGCGATGTACAACGGGACCTTGGGGAGACGAAGGCGCGCCATGACGGACTCCACGATGCCGATCGCGACGCCGACAACGACAAAGCTTCCGAGTAACATGAACAGTCCGGGCCAACCGGCGAGGCGCGATCCCGGGACGAGCACATAGGCGATGATGGCGGAAAACAGCGCGAGCTTGAGCGCGTTTGCGTACAGGATCATCGCGAGATCCGGCCCGCTGTGATCGAGCGCCATCACCTCGTGCACCATCGTGAGCTCGAGGTGTGTCGCCGGGTCGTCCACCGGCACGCGGGAGCATTCGGCCAGCGCGAGCGCGAAGAGACTCACCGCGAGCATGACGGACGGCGGCACCAGCATGCCGCCTCCCCGGCTCACTTTGGCCACCGGCTCGCCAAGCATCGCCGTCAGCGAGAAGTCGTTCGCCATGACCCCCAGCGCGGCGAGCACGACAAAGAGACCCGGCTCCACGAGACTCGCGAACGTGACCTCGCGGCTGGCGCCCATTCCCTCGAAGCTCGAGCCGGTGTCGAGCGCCGCGAGCACGAGCGCGAAGCGTCCCAGCGCGAGAAGGTACGCGAACGCGACCGCGTCGCCGGCGAAGTGGAGCATCGAAGCGCGGCCGTCGAGGGGCAACAACGCAGCGGCGGCGACCGTAGTCGCGACGAGCACGATGGGCGCGACTCGAAATACCAGCGTAGACGTGGTGCTGTACACGACGCCTCGCCGCGCGAGCTTGAAGAGATCGGAGTAGAGCTGCCCGACGGGCGATCCGCGCCGGCCGGTCAGCATCGCCTTGGTGCGCGCCACGACCCCGGGTATGATCGGCGCGGCGACGACGAAAGCCGCCAGCGCGACGAACGCGGTCAGCGACGCCATGGCCGGCATCAGAGTCGCGACCACAGTGCGAGATACCCGAGCAGCACGAGCAGCGCCGCCAGGACGTAGAGCAGGTAGAAATGCAGGCGGCCGTGCTGGATGCCGCGCATCCGCAGCGCCCCCTTGTGCAGCATGCCCCAGAGCGGAAGCACGATGCCGTCGAGTACGAGATCGATGGTACGGGTGTGGAGCGCGGCGACGCCACGCTCGACGCGCGCTCCGCTGAGCGGGCCGAAGACATCGAGCAGTGGCGCCGCGAACGACGACGCCGTGTACTGCATGCGCGGCGTGACACCGCCATAGCCGCATGCCCAGGTCGCGTCGCGTCTGACGGTCCGTCGCCGAAGAAGGGCGCGCCGGATCGTCCAGAGCCCAGCCGACAACACCAGGACTGCGAGCGCCAACAGCGAGATCGCCCAGGCGTCCGAGATTACCGCCTGCGGGAATGCGTCTCCCTCGAGGCCGGATAGCTGCTGCGCGGCGCTCTTCACGAGCGAAATGCCCAGCACGGGCACGATGCCGAGGCCGATGCACGCCATCGCGAGTGCGAGCATCGGAGCCAGCGCGCCGCCGCCGCGCTCCGTCGCCTCGCGCGCGTGCGCGGTGCGTGGCGCGCCGAGAAAAACGACCCCGGCCACTTTGGCGAAGCACGCCAGCGCGAGCGCGCCGATCAGCGCGAGCGCCGGAATGCCGAGCAGCGCGAGCCGCGTCAGCTTCGCTGATTCGCCTGTTGCGAACAGTCCCTGATACACGAGCCACTCGCTCACGAAGCCGTTGAAGGGCGGCAAACCCACGATCGCCGCCGCGCCGACCGCGAATCCGAGCCAGGTGAGCGGCATGCGCTTCGCCAGCCCGCCCAGCTCCTCCATGTTTCGCGTTCCGGTCGCGCGATACACGGCGCCCGCGCCAAGAAAGAGCAAACTCTTGAACAACGCGTGATTCAGCGTGTGCGACAGACCGCCCCCGAATCCCAGCACCGCGATGGTCGGAGAGCCGTGTGCCACTCCGAGCGCGCCGGCGCCGATCCCCATCAGGATGATGCCGATGTTCTCGACGCTGTGGTACGCGAGCAATCGCTTCGTGTCGTGTTGCGCGAGCGCCCAGAGCACGCCGAGCACGCCCGACGCCACCCCGAGTCCCAGGACGACCCAGCCCCACCACGCGGGCGCGCCGCCAAGCAACAGCAGCACGCGAAGCAGTCCGTAGATCCCCGTCTTGATCACGATCCCCGACATCAGCGCGGACACGTGACTCGGCGCGGACGCGTGCGCGGGGGGCAGCCAGAAGTGCATCGGCACGACGCCGGCCTTGAAACCGAATCCAACGAGCGCCAGCAGGAGCACCGTGGCAATGACATTGGCGTGCAGCGAGGGCGAAGCCGACGCGAGCGCGTCGAACGACCAGTCCGACGCCGGCGCCTGCCACAGCGCGAACATCGCGAAGAGCGCCAGCGTGGCGGTGTGCGTCGCCACAAGGTAGATGAGTCCCGATCGTCTGACGTCGGCATCTTCATGGTGCGTGACGATCAGCACGTACGAGCTGATGGCCATGATCTCCCACGCGCCGAGAAAGACGACGACAGTGCGGGCGGCCACGACGAGCGCGATGGCGGCAATCAGCACGGAGAACGCGAGCTGCGTGAACCAGGTCGAGCGAGCCGTGTCGCCGGCCCGCGCATCGCGCTCGTCCGCAAGGTCGCGCGTCCCGGAGAAGGCGCACATTGCGCCGACGGCGAGGACCGCGAGCAGGAAGACGGCGGACAGCGCATCGATTCCGATCCGCCAATCGCCCCCGGGCATCGTGGCGTGCATCGCGGCCGCTCGGGGCGTGCCGGTCGCGAGCACGCGAGCCGCGTCGACGATCGCGAGCGCACAGCCGGCCCCGACGAGCAGCTGGTACGGGATGTCCGCGGATGCGCGCCGGGACCGCCGCGTGAGTGCCGTGCTCGCACCGCCCGCGACGATCAGCACCAGCCCAAGGAGAAACAGCGTCACGGCGATTTCACGGCTGCTTCGCGCGGTATGCGCCAGTGGTGCGCGTCGCCTCGAGCATCTCGACGCGGCCGACGATCTCGTCCGCCGGAGCGCGTTTCCGCATCAAATCCCTGAGGACGTCGTCGCGCAGCACGAACCCGAGTTGCGCGAGAATGCGAAGGTGGACCGGGACGGTCGGACTGACGACCATGAACAATGCATGGACGGGCTTGCCGTCGATGGCATCGAAATCGACGGCCTTCCGCAGCAGACAGAGGGTGACCGTCGGCTGGTCGACGTGCAGCACGATCGGATTTCGCACGTGTGGAATCGCGATGCCGTCGCCGATCCCGGTTGAGCCCATCGCTTCCCGCGCTTCGAGAACGCTCAGGAGCGTCGCTCTGTCCTGCTCCGGCGGCAGCGGGAGTCGCGCGACGAACTCGCGCAACACGTCGCGCTTCCCGGTCGCATCGATGTCGTAGAAGATGCCGCCGGCGCGAAGCAGCTCCGACATCGGTGGGACCGTATCGGGAGCGCGACGGGCATGCTCAAGGAGGCTTCGCGACACGGCGACGCCCTGTTCGACCGCCCATTCCCACAGCTCGATGGCGTTGAGGTACAACCGCTCGTTCACCTCGTGCACCGGCAGCCCGCGCTCCCCGATCCACCGCCGTGCCGTCGACTCGCTGACGCCCAGGTAGTCCGCGGCTTGGCGAAGCGTCAGTTGCATGAACGCAATTATATTGAACGCCAGTTCAGCGTACAACGTTTTCTTGATCATGCTGCTGCCGAAGCTCGTCACCACACTTCAGGAGTACGATCGCCGCCAGTTCACCGCCGATGTGACGGCGGGCGTCATCGTGGGAATCGTGGCGCTCCCACTCGCCATCGCGTTCGCGATCGCCAGCGGCGTTACGCCCGACCGGGGGCTCTGGACCGCGATCGTCGCCGGCTTTCTGATCTCCGCGCTCGGTGGCTCGCGCGTCCAGATCGGCGGGCCTACCGGCGCGTTCGTCGTGATCGTCTACGGCGTCGTGCAGAAGTACGGCGTCGACGGACTGCTCGTGGCGACGATGATGGCCGGCGTGTGCCTCGTCGTCCTCGGCGTCGTGAAGCTCGGCGCGATCATCAAGTTCATTCCGCACCCCGTCGTCACCGGATTCACCAGCGGCATCGCGGTGATCATCTTCTCGAGTCAGGTCAAGGATCTGCTGGGATTGAAGATGGGGGCCGTGCCCGCGGAGTTCCTCGGCAAGTGGGGCGCCTTCGCGGTGAACATCGGCTCGTACAACGCGAGCGCGCTCATCGTCGCGGCAGTGGCGCTGGGGATCATCGTTCCCTGGCCGAGGCTCAATACCAGAATTCCCGGACCGTTCGTCGCGCTGATCGTTACGACCGTCGTCGTGCAGCTGTTCCAACTTCCCGTCGAGACCATCGGGTCACGCTTCGGCGCGATCGCCACCGCGCTCCCGCACCCAACGCTACCGCCGATCACGCTCGCGAAGGTTCAGATGCTCGTGGCGCCCGCCTTCACGATCGCGCTCCTTGGCGCTGTGGAATCGTTGCTCTCCGCGGTCGTCGCGGACGGTATGATCGGCGGCCGCCATCGCTCCAATATGGAGCTCGTCGCGCAAGGCATTGCGAACGTCGTCACGCCGCTCTTCGGCGGCATTCCGGCGACCGGGGCGATAGCGCGAACGGCGACAAACGTGAAGAACGGTGGCCGTACTCCGGTCGCTGGAATGGTGCACGCGGCCACGCTGCTGCTCATCGCGCTCTTCTTCGGCCGATGGGCGGCGCTCATTCCGCTCGCGACACTGGCCGCGATTCTCGTGATCGTGGCGTATCACATGAGCGAATGGCGCGCATTCAAGGCGGAGCTGACGGCGCCCAAGAGCGACGTCGCCGTGCTCATCGGCACGTTCGCCCTGACTGTGCTCGTCGACCTCACCGTCGCCATCGAGGTGGGGATGGTGCTGGCGGCGTTCCTCTTCATGCGACGCATGGCCGACGTGACCAACGTGAAGGCGGTGCGCCAGGAGCTGATCGAGGAGGAGTTCGACCCGTACGCAACCGATCCGAACGGCGTGCGCCGCCGAGCCGTGCCCGACGGCGTCGAGGTCTACGAGATCAACGGGCCGTTCTTCTTCGGCGCCGCGGAAACGTTCAAGGACACACTCGCGCAAATCGGACGGAAGCCGAAGGTTCTGATCATCCGCATGCGCAACGTGCCCGCCATCGACTCGACGGGAATGCACACCCTCAAGGACCTCGTACATCGGACGCGTGGCGACGGCACGCTCGTGCTCATCGCCGACATTCACACGCAGCCACTCGTCGCGCTCGGCCGGTCCGCGGTGCTGGACGAGATCGGTGAGGAGAACGTGTTCGGCAATCTGGACGACGCGCTCAACCGCGCCCGTCTCCATCTCGGGTTGCAAACCGCCGAGCGGCCGGCGTTCGCCGTGCCGACCGTCGAGCGCGAGCGAACCGGACTAACGGGGAATGGGGATTAGGGAATCGGGAATAGGGCAACTGCACAGACGGGAAAGGGAATGGGAAAGCAGCAAGGGAATCGACAATTCCCTTCTCCCTTTCCCTTTCCCGCCGTTGTAGTTGCCCTATTCCCGATTCCCCAATCCCTACTCCCTGTTGGTCACGTGATCATCGGATGCTCGGGCATCGGGATCGGGACGCCAGGGCTCGGAGAATCCGGTGGCAAGTTGATCTTCCTCACGGGCGGACCGGGATCGTGCCAGGGTTCCCTTTCGGGCTTCCGCTGCGGGTCCCCCTCCGGCGTCTCGCTCGGCGGAGTCTCTGGCTCTGGCTGCGGAGCCGGAATAGTGCTTTTGTATTCTGGCATAGTGCATCACTGCTGAGGTCAGTTCAGTGCTATGCACGTTTCGGGCGAGACCATCAGACCGTGAACATCGACTGCGGAATCTGCGTCCTACGGAAGTTCGAGACGGGCGACGCGCCGCTCATCGCCGAGCTCGCGAACGATCGCGACATCTGGATGAACTTGCGCGACCGCTTTCCGCACCCGTATGAGCTGGAGCACGGAGAGGCGTTCGTTGCAAACGCCGCGAAGGAGGATCCGCCGGCGCACTTGGCGATCTGCGTCGACGGACGCGCTGTCGGCAGCGTTGGGCTCATGCTCGGCAAGGACATCGAGCGGGTGTCGGCCGAGATCGGGTATTGGGTGGGCAAGCCCTATTGGGGACGCGGCATCACCAGCGCCGCGCTGTTCGCGGCGACGCAGTACGCTATCAAGACCTTCGGGCTCACGCGCGTGTTCGCGATTCCGTTCGTGCACAACGTCGGCTCGATTCGCGTGCTGGAGAAGGCGGGTTACATCCGCGAAGGGCTCATGAAACAGAGCGCGATCAAGGATGGAGTCGTGCTGGATCAGTATCTTTATGCGTACTATGCCTGAGAGGATTGTCTCACTGCTCCCGAGCGCCACCGAGATCCTCTGCGCGCTTGGCCTCGAGGATCGGCTCGTGGGCGTCACGCACGAGTGCGACTATCCGCGCTCCGTCCTGCGTCTGCCGAAGGTGACCAAGACGCTCATTCCGACGGACGCATCGAGCAGCGAGATCGACGCGCTGGTGCGCGATCGCATGGGCGCACAGTCGGCGCTGTACGCGCTGGACATGGACGCGCTCGAGCAGCTCCAGCCCGATCTCATCGTCACGCAGGCGCTGTGCGACGTGTGCGCTGTCGCCGAGGAGGAGGTGAAGAGCGCGGCGTGCAAGCTCTCGTCGATGCCGGGGGTGCTCAACCTCGAGCCCGAGACGCTCGACGAAATGCTGCTGAGCATCCGGGAGGTCGGCGTCGCAACCGGGAACGAGGATCGCGCGCTCGCGGTCATCGAATCCTTGTGGGGACGCGTCGCCGCGGTCGTCGCGCGCAGCCAGCGCGTCGCTCACCGTCCGCGCGTGGCGTTGCTCGAGTGGCTCGATCCGCCCTTCTCCACCGGCCACTGGAATCCTGAGCTCGTGCAGCTCGCGGGCGGCATCGATGGCTTGGGCACGCGGGGCGAGAAATCCAGAATGCTGCGGTGGGAGCAGGTGATCGCGTGGCAGCCCGAGGTAGTTCTCATCTCCTGTTGCGGATTCACGACTGAGCGCACGATGCAGGAGGTGGGTGTGTTACAGGGCGTCTCGAACTGGGAGGACGTTCCCGCGGTGCGCGACGGGCGCGTCTACGTCACCGACGGCTCGTCGTACTTCAGCAGACCCGGCCCGCGACTCGTGGACAGTCTCGAGCTGCTCGCGCACGTGATCCATCCGGACATTCACGAGCTGCCGGAATGGGTGCAGCAGCCGGTGCGTCTCGCGGATTACGCGTCTGTGGGTTGAGTAGATCCTTCGGCCTTCGGCCTCGGGATGACCTGCTCGGGAAGCCGCGCTCTGATGAACGCGAGCACTTCCTCTTCGTGCTTACGCAAACGCCCACCAGGCTTTCGAGGAAGCCGTTTCGTCTGCTTCCGCGACGGCGGCAGCACCTCGCCGCGCAGATACGCTTCGATGATCATCGGGTGGACGTAGTACTTCCGGCAGACGGTGCGTGTGTTTCCCAACCGCGACGCCGCATGGTCGATGGCCTGCACGACGTTTCGCTCGGCTTCCTTTTTGGTCGTGGCGGGACCGGTGTCGCGCAGGATCTGCGCGCCGATCATCGTGCCGGCCCAGGTGCGAAAGTCTTTCGCCGTCACGTCCGCGCCGGTGGCCTCGCGGAGATAGTCGTTGACGTGCTCGGCCTCGACCGCTTGTCGCTTGCCGTCGTCGTCCAGGTATTGAAAGAGCTCCACGCCGCGGAGATCCTGGCAGCGCTGAACGATCTGCGCGATGCGATCGTCGGTGACGGAGATCGCGTGCTCGACGCCGCTCTTGCCGCGGAACGCAAACCGCACTTCGTCCCCTTCGATGGCGACGTGTTTCTTCTTGAGCGTCGTGAGCCCGTAGGACTTGTTCGCTTTCGACATCTCCTGCGTCCCGACGCGGATCAGCGTACGCTCGAGGAGCCAGACGACGGTCGCCAGCACTTTCTCGCGCGGAAGTCCCGGGAGAAGCACGTCGTTCTCGACGCGCTCGCGAATCTTCCAGATCACTTGGCCGAACTCGAACAACCGCTCGAACTTCGTGCCGTCGCGTTGCTGGCGGAAATTCGGATGGTAGCGGTACTGCTTCCGCCCGCGCGCGTCGCGCGCGGTGACCTGTAGGTGGCCGTCCTCGAGCGGGCAGATCCACACGTCGGTCCATGCAGGCGGAATCACGAGCGACCGGAATCGCTTGATGGCCTCTTTCTCGTGAATGATCTGCCCGTCGGCGCCGACGTACGAAAAGCCGCGGCCATGGCGCAGCCGTTTGATCCCGGGCATCTGATCGCTGACGTAGCGCAGCCCGGCCGCTTTGGCGGAGTCGACGTGGTCTAGAGAGGCGGTTTGTCCCATAGGTGATCCGGTTCCTCAGGATGACACGCATACCTGCCTGGACGCAACGCAGGGGCTACATTCTCCCCCGGATGCTGGCCGAAACCCCCTTCCACCCCCGCACCGCCCCGTTAGTTCGCGCTCAGACCTGGCGACGTTGGGCCGGACACCAGGTTGCGTCCGCGTACGATCCGCACCCCGATCGCGAGTACGCCGCGATTCGCAATTCCGCGGCGCTCATCGACGTCTCACCGCTCAAGAAGTATCTCATCACCGGACGCGACGCGGCACGGCTGCTCGACCGCATGGTGACGCGCGACGTGATGAAGTGCGGCGTCGGACAAGTGCTCTACACGCCGTGGTGCGACGCGCACGGCAAGATGGTGGACGACGGCACGATCAGCCGGCTCGACGACGGCACGTATCGCCTCACGAGCGCGGAGCCCAACATCCGCTGGCTCCAGATGAACGCCGAGGGGATGGACGTCTCGATCGAAGAGGTCTCGGCGAAAGTCGGAGCGCTGGCGCTGCAAGGTCCGTCGTCGCGCGTCATCCTCCAGCAGCTTTCGCCCGCCGACTTCAATGCGCTGAAATACTTCCGGCTCGTGCACACCAAGTTGGGCGACGTCCCCGTCACGATCTCGCGCACCGGCTATACGGGCGACTTGGGCTACGAGATCTGGGTGGATGCGTCGCGCGCGGTCGACGCCTGGGACGCGATCGTCGGCGCGGGTGCTCCGTACGGCATCGTCCCCGCCGGCATTTGGGCGCTGGACATCGCGCGCATCGAAGCGGGGCTCGTGATGCTCGACGTCGATTACTTCTCGTCGCATCACGCGCTCATCGAAGATCAGAAGTCTTCTCCCTACGAGCTCAACCTCGGCTGGACCGTGAGCGACACGAAGGGCCCGTTCAACGGCCAGCGCGCGCTGCGCGAGGAGAAGAAACGCGGGCCCGCGTGGAGCTTCATCGGGCTGGAGGTTCAATGGACGTCGTTCGAGAAGCTGCATCTCGAGCGCGGACTCGCGCCGCACGTCCCCAACATCGCCTGGCGGACGAGCGCCCCCATATATAGAAGTGGGAAACAGGTGGGCTATGCGACGAGCGGCACCTGGTCTCCGCTATTGAAACGATATCTCGCGCTCGGACACGTGCACGCCGAGTACGGCGCGCCGGGAACGAATCTCGAGCTCGAGGTCACCGTCGAGCATCGCCGCAATCGCGCGGACGCGATCGCGCGCAAGCTCCCGTTCTTCGATCCGCCGCGGAAGCGCGCGTAAGTCAAGGTGACGAGCGCAATCGACGCACTCTTTCTCGCGTTTCAGGAGGCCATCGCGGGACGCTATTCCCTCGAGCGGGAACTTGGCCGCGGCGGAATGGGCGTGGTGTATCTCGCGCGCGAAGTACGCCTCGATCGTCCGGTCGCGATCAAGTTGCTGCCGCCCGAGCTCGCCGCGCTCGCGAAGCTGCGCGAGCGGTTCGTGCGCGAAGCGCGCACCGCGGCGCGACTGTCGCATCCGTACATCGTGCCGATCCACACGGTCGACGAGGTGGGCGGCTTCGTCTTCTATGTCATGGCGTACGTGGACGGCGAGACGCTGGCGCAGCGCGTGACGGCGCGTGGTCCGCTTTCTCCGACCGATGCGACGCGCGTGCTGCGCGAGGTCGCGTGGGCGCTCGCCTACGCGCACTCGCAGGGAGTCGTCCACCGCGACATCAAGCCCGCCAACATTCTGCTCGAGCGCGGCACAGGCCGAGCGATGGTGACGGACTTCGGCATCGCGCGACTCGCGCAGGCAAGCGGCGAGACCGGCGTCGGCGAACTTCTCGGCACTCCGGAGTACATGAGCCCCGAGCAGGCCAGCGGCGAGAGCGTGGACGCACGCAGCGACATCTATTCGCTCGGCATCGTCGGCTACTACGCGGTCACAGGCTCGCTCCCGTTCATGGCGCCGACGTCCCAGGCGGTGCTCGCGAAGCAGGTGACGCAGCCCGCGCCGCCGGTGGCGAGCATCGCGCGCGCGACGCCGCGTTCACTGGCCCAGGCGATCGACTCCTGTCTTCAGAAGGATCCCGCGCAACGCCTTCAGAGCGGTGAGGCACTCGCCGACGCGCTCGCGCCGGCGCTCGGTCAGAGGGCCGACGTACCCGTGCCAATTCGCATCTTCATCGATCAACGCCGCCTCGGCCTTGCCATCGCGCTTCCGGCCATGGCGATGCCGATTGGATTCGCCGTCGCCGAGCACATCGCTCGTTTTGGCGCGACCCCGGCCAACGTCGGCGCTCTCGTGCTGCTCGGAGCCATGATCCCGCTCGGGCCGCTAGCGATTGTTGCATTTCGCCTGCGTCCGTTGCTCAAGCTCGGTTACGGCCCCGACGACATCGCCGCCGGATTACGCACGCGATGGGAGAGATATCGGGAGGAATTTCTCTTCGATTTTGGAGCAGGGTCTTCGGTACGCGAGCGACTGTTCGGGTTCGCAGGCATCGCCGGAGTAAGTGTCTCTGCTGCTTCGATCGTCGCGATGCTCGCGGGCGCGCCGTATCCGTGGTTGCCTCCGGCCGCACTGCTCTCCGCGTACGTGGGCATTTTCGCCGGTGTCGCGAGTCTCCGTTGGCGCAGACTGCGCTTGGGGGTCGGCTCCTTCTGGGCAAACCGCTGGCAAGGCGCGTGGGGCCGATTCCTGACCAAAGTGGCTTCCATTAAGCTCGGCGCGAGATCGGTGTCGGCGGATCGCCCTACGGAGATGGCCATTGCCATCTCGGCGCAGGCGCTCTTCGAGGAGCTGCCCAAGGAAACCCGCCGAGTGCTTGGCGACCTGCCGAGCGTGTTGCACGACCTCGAGACGCAGGCGCGCAGCATGCGCGCGCGTATCGAGGAGCTCGACGCCACGATTCTCGAGGCGCAGAGCGGAACGACGCGCGCCGGGACACGCGATCGGCAGGAGACGCTCGTCGCCGAGCTGCGCGAGGCGCGCACCGCCGCCGAGAAACGACTCGCCGACGTCGTGACGGCGCTCGAAACGCTTCGCCTCGATCTACTCCGCCTGCGCGCCGGCAAGGGATCGCCCGAGAGCATCACGCAGAACCTCGAGGCGGCGAAGGCGCTCGGTGAGGACGTCGATCGACTGATCGCCGGCTCCGAGGAGGCCGAGGCGGCGGCGCGTCGGTCAGCGCACTCTCATACCTGATCCGGTCCGGTCTCCCAGCTGCCGGTGATGTCGATCGCGGCACTCTGACGTCGCTGATCGGGCGGCATGTCTGGCCGATACATGATGACCTTGGCGCGTTCGAGCGTGATCAGACCGCCGCCGATCATCTCGTCCAGCTCAGGCAGGATCGCCTCGATCTTGTCCTCGGTCTCGATGCATTCGACAATGATCGGAAGGTCCACCGACAGCTCGACGAATCGGTCCGTGCGCACGTGCGAGCTGGCGCCAAATCCCATGATGGCACGCAAAACAGTGGCGCCCGCGTATTGCTTTCGACGCAGCAGCTCGACGATTTCCTGATATAACGGCTTGCCGTTGTGCTTGTCGCGTTCGCCGATGTGGATGCGCATCAGAACGCGCTCGCCCTTGAAACCGTGCATAAGACCTCACCCTGTGTTGTCATCCCGAGCGAAGCTCGGAATGACAGGTTACCGTCGTGCCGCCAGCGCCATCCGCGCCAGCGAAAATCCCGCAAACATTCCCGAGAGCGAAAGCAGCACGCTGAGTGCAGCGTAGAGTACTGCACGCCGATAATCGCCGTCCTCGTACAGCCGCGCGGTTTCATAACTGAACGTCGAGAACGTCGTGTAGCCACCGCAGAACCCTGTCGTAACGAGCAATCGCACCTCGGCGCTCAATGACGCCGATTCGGTCGCATACCGCATCACGAATCCAAGCAGCAGCGAGCCGGTGACGTTGATGAGCAGCGTCGCGATCGGGAATGGTGACATCGACCGCGATTGGATCATGTACGTCAGCGCATAACGACTCACGCTCCCAATCGCGCCGCCGAGTCCCACGTAGAGCACGAGGCTCAGTTCCATGACGTTTCCCCACGATGTAAAAAATCCTGCCCCGGGCATGGGCCCGAGAGCAGGAGTCATCAACCGCTCGAAAGCACGGTGGTTTGGCGAACTCCATCGCCGTGATTGTGCGCGCATAATAGCCGCCCTGTCCTCCGTCTGGCAAGCAGCGGGGTCGATCTCGTTGCCGCTTGCCGCGGCGGTTATTGTGTAGCGAATGCCACGCACCACCTTGTCCACCCCACGATGACGCAACGCGCCGGCGACCTCGACGCGCTGTTTGTCGCGTTTCAGGAAGCCGTCGTGGGACGCTACTCGCTGCAACGCGAGCTCGGTCGCGGCGGAATGGGCGTCGTGTACCTCGCGCGCGAACTGCGGCTGGACCGTCCCGTCGCGATCAAGCTGCTGCCGCCGGAGCTCGCGGCGCAGGCGAGACTGCGCGATCGATTCACGCGCGAAGCGCGCACGGCGGCGCGGCTATCGCATCCATACATCGTGCCGATTCATGCCGTGGACGAGGCGAGCGGCTTCGTGTTTTACGTGATGGCGTACGTCGACGGCGAGACGCTGGCGCAGCGCGTGATGTCGCGCGGGCCGTTGCCGCCCGCGGAAGCGACGCGCGTGCTGCGCGAAGTCGCGTGGGCGCTTGCGTACGCCCACATGCAGGGCGTCATCCACCGCGACGTCAAACCGGCGAACATTCTCCTGGAGCGCGGCACAGGACGCGCGATGGTGACCGACTTCGGCATCGCCCGATTGGCCCAGGCAAGCGGCGAAACAACCGTGGGCGAGCTGCTCGGCACGCCCGAATACATGAGCCCCGAGCAGGCGAGCGGCGAGCCCGTCGACGCGCGCAGCGACATTTACTCGCTCGGCGTCGTCGCGTATTACGCCGTCTCGGGCACTCTTCCGTTGACCGGGCCGACCGCGCAAGCGGTGCTCGCGAAGCAAATTACGCAACTGGCGCCGCCCGTCGCGAGCGTTGCGCGCGGCACACCACGCTCGCTCGCCGTCGCGATCGACACATGCATGCACAAGGATCCTGCGCAGCGCATTCAAAGCGGCGAGGCGTTGGCGGACGCGCTCGCGCCCGCGCTCGACAAGCGCGCCGAAGTCCCGGTTCCGATTCGCAACTTTCTCGATCCGCGGAAAATGTGGACGCTGGCCTTGTACCCGGCCGTGAGCATTGCTATGGCCTCCGTCGTCATCGGCGTGGACGTTCAGCGGGTCCTAAGGCTGGACCCTCGCCTCGTGGTCGCCTTCCTTGCGACGGCACTGGTGGGGTCGGTGGTCATGCCGATCGCGCTCGTGACGAAGTGGCTTCGCCCACTTCTCCGACTCGGATACGGGCCAACCGACGTCGCCTCTGGACTGCGGACAACGTTTGATCGCAAGCGCGAAGAATACGTGTTCGAACATGGCGCCGCGCCGAGCGAACGCGAACGCGCGTTGAATGTGGTGACTATTGCGACGGTGGCGGTGAATGTGGGCTCGTGGGCAGCGATGGGGTTGGGCGCAAGTTTTGACTGGTTGCCAGCCCTGGCGTTCATCAGCGGCGGTCTGTGGCCGCTGGCCGGATTGTTCGGAGCGAGCACGGCACGCATGCGCACGGGCGCCGGATCGTGGTGGGCCAAGCGCTGGGACGGGAAGTTGGGTCGCTGGCTGACCAAACTCGCGTCGATCAATCTCGGCGCGCGCGCCGCCGCCGCCGACCGTCCGACCGAGATGGCGATTGCGTTCTCCGCGCAGGCGCTCTTCGAGGAGCTGCCGAAGGACTTGCGGCGATCGCTCGGAGACGTGCCCGTGGTGTTACAGGAGCTCGAGAGCCAGGCACGGGTCGTACGAGCACGCATCGAGCAGCTGGACGCGACGATCACCGAGACGCATACCGGAATCGGATCCGGACGAGCGGACACGCGAGGCAAGCAAGATGCGCTCATCGCCGATCTCCGTGAAGCACGTGTCCGAGCCGAGGAACGTCTCGCCAACCTCCTCACGGCATTGGAGACGACGCGACTCGACCTGCTGCGGCTGCGCGCCGGGCATGGCTCTGCCGAAAGCATCACGCAGAATCTCCTGGCAGCGAAAACGCTGGGTGAGGACGTGGACCGGTTGCTCTCCGGTCGCGCGGAAGTCGACGCAGCTCTGCGCGGCCGCGAGACGACGCCGATATGACGTCTGCACCTTACGACGCGATCGTGATCGGCGGGGGCCACAACGGGCTCGTCGCCGCGGCCTATCTCGCGAAGGGTGGAAAGAAAACGCTCGTCCTCGAGCGTCGCCCGATGATCGGCGGCGCCGCCGTGACCGAGGAGATTTACCCCGGCTTCAAGTTCTCCGTCTTCTCGTATGTCGTCAGCCTGCTCCGCCCCGAGATCATCCGCGAGCTCGATCTTCCCGCGCACGGGCTCCAGATCCTTCCCCTCGAGAGCACCGTCACTCCTCTCGACAACGGCGATTATCTCGCTGGTTGGGCCGACGCCGACGAGACGCGTCGTGAGATAGCGCGCCACTCGCCGCACGACGCCGAGGCCGCGACGCAGCTCGGCCATTTGATGCACCACATGGCGATGGCCGTGAAGCCGATCCTCGGCATGGTGCCGCCGGACCCCGCGTCGCTCGCGCCCAGCGATCTCAAAGGCCTCCTCAAGCTCGGCGGACACTTCCGCTCGCTCGGCGCCGAGAAGTTCCACGCGCTCTACAAGCTCATGACGATGAGCAGCGCGGACTACCTCGACGAGTGGTACGACTTCGATCCGCTCAAGGCGACGAAGTCCGCGAGCGGGATCATCGGGACGTTCCTCGGCCCGCGCTCGCCAGGAACCGCGTACGTGCTGCTGCATCACTACATGGGCGAGATCGACGGGGCCTTCCGGGCCTGGGGCTTCCAGAAGGGCGGCACTGGCGCAATTAGTGAAGCCATTGCTCGCGCTGCGCGCTCGCATGGCTGCGAGATCCGCACCGACGTCGCTGTCGACAAAGTGCTGACCAAGGGCGACACCGTCACTGGCGTCGCCTTGAAAAACGGCGACGAATTCCGTGCGCCGATCGTAATCTCGGGACTCGACCCGCGGCGCACGTTCACGCAGCTACTCGATCCGCGCACGTTGCCTACCGATCTTGTCGAGGGCGTGCAACGGTACAAGTTCCGCGGCTCGAGTGGCAAGGTGAATCTCGCGCTCAGCGGCTTGCCCACGTTTACGTGTCTGCAACACGATCCCGAGCTCGCGGCGCGGGCGGCGCGTGGCGCGTTCTCGATCTCGCCGAGCGTCGAGTATCTCGAGCGCGCATACGACGACGCCAAGTACGGCAACTTCTCGCGCAACCCGTACATGGACATCGTGGTCGGCTCCATGATCGACCCAGGAATGGCGCCGCCCGGCAAGCACGTGATGAGCATCTTCGTGCAGTACGCACCCTACAACATCACGGGCGGCTGGGGGGAGGACGACGCGAAGCGCGACGCGTTCGGCGACGCCGTGATCAAAACGCTTGCGCGCTACGCGCCGAACATCGAATCGCTGATCCTGCACAAGCAGGTGCTGACGCCGGCGGACATCGAGCGCATCACGGGACTGAGCGAGGGAAACATTTTCCAGGGCGAGCTGGCGCTGCATCAGCTCTTCTTCCTGCGACCCGTCCCGGAGTGGGCCAAGTACCGCACGCCGATTCGCGGATTCTGGCAGTGTGGCGCGGGCACGCATCCCGGCGGCGGCATCATGGGCGCCAGCGGCCGACTCGCCGCGCGGGAGATCCTCGGCACATGATTTACCGCGAGTGTCGATGAAATTCGACGCGGTTGTGATCGGTGCCGGCCCGAACGGGCTCGCCTCTGCGGCGACGCTCGCGAAGGCCGGACGGCGCGTGCTCGTTTTGGAGAGCGCCGAAGAGATCGGCGGCCACACGCGCACCATCGAGTTCGCTCCCGGATTTCGCGCGCCGCTCAACGAAGATTGCGGTTGGATTCCGCCGAACATGAGGAAGGCGCTTGGTTTGAGCGCGCTGGTGTCGCTCAAATGGGTGACACGCCGTATCTCGACCAGCGTGGTCGCCGCCGATGGCGAGCTATTGATGCTGCCCTCGAATCCGGGTGTGGCGGTCGAGCAGATCCGTCACCATTCAGCGCGCGACGCGGCACGCTGGCCTCGGTTCGTCGAACAGCTCCACAAGTTCACGACGATCCTCGCCGAGCTGTACCAGCTCGCGCCCCCGGACATCGACGTGACTTCGCTGCGCGAAGCCACGTCGCTTCTATTGGTAGGCCGTAAGCTGCGCGCGTTGGGCCGAGCCGACATGATGGAGTTCTTGCGCGTCATGCCGATGTCAGTTCAGGACCTGCTCGACGACATGTTCGAGAGCGAGCTGCTCAAGGCAGCCGTGGCGTCGAGCGCGATTCGCGACCTCCAGCAAGGGCCGCGCTCGGGTGGGACGACGTACACCCTCCTTCATTATATGGTGGGCGCTCCCGCCGGCTCCGTGCGCGCGCGCTACTGGTTCCTGGATGGTCCCGATGCCTTCGCGAAGGCCGCCGCGAACGCGGGACGCACACATGGCGTCGAGATCCGCACACGGACCCGCGTCGAG
>DATBRO010000115.1:0-7943 GCA_036560265.1 Gemmatimonadaceae bacterium | reverse complement strand
CGGCTCGCGCATCTCGTGAACAAGAAGGAAGCCAAGGTGATCGACGGGCGCGACATTCACGAGTCGATGGTGCGCTCGGCGCTCTGGGCCGACACGGCTCTTTCGATCCCCGAACTTCGACAGCAGGGTGAGTCGATGAAGAAGGCGCCAGGCCGCTAACAGGCTGGCCGCCCCGACGTGTGAAAACGCTGGACGAGTGCTCTATATCACGGCGATCGTCCAGTCCCGCCAGCGGAGTTAGTGTCTTCCTTCCGCCTCGATATCGCCATTGATCCGCATCCTCTCTCGTGTCCCGCCGCGCAACGTTCCTCGAGCCATGCTCGGGATTGTGCTCGCGTGCGGTGTCGGGCTCGCCGTGTCGCACGCGACCACTGGGCGGCAGAGCGCCCGCGCGACGGCGCGACTGAATTCCGCCGCGGTGCGGCTCGATTCGCTGACCGACGCGGCGCCGGCGGACGATCGTCGTCGCGTAGCGATCGCATGGGGCTACGCGGAACGTATGCATCTCGGACTCGAGAGTCCGTTCCGCTTGATCGATGCCGCGGACCGCGATCCGCGTCTCACGGCGGACGAACGGCGCACCGTGGCGTGGGCGTTGCTGGCGCACGTGCTGCGTGGAGAGACGCACGACATCGATCCGGCCGCGCTCGACGGACTGGGACCGGTGGAATCCGGCCGGATCGCGTCGGGCGAACAGCACGTCGCCCTGATACGCGACGCGATCGTGAGCGCCGAGGACCCGCGCGCCGCCGAGCTCGCGGTGCGGCTCGCATACACGCTCGCGGCGGCGGAGCGTCTCGTCGAGGGATCCGCGAGTTTCCTGGCGGCGGAAGCGGCCGCGATGATCGCCGACGGTGAGATCGCCCGCCGCGAGGCGGCCGCCCTGCTGCGCTCGTCACGCGGGGAAGATCTCATCGCGACGGTGCAGCGCCGGCGCGCGCGAAGGGCCTTCTACGTGGAGCGTCCTACCTTGCTCGCCCCCAGCCCAGACGTGGAGCGAGCGGCCATGGCTTTGGTCGCGCCCTTGCTCGACTCGATCCGTCTCATGCGTCCTGTGGTTGCGCGAGGCTCGTCGCCAGATCTGGACGGCGGCACGGCCGCGCTTGCGCCGCGACTGTACGCCGCGGGCGCTCGCGTTCCGCCAGCGGCGCCGCTCGCGGTTACCGTGCAACGGTATTTGCCGATGATGCGCTCCCACGTGCCGCGCCTCGATCACGACGCGCTCGCGCGCACGCGCAACGCCGAGATGCTCGTCGCCGTCACCCGCGTTCGCGAGGCAGGCCGACAGCAGCGACGCGTCATCGGCCGGTTGCTGCTCGCGGCGGGTGTCGCGATGCGCTCGCTCGCGCAGGAGCCAGTGTGGTTCGTCACCGACGACGTGCCGTCCGCGCCGATGGTGGCGTCTTCGCTCGGGCTTCGCGGGATCGTCTTCGATCGTGACGTGCCGCTCGCGTGGCGTCCGTACTACCTGCGGTCTCTCGCGGACGGCGTCCGTGATCTGCGTCGCGTTCTCCCGGCGCTTCGCCTCGACGCCCTCCAGGTGCGCTTCCGCATGACCGCGCCTGCGGATTCCGCGCTGGCGATGCACGATCCTCGAACGCGGACGCTGCATCTTCCGATTCTATCCGCCGGAGGAACGTTGTCCCACGAGCTCGCACATGATCTCGACAGACAGAGCGCGCTTCAGGAGGGGCTTTCCGGCTACCGGTCGGACATGGTCTCGCGGACCACCGCGACGCAGAGCGGCGTGGCGAGCGCGAATGGCCGGCTCGCGGCATCGTTACTTGCGCTGACCGAAGAGCTTTCCGCGGCACCGCGAACGTCGCGCGTGACCGCCGACCGTCCAGCCGAGATCTTCGCGACGCGCGTCGACTGGTTCGTCGCGGGCGCGCTGGCGCGTCAGGGAATCTCCAACGGCTTTCTCAGCGCGGTTCAGGACGAGTTGCTCACCGGACACGTCGTGCATCCGGACCGTCTTCGCACGTCGAGCCGCTCGCGATCGCTGCTGACCGCGCTCGAGGGAATGACGATGGTTACGGCATTCGCCGCTCAAGACCAGGATCCGAGCACTCAGACATTACTCCGCTGGACGCTTGCCGGACCGGTTGACCGGCGCGGCGCGGCGGAGATTCTTCGAGGCGAGCACCACGCGTGGGGGCTTACTCCGCTCACTGGAGGCCGCTCTTGCGATGAGGCGTCGAGCGGGCGGGTGGCACTCGTGCGCATGGCCGCGGAGTCGCGCGCGCGTGGGTGGCTCCGCCTTCGTGCGCGGTGGACCGCGGACGCGGAGCGCGCGCCGTGGGCGCGGGCGACGTTGCGTCAGGCGCCGTGGTCGGATGCCGCCGCCGAGCGGCGCGTCGCAGAGCTGCGCGATTACGTGCTCGTGGGCCTGGCGTTCAGCGACGAGATCCCGGCGGGCCTCAGTGCGTATGCCGCACCGTTAGCCTTGCGCGCGCGCTGCGCGAATTAGGAAGCGCGCCATCGCGATCTTGCGAGAAGCGCGCAAAATGACCCGGGCGGGTCTCGAACCCGCGACCTACGGATTAAAAGTCCGTTGCTCTACCACCTGAGCTACCGGGTCGGCTCACGGAAACTAAGGCCGACGCTCGAATTCCTGAATCTTGGCCACCCGCCGACGGTGCCGCTCGGCCCCCGAGAACGTCGCCCGCAGGAACGCCTGCACGATTTCGCTCGCGAGGGCCGGGCCGACGACACGGGCGCCCAAACACAGGACGTTCATGGCGTCGTCCTCGACCCCCTGTCGGGCCGAGAAGGTGTCGTGGCAGAGCGCCGCCCGGATCCCGACGAACTTGTTCGCGGCCACGGATGCCCCCACTCCGCTGCCGCACAGGAGGATCCCCCGTTCGGCGCGGCCTTCGGTTACTGTTCGAGCCACTTTTTCGGCATAATCCGGGTAGTCGTCGCCCGGAATGACCGTCTGGGCGCCACAGTCCAGCACCTCATGACCCAATGATCGGACGACGCCGACAACCGCTTCCTTGAGCACGAAGCCGGCGTGGTCGGTCCCAACGGCAACGATCATGACGCCCAAGACAGAAGGAATGTGATTTTAGACACTTCGTGCGAATATACGGGCGCTACCTTACACCAGACAGCGCGTTGCCGAAGTCATACTTACGTCGTATAACCAGGGTGGAGCGAAGGGGCTCCGCGTCAACGCCACCCAAGAGTCAGCGCAATGTCGAACGCCGTGGAGCCACAGGCATCACAACAACCCGCCGACCCGGCGAACATCAGAAGCGAACGACTGCGCTTTGGCTCGTTCACATTCACGCGCTCGCCCGCGGGCCGCTGCGTCGTTCAGGTGGAGCTCGAGTACGAAGGCAAGAGATTCGTCGGAAAAACCGAGGGACAATCCAGTCCGATCGGTGATCTGCGACTCGGAGCCGAAGCCGCCATCGAAGCGATTGAATCATTCTCGCAGGGTGGGCTCGGCCTCGAGCTCATGGGCGTGAAGCTCATTCGTGCTTTCGACGCCAACGTCATCATCGTTTCAGCCACCCAGCGCTCCGCTCGTGGCACTCGCCTGGTCGGCTGCTATCTCGCCGATCGCGATGCAGTCCGCGGAGCCGCTCTCGCCGTGCTGAACGCGACCAATCGCGTTCTCGGGAACTACATCTCGACTCGATAGGCAGCATCCCGAAGTGAATCTGTTGACCACTCCGGAGTTTTCCCGGCGCCGGGCACTCCTCCCCGTGCTCGCGGTCATGGTCGCCTGCGGACGCACGCCGCAGACAAGCGTCAACAGCGCCCCTGCGCCGATGCCCGTCGAACAGACGCACGTAACGACGCACGTCGAGCAGGCCGGCGCGACCGCGCTTCCGACTGTCCGCCAGCAATCGCAACCGGCCGTCACGGCCGCCGATCTCGCTCGACGGACGGCGGAGCTCTTCGGCGAGTCGCAACACGTCGAGTCGATGCGCGTTCCGTTCGACACGGGCTTGATGGCGAGCGCCGACGCCGAGCCGACGTGGGACATCGACGTCCGATCCTACGAGACGCTGACGCGCGTGCAGCACTACGTCGCCCTCTTTACCGGGGAAGGGCGGGGCCGATTCGTCGAGCGACTGTCGCGGGGCACACGCTACGAATCCATGATTCGCGCGCGGATGCGGGCGGGCGACCTTCCGGAGGACATGTACTACCTGGCGCTCATCGAGAGCAACTTCAATCCGCACGCGTATTCACGAGCCGCCGCCGTCGGGATGTGGCAGTTCATGTCGTCGACCGCGCGAGGCATGGGGCTGCGAGTGGACTGGTGGGTTGACGAACGACGCGATCCCGTGCGGTCCACGGAAGCTGCAGTCGGATTCCTGCGAGGGCTTCGCGAGCAATTCGGATCCATGTATCTCGCCGCGGCGGCGTACAACGGCGGGCCCGGGCGCGTCGCCCGCGGACTCAGTCGTTACGCCGATCAGCTCGAGGGCACCACGGGCGACGACGCGTTCTTCGCGCTCGCTGAAAAGAAGTATCTGCGCAACGAGACACGCGAGTACGTCCCGCAACTGGTCGCCGCGGCGCTCGTCGCAAAGGATTCGGCGCGCTACGGCCTCGCGATCGAGAGCCTGCCGCCCTTCGAGTACGACTCCGTGAAAGTGCGCTCTCGCGTGCCGCTGGCGGCGATCGCCGAAGCGACCGGAACGACCGTCGCCGTGTTGCAGGAGCTGAATCCGCATATTCTCCGCGGAATGACGCCGCCGCGCGATTCACTGAAGGTCCGCATTCCACAGGGAACACGTTCCCGGTTCGATTCGGTATTCGCCACACTGCCGAGTGAGACGGTCACGGGCGCGACAACGGTGATTACTCAGAAGGGCGCGACGTGGGCGTCGCTCGCCAGGAAAGCCAAGATCTCCGCGCGCGCGGTGTCGACCTACAATCCGACCGTGAAAGCGTCGAAAAAAACGGGGATCATTCCGCTTGGGACGCCGGTGCTGGTTCCGACGCCGCCGGTCATAGCCGCGGCGATGCCGGTTCCCGATCCATCGATCGAGCGATACGGGCGTGGGACGCGAACTCACGTGGTGCGCAGCGGCGAGAATCTCAGCGTCATCGCGAACCGCTACCGAACGACGCCCGCGGCGATCATGCGGCTCAATCGGCTCAAAAAGCCGCTGATCTTCCCCGGGCAGGAGCTGCTCGTGACCGGCCGTCCGGCGAGCGCGCCGAAGGGACAAACGAAAAGGGCGACCGCGCAAAAAAAATAGGTGCTAGGTGCTCGATTCTAGCTCCCAGCACCTAGCACCCAGCACCCCGCTAGTCCGAGACGCCCTTACCGTTGTAGGCCTTGAGGAGAATCCGGTTGTAACCGACCAGCGGATTCTTACCCGCCCGACGCGCCTGATCGACCGCGTCCTCGCCGAGATTGTACGCCAGCAGTGCCAGCTGCACGTTGCCCTTGTAGGCGCTGATCAAGCGGCGGAGGTACTGGAATCCGATTCGCAGATTGGTCTTCGGCTCGTACAACCTCTCGCGCGTGACGCTGCGATCGAACTGTACAGCCGTTGAGAGCATGAGCTGTGAGAGCCCTATCGCGCCGACACGGCTCACGGCGCGCGGGTTGAAATCGGACTCGAGCTTGACGAGCCGGAACGCGAGCTCCGGATCGAGACGCTGTTCCAGAGCGACGTCGAAGATCGTCGCGGCCAGGTTGGCCGGGATCCCATAACGCGTGGAGAAGCCGATTACCCGATTGGCGCGATCCATCTGCGCCCGAAGCAGAGTCGCTTCGCCCATGGCGTTCTCGAGGTCCTGCCGTAACCGACGGTTCTCACCGAGCAACCCGAATGAGAATGTGCTCGAGCTGCCGGGCATAGCCGCCGCTTCGGCCGTCGCTGGAGACGGACGCCGGTTTGCAATCACGAGTAAGGCAGCGCTAGCGACACCGACGAAGGCGAGCAGGCGTCTAATCCTGTTCCGTCTCCGGATAGCGTCGCCGCGATGCACGTACGTGCTGCGCAGCTTTTTCATAAGTTGTTGTGGATAAACAGGTTGAGTACAACGTACTTGTGCCTGCTCCAAGCACTATAAGGGGCAACGCGCATGCCATCAACCGGCAAAGTACCGACCGCTTTTGCCCCCGGTCTTCTCGATCAGCGATATATCGGTAATGACCATGCCTTTGTCCGCGCTCTTGGCCATGTCATACACCGTCACGAGCGCGACGGTCACAGCCACGATGGCTTCCATTTCGACGCCGGTGCGCCCAGTGGTACGCACTTGGGATTCAGCGCGGAACCCTGGTAGGCCGGCATCGGCCGAGAGATCGACTTGGACGTCGTCGAGCAGAAGCGGATGGCAGAGAGGCACCAGATCCGCTGTTTTCTTGGCCGCCATGATCCCGGCCAACCGTGCGACAGACAATACGTCGCCTTTCCCGATCTGGTGTAACCGAATTGCCTCGAACGCGGCCAAAGACATGCGGATCGCGCCGCGTGCGCGCGCGCTGCGAGCGGTCTCCGGCTTCTCCGAAACGTCGACCATGCGAGCGGTGCCGTCCGCCGCAACGTGACTCAGCTTCGCGCGCTTCTTGGTCACGAGAGCAGCTCCTGTAATTCGCGGAGGAGGTTTACCGTAATCAGTTGAGGGCTGACGTTGCTGGCGACCCGCTCCTTCGCGACCTCGATCGCTTCCATGGCGCGGCTCTCCGCGAGTGCAGCGTCCTCGGCGCCGCGACGAACGGAGGAGCGTGCGCGCTCGTGCAAGGCAATCGTCAACGCGTCGAGCGTGTCGGCAAAGCTGCCGCGGGCCTTGGTGGACGCCTGCGCCCAGGCCGCCTCATAGCGCGCGGCCGGTTTCCCGTTCACGGATTCGAGGAGACGACGGGCGTTCTCGATCGCCTGTGTCCACATCGCGCCGGCGAGCAGGCGCCCAGGCGCGCCGCCCGCAAACTCGACGCGCTCGGCGACCGTGCCCGGGAGAGAGTTGTCGCCCTCGAATCGGGCGACGACTGCTTCATTCGAGAGAAAGTCGCGAACGTCGCTCCGTGAGACGGGAGGCACGCGGACTGAGACGACGCGGGACCGGATCGTTGGCAAAAGCGCGCCTGGCTCGCTGGACGTGAGCACAATGGTGGTATCCGCGGGCGGCTCCTCGAGCAGCTTGAGAAACGCGTTGGCGGCCTGCTCCGACCCTTCTTGCGGTACCATTCGCTCGGCGTCGCCAATCACGAACACCTTTCGTCTGGCGATCGCGGGAGACAGGACCGCTTGCTGTACGATTGCGCGCACGGTCGCGATGTAGATCCCCTCGCTTCCGGATGGCGGCGCGTACAACCCGCCGTCGTGCGCACGCTCGGCGATCGCTTCAGCGTAATCGGCACGAACGTCGTCGAGATCGGGATCGCTGTCTTTCCGGCGCGGCCGAGGGAAATACCAATGCAGATCGGGGTGGGTGAGCTCCTGCGAGAAGCGACAGCTCTGGCATTCGCCGCACGGCGCGTTCGTCCTGGAATCGCAGACGAGCAGCTGGCCGAGCCACAGCGCGAGCCGCTGCTTTCCCACGCCGCGGGGACCCGTGAAGAGCAGAGAAGCGGGGAGCGAGCCGCGCGTAACGGCTTCCTCCAGACGCGAGCGCAGCTCGTGATGGCCGAACAGCGGGACGATTGGCATGGATCAACAATAATTCTCAGGACTGCTCGCCACTCAAAACTCTCTCATACAGACGAACGTTCTCGTCGCCGAATAGACAGGCGATGATGGGACGTTGTAAAGTTCTTGAAGCAGCCGAGGGCCACAAACGTGGAGCGAGAGATGTCGCTGCGAAAGAATCTTGCACCAGCCTGGACTTGTGGCGCACTTGCAATTGTTCTCGTGACAAGTTCCGCAGAAGGACAAGGAGCGAGGCCCCGCGCCCGTGAGCTTGGTGTCGCACCGGGGATATTCCCGCCGGGCGCGAGGAACGCGATCACGGACGTGCAAGGA
>DATBRO010000114.1:0-6629 GCA_036560265.1 Gemmatimonadaceae bacterium | reverse complement strand
GTCACGCCGAGCTTGAGAGGAGCGACGCCGCTCACGAGCACGGTGACCTCGTTCAGCGCGGGAGCCGTGCCGAGTGTGAAGAGCGTCGACGCCGTGCCATCGGCCTTCGTCGTGTCCACGCTCCGGCTGACGCGTCCAGTTCCCTGCGAAAGCGTGAACGTGACGACGATGCCCGAGAGCGTGCCGCCGGCTGCATCGGTCACCTTGACCGTGATCGGTCCGGCGGGCGTCCCCACTGGTGCGGTCGCGACGAGAGTCGTGAGCGCTTCGAGCTTTGCCGGGACTCGTGCCGGCGGGGCCGCCGTGTGTTCGCAGGCCACGACGAACAGCAGCAACAGCGCACGACAATGCCGCGGCGCCTTTTCGCGGAGTGGGCGGTGAGCGCGGCGAATCCGCTCAGGGCAGGCTTTCATCCGGCCGCGGACACGCGAGCGCACTCAGCGAGGACCGCCGCGCCGACGAAGATGCTCTCTTCCGCCGGATAGAACCGCGGCGAATGCGCGGGGATCGGCGCGCCGCCCGGCTCCCGCGCGCCGATGCGAAGGAAGCATCCAGGCATGCGTTCCAGATAGAACGCGAAATCTTCACCTGCGAGGTTGAGGAAACCCAGCGGCACCAGCGCGTTTTTCCCCAACACGCGTGACGCGGCTTCTCTCGCCACGGCGACTGGACCCTCGGGATTCACGAGCGGAGGCGTGCCCTCGGGCATCGAGACGCTGGCTTTGACCCCGAACGCCGCACCGATCGCGTCCGCGAGACGCCGCAGCTCGTCGTGCATCAGCCGGCGCGAGTCCGGATCCACGGCGCGAATGGTGCCGCGCAGCGATGCGCGGTCGGGGATGACGTTGGGCGCGTTGCCCGCTGAGATCTGTCCCACCGTGACCACGCCCGGCGTGGCCGGATTCAGCTTACGCGACACGATCGTCTGGATCGCGGTGACCAGCGCCGCGGCCGCCACGATCGGATCGCGCGCCTCGTGCGGCCGCGCGGCGTGCGCGCCCTGGCCCACGAGCTCGATCTCGAACATGTCCGCGGACGCCGCGAGCGGGCCGGCGTCGGCGACGATTTGGCCGACCTCGAACCGGCGGTCCACGTGCCCGCCAAAGATGGCGGTGACGCCGTCGAGCGCGCCGGTGTCGAGGACCGCGGACGCGCCGCGCCCGATCTCTTCGGCCGGCTGCAACACGATGATCGTGTCGCCGCGCGCGGGGTTGGCCGCGAGGAGCGCCGCCGCGCCCACGGCCCACGTGGCGTGCACATCGTGGCCACATGCGTGCATCACGCCGGCGCGTTGCGACGCGAAGGAAAGGCCGGTCTCCTCCGCGATCGGAAGCGCGTCGATGTCGCCGCGAATCGCGACCGCGGGCGCTCCCTTCTCCGTCCCTCGAATGCGCGCGATGACGGCGGTACCAGCGACGCGCCGCACGTCGGAGACGCCGAGCTTCGCCAGCGCGCTCTCAAGTTTTTCGGCAGTTCGTTCCTCCTTGAACGCCAGCTCCGGCTCGCGGTGAATCGAGCGGCGTAAATCGACGAGCCGGTCCCTGAGTTCGTCCGTTATACCGAGCGCGCGTGTATCGGTCATGCGGCCGAACGGAGCTCCTCTTCGCGGATCGTGAGGTCGTCGATCCGATCGCGATCGACGGTCACGCCGATGCCACTGCGATCGCGCGGCACCGCCACCATCCCTTTGTCGTCCATGGTCCATTCGGGCGTCACGATGTCGCGGTCCCAGTACCGTTTGCTTGGCGAGAGATCGCCGGGGAGTGTGAAGTTCGGCAGCGATGCCAGCGACACGTTGTAAGCGCGCCCGACGCCGCTCTCGAGCATGCCGCCGCACCACACGGGAATGGAGTGCTGCGCGCACAGATCGTGGATGCGCCGCGCGACCGTGAAGCCGCCCACGCGTCCCGGCTTGATATTGACGATGCGACCGCTGCCGAGCGCAATCATGTCCTCGCATCGTGCCACGTCGGTGATGGACTCGTCAAGACAGATCGGCGTTTTCAACCGGCGCTGGAGTTGGGCGTGCCGAACGAGGTCGTCGCGGTGCAGCGGCTGCTCGATCATGATGAGCCGGAACTCGTCGAGCTCGAGAAGATGCTCGGCGTCGTCGATGCGGTAGGCGGAGTTGGCGTCGGCCATGAGATCCGTGCTCTCGGGGAGCGCCTTCCGCACGGCGCGCACGTACTCGACGTCCGCGCCCGGCTGAATCTTCAGTTTGATCTTGCGATAGCCGTCCGCCAGCGCGCGCTTCGCCCGCTCGACGAGCGCTTCCGGATCCTTCTGAATACCGAGCGAGATCCCGGTGGCGACGCGGTCACGTTGTCCGCCGATCAGCGTCGAGAGCGACACGCCGCGGCTGCGAGCCGTCACGCCGTAGCATCCCATCTCGAGCGCCGCCTTTGCCATGTTGTGGCCGCTGACGTTCCGCTCGAGAATCTCGTGCACCGCCTCCGGCGAGCCGATGGGCTTGCCGAGCAGGCGCGGCGCGAGCCACTCGCGAATCGCGAGCCAGGCGGTATCGATCGTCTCGGGGCTGTAGTTCGGTGTCTCCCCGGCGACACACTCCGCCCACTCCGTCACGCCGCTCTTGTCGTGGAGCTCGAGAAGAAGAATGCGGCGCTCGTCCATGACCCCCGATGAGATCCGGAACGGCTCCCGGAGGCGGAGCCGGATTTCGCGCAACATGATGCGATCGAGATGGAGCACGCTATCCCTTGGCGACGAGGTAGAAACCACGATCCTGATCCGCATCGACGGAGAAGCCCTCGATGCGATAGCCCTTTGCGAATGCCGCCTCGAACGCGGCTCTCGTCGACGCGCGCCAGGTGGCGGCGCGAGGCGCATCGGTGGATTGGAGCACGGAGACGTCGAGCGGCACGGCAATACGAAGATGCCTGCTCGAGCCGATACTGTCGTCCCATCGGCGGTCGGGACGGTCGGCGTCGCCGACGATGGGCGCGGCCTTGTATGCGTCGGACTCGCGAGCCGCTGATGTCTCGCGCTTGCGATCCGCGATCGCGCTGTCGTCCACGGGCCAAGCCACGATCAGGCGGTCGGTGCCAATCTCGCGATGCAGGTCACTGCCGGTCTCGCTGCCGTACATGTCACGCTGGTACTCGACGGCGCGGACGCCGAAGACGTTGAAGTTGAGGTGCGCGTTCCGCGCGACGAGGGGGTCGAACGTCCAATAGATCGCGCGACCACCCACGCGCCTGACGGCGTCACGCTGAAATTCCTTGAGCCGCCGGCCGAGGCCGAGGTTCTGCACTTCCGGCCGAACGGCGAGCATGTCCGACCAATGTACGATGCGGCCATTCTCGACGCCGGTCATGCCGAACACGAACCCGACGAGCGAGCCGTCGCCCGTGAACGCGCCGGCCGCAACGCCGCCGAGCTTCTGCGACACGAGCAGAATGCTGGCGGGCACGGCGTCCCGGAATCCGTGTCCCCACGTGTCGCGCTGGAGCTCGACGCATGCCGCAAAGTCCGCGTGAGATGTCAGCGCGCGAATGGTTATCTCGTCGCTCACACCTCGGGCACCAACTCGCCTGACTCGAGGGCGCGCTCGGCGATCGCCTTGAGCCGCGCGTCCTGGTTTCTGCCGAGGGCGCGTACGCTGCGGCGCGCGCGCCGCATGGCCATCGGCACGAAGATGCGCGCACAGTCGATGTCTGATGCCGCTTGCGCGGTGTCCTCCCCGGCGCGCTCGAGCCCGGCCGACGCGCGGCTGAGCACCGCCATGGCGTGGTAGACGTCGATCGCGGTGTTCGCCATGCGCTCCTGGAGGAACTGCTTCTCGATGATCTCCTTGCCGTGCTTGATCACCAGGTTTTCGACTTCCAGCCCGAGATCGTGCACGACATCCTCGACCATGTCGGCCTCGCGCTTCAGCGCCTCGTGCACGCGCTCGAGCTTGGGCTTGGTGACCTGGCGCTTCGCGCGGCCGGCGAGATATGACCCAATCGCACCCATCGAGTGCAACGGATCCTTGAATGCCTTGCCCAACGTTTTGAGCCTCTCGCCGGCTTCCTGGAGTCCCATGAGCGCGACGAGCGCGCGCAGAATCTCGTTCGTCCCCTCGAAGATCATGTTGATGCGCGTGTCGCGCACCGCCTGCTCGTACGGATACTCCTTGGAGTATCCGATGCCGCCGGCGATCTGAAGCGCCTCGTTCGCCGCGCGAAAGACCATCTCGCTCCCGAACACCTTGCAGCACGCCGTTTCGAGCGAGTAATCGATGCCGCCGCGGTCCACCATGTCGGCTGCGACGAACCAGCCCGCGTCCGCGGCGTAACACTCCGCGGCGAATTGCGCGAACTTTCGCTGGATCATCTCGAACGATCCAATCGCGCGTCCGAACTGCTGCCGTTGCTTGGCGTACGCGAGCGCTTCGGCCATGATCGCGCGCGTCCCATGCGCCGCGCCCGACGCCAGTCCGAGGCGTCCGGAATTCAGCACTTCGAGCGCGATTTTGAATCCCTGCCCCACGTCGCCCAGGCGATCTGCGACCGGAACTTTGACGTCGTCGAAGAACACCGCACGCGTATCGCTCGCCTTGATGCCCATCTTGTCTTCGAGCTTGCCGAGTCTCACGCCCGGCGACTTCGCGTCGACGATGAATGCCGTGACTTTGTCCTTCTTCTTCCCGCCTTCCTGCGTGGGCACTTTCGCGAACACCGTGAACACGCCCGCAAAACCCGCGTTCGAGATCCAGATCTTCTCTCCGTTCAGCACGTAGTGCGATCCGTCCGCACTCGACTTCGCCGACGACTTCATGGCCTGCGCGTCCGAGCCGGATCCCGGCTCTGTGAGACAGAATGCCGCGATCGTCTCGCCACTCGCGCATTTGGGAAGCCAGCGACGCTTCTGGTCCTCCGTCCCGAACAGGATGATTCCCTTGCAGCCAATCGAGCCGTGCGCGCCGAAGTACACCGCGAGCGCACCGTCCACCGCGCCGATCGTGCCCATGATTTTGCTGAAGACTTTCGAGCTCGCGCCGAACCCGCCGTACTGCTCCGGAATGTTGAGCCCCATGAGTCCGAGCTCCGCCATCCCTTCGCGGACGCCGTCGGCGAACTTCCCGTCGTGATCGTGCTTCTTCCGATCGACGGTCTTGGCGGCCCACGACCGGAACGAATCGAGGATCATCCGCTGCGCCTCGTCCTCCTCCGCGGAGAGCTTGGGAAACGGGAAGATCAGCTCCTCGCGCAGCTCGCCCTGGAAGATGCTCTTCGTGAAGGACGGATTCACGTCGGGCTGCGCGAGGTGCGGCTTGGAGCGCCGCGTCGTCGACGCGGATGCGGCGGAGCTGGCGGGACCTACAGAGCTCGCGGGAGGGGCAGTTTGGGCGGGAGGCATACTTTCAAGTTATCGTCTTGCCCGTGAATCTCACTACGACCTTGCGCGCTGATTCGCGTTCGTGGCGCGTCCTGGCGCTTCTTGTGACGCTGATCGCGGTCGTCGCGATCGTGTCCACGTATCACGTCTTCAACAACATGTACGACGAGCCCGCGCATATCGCTGCGGGCATGGAGTGGCTCAGCCGGGGCACGTACACGTACGAGCCGCAGCATCCGCCTCTCGATCGCATCGCCGCGGCGATGGGCCCTTGGCTCGCCGGCGAGCGCGGCACCGGCTATTCGCACATGTACACCGAGGGGCGTCTGATCCTCGGCCGTGGCGAGCACTATCGGCGCGTGTTGACGCTCGCGAGACTCGGGATGCTCCCCTTCTTTCTCATCGCCGTCTTCACGACGTGGTACTGGGCGCGCCGTCTCTCGGACGAACGAACCGCGGCGCTGGCGGTGGTGTGCGCCGCGGCAAACCCGAATCTGCTCGCGCACGCAGGCGTCGCCGGCACAGACATCGGTCCCGCCGCGATGATGCCAGCGGCGCTGCTGGCTTGGACGATGTGGCTCGAGCAGCCGACGACGCGGCGAAGCCTCGCGCTCGGCGTGCTCGTCGCGATCTGCGGCCTCACGAAGTTCAACGCCATCGCCTACTGGCTGCCCGCCGCGGTCGGCGTCGCCCTGTTTGCGGTGTTCATGACGCGTCGCGACCTGCTCTGGTTCGACGGACTAAAACTCGCGCGTCCGCTGCTTCTTGTGGTTGCCACCGCCGCGTTCGTGACGTGGGCGACATACCGCTTCAGCGTCGGCAATGTTGGCTCGTTGACACTTCCCGCCCCTGAGTTCTTCACGGGGCTTGGCGCCTTTTTTCGTCACGGGACTGGCGGACACCCGGCATATCTCTTCGGCCAAGTCAGGCTCGGCGGATGGTGGTATTACGACCTGATTGTGGTATTGGTAAAGACGCCCATTCCGCTTTTGATCTTCGGAGGCGTTGGTAGTTACGTCGTGCTCGCGAAACTACGAGCCACCGGCCGCGGAGCGGCCGCCGAGAACGGACCGGGCCCGCGCAGCGGGCCCACCGAGTACATCGCGCCAATAGTTGGAATCCTCTCTGTTCTATTGGTTGCAACAGTTACTCCGGTGGACCTGGGAGTCCGCCTCCTTCTACCGATCTATCCCCTGCTCGCCATTCTCGCGGCGCTCGGATTCACGTGGACATGGCAGCGCACGCGAACGTTCGCGAGTCGCTTCGCGATCGGTGCAGCGTTCGCGTGG
>DATBRO010000113.1:0-2643 GCA_036560265.1 Gemmatimonadaceae bacterium | reverse complement strand
CCGAGGGCGGTGACCACTCCGGCCAGCTCGTGCCCGGGGATCGACGGTGTTCGGTCACGGTCGAGGCGATCGGTCCAGGTCGAGGGCCACGCCAACTCAGTCCCGACGAATCCCGACGCATGAACCTGAACGACGACGTCGTTTATCGCTGCCTGCGGCTCGGGCCGCTCAACGAGCTTCATCCCGGCCATTCCCGCAGCCTTGTCCGTCACCACTATCGCCTTCATCGTCCACCTCCTCGTGTGTGGAATGTCGTCATCTTCCACCCACGAAGCATGACTGCTCGCGGGGCGATCGCACTCACGGCGCCGACCCAGAAGACAAAAGGACCACCCGGATACGGCTTGCCAGCTCGACGTCGCGCCCGTCGACGAAGACGCGGTACTGCCGCTGATCTCCTGGACCCATGACCGGCTCGTCTCGGTGCCTCGGTTTGATTCCCGAGCGCGCCAACGCGGCGACGAATGTGTCCGCGGCGTCGCGGTTCGGAAAGGATGCCACGAGGTGGTTTCGAGCGCCGGCGTCGGACTCGAGGCATGCTCGGAAGACCTCGCAGGCCTGCATCTCCGTGTCGTAGATGCCGATGGTGCGTTCCACGCCCGACGCGACGGACAGCACCTGCCACGCGGCGCCCGTGCGTCGCATCAGCCAATACTCGTATTCGCCCTGCCCGGCATCGACGGATTCGATCCGATAATAGCGCGGATTGAAGCCCTCGCGCTGAAGCAGGGCCGCCAGCTCGCTGCAATTCATGTCGGCCGCGTTCGCTGGGCCACGACGCAGGGGATGGCACCGGAAGATTTGGAAGCGAATCGCACATCGATAAATCGGCGGCCTCGGATTCCGACGCGCAAGCGTGCCGGCTATCTCACGCAGATTCGCGTGGAGCACGCGGCCCGATTGATCAAGGCGAGCGTCCATATCGGGTCCGTGCCCCCACGCGTCGGGTTCACCGACCAGAGCCACCTGAACCGGCACTTCAAGCGCTGGATGGGTGTGACGCTGGGCGTCTTCGCACGCGGCGGCGTCGCCGGTCGTGCCGCCTAGCGCTTGGGCCGCGATTTATCGGGCAAGAGAGCGAGAACGACGAGCCCAGGGAACTCGAACAATCCGAGAACCGCGAGCCAGCTCGGATAGCGTTTCATGCGCAGCTGCGCGCGGGCGCCCCACACGAGGCTGACCGTGCCGGCGAAGAAAATGGAGTAGAAGACGGGCGTTGCGATGGGTCCGTCGGCGCCCACCTGCAGGGCAAAGGCGATTGCGCCCAGCCTGAATACGAAATACAGCGCCACGCCGAGATTGGATTGGGTTCTGTCGGTCATCCTGCCCAGATTGGTCGTGTAGACGCCGATCGTCTTGTACAATCTGGCGGGCACGTCGACTAGGAGCCAGCGCCACCGGGTCACGCGCACGTTCGTACAAGACGCTCGGACAGCTCGATCAGATTGGCAGTGAGCAACCGCCGGCGCGAGGATGACCAGTTACTGATCGGAGTCCGAGGCATTGTGATGAAGATTGAGCGCGCAGCGATTGTCCTCAACGTGCGACTCGTCTGCCAATTTGATAGCGAATCGCTACCAAAATTGGCGGAGATTCGTGGCACAATCTCTGCGACGATCCCCGCCCCACGTGGGCCAATCCGGCGTGCAAACACGCTGTTCACCTCAGGTGAACCAATGCGGAAGCCCTGTGATCCTCTCTTCGTTTCACGAGCCGAAGATCGTGCGATGTGGTGAGGATTCGTTCACCGGAGCGTTCGGTTAGAGCACCGAGGGCGCCGGCAAGTCCGGAGAGAAAACCGGCAAACAAGTCGAGAGCTCCAGCTTATGTGACACAGGCGACACGGAGGCTGGGCGGGTGACACCGAGCGAACGACGAGCGCACCCCAAACGTGTCTGCACCCGACGGTGCGAAGGCCTTCTATGGAAGGGGACACGCGGTACAGGGGAAAAAGGCCTTGAGTGGTCAACAGCTCGCGCGCGCAAAGGAACGGGCCCGTGCTTTCGCAACTGCTCCCATCCGGTCGTTGGGGTAACTCCGACCCAGACGCAGCACCGGACTGGTAGATGGACCGCGTCTTCGATGGATCCAGCGGATCTCAACATCGCAAGACAAACCATTTACACAGGGGGGAAGTATGGACTCGCATCAGGAGCGGACACTCCAGGCGTTTCGTCGCGTGCAGGGTTGGTTCGCGGCGAACAAGGAGTTCACCGCGAACGGCGGCAGCACGAGAACGCCGGCGCTGGCGACACAACTCGAGGCGCTGAACGGCGTCGTGTCGCGCGCGTCGGACCACGCCGCACAGCAGAACACGCAGGCGTCGCAATCGCAGCTGATCGCGAAGGACGAGCGGGAGCTGCGGCGTGAAGTGCTCGCGCAGCACATGGCGACGATCGCCAAGGTTGCGCGCGCGCTGCGTGGCACAATCCCCGGCATCGGCGTGCTGAGCATGCCGAAGGGGAACATCCAGACCGCACCGTTGATCACGTTCGCGACCGCGATGGCGCGGAAGGCGGAGATCTACGAGAGCGTGCTGGTGGAACACGGGCTGCCGGAGGATTTCATCAAGCAGCTCGAGGACGCTGTCGCGAAGCTGAAGGACAGTATCGACGCGCGCGGTAAGGCTCGAGCCGCGCGTTC
>DATBRO010000112.1:0-4779 GCA_036560265.1 Gemmatimonadaceae bacterium | reverse complement strand
GAAACGATCGCGCTCGTCCGGGAGGTGGCTAAGGATCTGCGGCGGCCCGTGGCGATCCTCGGCGACCTGCAAGGCCCGCGCATCCGCATCGGGGACATTCCGGCGCCGCTGCCGCTCGAGAACGGCACCGAGGTAGTGCTGGCGCCCGAACACCAGGCGCATGCTTCGGAGATTCCGGTGACGTACGACCGGCTCGCGGAGGATCTGCACGTCGGCGACCGCGTGCTCATCGACGATGGACTGCTCGAGCTCGTGGTCATGGACGTGAAGAAGCCGCGCGTCAGGGTGCGCGTCCTGCATGGCGGGCCGCTGCGCAGCCACAAAGGGATGAACTTTCCCGGCGTGCTGGTGAGCGCGCCATCGCTGACGGAAAAGGACCGCGCGGACGTGGCGTTCGCGATCGAGCAGGAGCTCGACTATCTCGCGCTGAGCTTCGTGCGCCGCGCCGAAGACATGGAGCTGCTGCGCTCGCTGGTGCCGAAGGGATGTCTGATCATCGCGAAGATCGAGAAGGATTCGGCGCTCGCGAACATCGAGAGCATCGTGCAGGCCTCGGACGCCGTCATGGTCGCGCGCGGCGATCTTGGCGTCGAGCTGCCGTTCGAGGAGGTGCCGTTGGCGCAGAAGCGCATCATCGCGCTCGCGAACGCCGTGGGGCGGCCGGTGATCACGGCGACGCAGATGCTCGAGTCGATGGTGACGCATCCGCGGCCGACGCGCGCCGAGGCGAGCGACGTCGCCAACGCGATCCTCGACGGCACCGACGCGGTGATGCTCTCCGCGGAGACGGCGGCGGGACAATATCCGCGTCTGGCGGTGGAGGCGATGACACGGATCATCTCGGAGATCGAGCGGCATCCGACGGCGAAGCGCCGCGACGAGCGTCAACCTCGCGGGATCGCCGTCTCGACGGAATTTGCGATCGCCGCGGCAAGCAGCGCCGCGGTGCGCATGCTCGCCGCGCCGGCGCTCATCGTCTTCACGAAGAGCGGCTTCAGCGCGCGCATCGTCGCGTCGCACCGGCCGAATGTGCCGATTCTCGTGCTGACAGACGTTCCGCGCACATATCGCCAACTTGCCCTGATCTGGGGCGTCGTGCCGGAGCTCGTGCCGCACGCCAAGACATACGACGAGATGGTGCGCATGGCGCTCGAGACGGTGAAGGAGCGCGGGCTCGCGAAGTCGGGTGACAAGGTCGTCGTGACCGCCGGCGTCCCGTTCGACGTGCCGGGGTCCACGAATACCCTGAAGGTCGAGTCCGTGTGACGATCGCGAGGAGTGACTCACGCGAGCTCCGACACGGTTGACTATTGAGAGAGGCCGATTCAGGCACGGCGAATTGCCCGATTGACGTGACGGCTCGCCGTGTCGAGTTTCGGGTACCGGAAACATTCCGGCTTATTGCAAATCCCGTTGAACTGAACCGCGATTCCGTGCATTGCCCGTCGTAGAGCAATGGGGATTGCGGTCCGCTCCTGTCCAGGAGGACGCATCCTTATGTTGACCCCCTTTAGTCGGGTGGTCCGGGTGCTTTGCGTACTGCTCGGTGTATCGCCTGCCATCGCGCAATCGCAGGGCACCACAGTTACTGGCACCGTCACCAATGAGGCGGGGCTGCCGCTCCAATCCGTGAGCGTCAGCATTCCGTCACTGAACGTCGGTGCCTACACAGCGGCCAACGGCCACTACACCTTTACCGTTCCCTCCGCCAATACTGGCCAGGTGTTGGTCACCGCGCGCCGTCTGGGGCTCGTCCCCAGATCGGCTACGGTCACGCTCAATGGCGGAACGGTGACGCAGGACTTCATGCTCCGCGCCGCCCCCACGCAGTTGACGGGCATCGTCGTCACGGGGCTCGGCCAGACGCGCGAGAAGAGTACGCTGGGAACCGCCCAGCAGCAGCTCAATAACGAAGAGCTGAACAAGACACACGCGCTCAACGTCATCGATCAAATATCGGGAAAGGTCTCGGGCGCGCAGATCACCAGCTCCGGCACGCCGGGTGGATCGACGCGCATCATCATTCGCGGCGCCAACTCGATCACGGGCGACAACACCCCGCTGTTCGTCGTGGACGGGACGCCGATCTCGAAGAACGACCGGGGCAGTCACCCCGTCAGCGGTGGATGGGACTTTGGCAGTGCCATCAACGACATCAATGCCGATGACATCGAATCGATGACGATCCTGAAGGGTCCGAACGCGGCGGCGCTGTATGGCTCGCGCGCGTCCAACGGCGTCGTCCTCATCACGACGAAGCGGGGCCGCAATACTTCGGGACACGCCCGCACTGAGATCAACAGCTTCTACTCCTGGGAAAGGCCGGGACGTCTCCCGGAATACCAGAACCAGTATGGCCAGGGCGCCGGTGGAGCGTTCGCGTACGTCGACGGTGCCGGTGGAAGCGGCACGGATGGTCTCGATCAGAGTTGGGGGCCGAAGCTCGATGGCCGCCTGCTCTGTCAGTTCACGAGCCCCGGCGCGGGAACGACCGGCTGCACGCCGACACCGTGGATCGCCCATCCGGACAATGTGAAGTCATTCTTCCAGACGGGTCACACCGCGCAGACGAATCTGTCCGTGTCCGCCGGCACCGATCGCGCCAACGCCCGCCTGTCGGTGGGGACGGATAATACCGACGGGATCATCCCCAACAACTACTTCACCAAGACGTCGGCGTTGTTGAGCGGCGGCGTTCAAGTGAGCGACCGCGTCAACGCCAACGCGAGCGTGCAATACGTTCGCAACGACGGGCGGAACCGGCCCAGCACCGGGTACTCGGGGGCCACCGCGAGCATCCTCGAGAGCTTCGTGTGGTTCGGCCGGCAGGTGGACATGAACGCGCTCAAGAACGGTTGGACGAACAGCGGGGCGCTCAACGGTGGTCCAGCCGCGCGCGAGTTCAACTGGAACTACAACTATCACGTGAACCCGTTCTGGCAGCAAAATGCCAATCCGGAATTGGACGTGCGCGATCGGGTCATTGGAACCGTCGCGGCCACGTACAAGGTCACGGACTGGCTGAACGCCACCGCACGGACGGGATCGGACATTTACCGCCTCAATATCGACCAGCGCTTTTCGCCGAACGGCGGAGTGTATGGGTTCCCCGACCCGGCGTATTTCGGCGGATTGATCAACACGACCGATTACAACAACGAGAACAACACGGAGCTGCTGTTCGCCGCGAACCGCGAACTCGTGAACAAGCTGTCGCTGTACGCGACGGCCGGCGCGAATCGACGGTACGAGCAATTCTCGTCGGGCCAGACCCAGGTGAATGGCCTGTCGGTGGGTGGCATCTACAACCCGTCGAATGCGGCGATCACACCGGTCGTGAACCAGTTCAATCGGCAGCGGGGCGTGAACAGCATGTACGGGTCAGCCGCGTTCACGTGGAGCGGGTTCTGGACCGTGGAGGGAACGGCGCGCAACGACTGGTCGTCGACACTACCAAAGGGGGCAAACTCCTACTTCTACCCGTCGATCAACACGTCCGTCGTTCTCACGGACGCGATGCCGAGCCTCAAGAACGAGTATTTGAGCTTCCTGAAATTGCGTGGCTCGCTGGCGCGCGTGGGCAATGACGCGCTGCCCTACCAGCTCGCGACGACCTACGCGGGCATTTCCACGCAGTTCCGCAGCCGGCCGCAATTCACTCTGAGCGACTTCATCGCCAATGCGGCGTTGAAGCCGGAGATCACGACCTCGAACGAGCTCGGCGCGGAAGTGGGCCTGATAAACGGCCGGGTGAATCTCGACGCAACCGTCTACGACAAGTCCACTAAGAACCAGATCTTCAACGTCGCGGTGTCGCCGACGACCGGCTTCAACAGCAAGGCGATCAACGCCGGACGGATTACAAACAAGGGAGTCGAGCTGGGCATTACCGCCATTCCGGTGCAGCTCCGGAACGGATTCCAGTGGTCGAGCACCTTCAACTACGCGCACAACGCGAGCAGGGTGGCGGAGCTGTATGTGAATCCGGTGACTGGCGACACCACGAACACGATCGTACTCGGTGGCGGCTGGTACATGACGACCGAGGCACGCCTGGGCCAGCCCTATGGTGCCCTGGTCGGAAATCCGTTCCTGCGCGACAGTGCGACGGGCAAGCTGATGACCAGTGGCGGAGTAACGCTAGCAGGACCGCAGTCGGTGCTCGGGAACATTGTTCCGAAGTGGACCGGCGGATGGAGCAACACGCTTACCTACCAGAATTGGACGGTGAGCGGTCTGCTCGACATCAAAAAGGGCGGCGATATCTACAGCATCACGAACTGGTTCGGCGAGTACGCCGGTGTGCTGAAGAGCACCTTGCGAGGCCGCGAGGTCGACTTCGACAATCCCAAGATCCTCGTCGACGGCATCGTCCGGAGCACGTGCGGCGCCGGCTCGCACACGATCACCGATCAGAAGTCGCCGTACTATGGCAAGTACAACTGCGTCGGCGGCGGAACGGCGAATACCACGAAGGTCAACTCCGAGGATTACTTCCAGGGCATCTTCCCGGCGAACGAGAGCGGCGTCTTCGACGGCAGCTACGTGAAGCTTCGCGAGCTACGCGTCGGGTATGATCTGCCGCCGCGGTGGGCCAGTCGGCTGTACGCGAGCGCGATCAACGTCGCGGTCACCGGACGCAATCTGAAGACCTGGACGAAGGTTCCCAACATCGATCCGGAGTTCTCATACACGACCGGAAATCTGCAGGGCATCGAGTACGGAATCATCCCAAACGCGCGGGCGGTTGGATTCAGCGTCCGCGTCACGCCATGAACG
>DATBRO010000111.1:0-8821 GCA_036560265.1 Gemmatimonadaceae bacterium | reverse complement strand
GCGCCACGTGAGCGAATTGTCGACTGCGATGACTGCCAGAAACGGTCGAAGATGTGTGGTAGTTGCTCCTTCGAGATGCCAGTGCCGGTGTCGGACACCGAGATCTGCACCAGGCTGCCCTCCGACTCCGCCGAGACGGTGATGATTCCGCCCGGTGCGGTGAACCTGATTGCGTTGCCGATGAGATTCGAGAGCACTTGGCCGATGCGCTCGGCGTCGGCATTCACTGCCGGCACCTTCTTGTGTACCGCGACCACGAGCTTCAGGCCTGCGTCCTTCACGAGCGGCCGCAACGTGCGCAGCGCACCCTCGACCAGTTCGGCGGTCGCGATGGGCTGTTGATCTACAGTCAGGCGTCCGGTCTCGACGCGCGTGACGTCGAGCAAGTCCTGGATGAGCCGGTCCATCTGGAGTGCTGATTCCCGAATGAGACGCAGCTGCTCGGCGGCTTCGAGCGGAAGTGACTCGATGTCGTCCCGCTGAAGCAGCGCGCTGGAAAGCATCTTCACCGCGCTCACGGGGTTGCGAAGATCGTGCGCGACCACGCCCACAGTGTCGTCGCGAGCATTGACGGCGCGCTGAAGCTTTCGGTGAAGCTCCACTTGCTCCGTGATGTCACGAAGCACCACCGAATACACGATCGAGTCGCCCATCTTCACCTTGGCGATCGCCGCCTCGGCGGGGAATTCCTCCCCGTTTTTTCGAAGCCCGGAGATCTCTCTGCGCTCGCCCATCTTGCGAGCGTGCTCGGGCGCGTCGCGAAAACGCTCGATGTGGTGCGGATGGACCTCCCGCGCGCGCTCGGGGAGCAGAAGGTCGAGCGGTTTCCCAATCACCTCGTCCGCGGTCCACCCGAAGATCGTTTCGGCACCCTCATTGAAGAGGGTGATCTTCTGGTCGGCATCGATGCAGATGATCGCGTCCGCCGCGATCCGAACGATGTCGGCGAGGAGAAACTCGGTGAGCCTGCGCGATTCCCTGGAGGCGGAGGTGGGCGCCATCGCCTTCATTATAAGGAGCTTGGCGAACCCCGTGAGGATTTCCCCTACAAGACTGTAGGCGTCGGCCGTCCCACAAACCTCGATCGCCTGACAGTTCCGTGTCTTGGGCAGGCATACGTTGCGTCAACTCATCAACCTCACCATGCCGAACAACACAACGTCACGCCGAGCATTTCTCAAGAATACGAGCGTTGCGGCAGTCGCGGTCGCCGCGCTAGGTGCGTGTGAGAAGGACGAGCGCGCCGCCGTGGAGCAGCAGGGCACGGCCGCCAAGGGTCCGGCGACGGGTGGAACGATGCGCCCGCACGACACGGGCACGGGCGCCGCGCCTCTCAGCGCGGCGGAAGAAATGGACGCGATGCACGAGAAGGGCGTCAAGGCCTTTCCGGCGAAGACGGCGCTCCACGGCAACCAACTTCTCGCGCCGAAGATTGTCGCCGGCGTGAAAGTCTACGAGCTCACCGCCAAAGTCGTGCAGTGGGAGACGGAGCCCGGAAAGTTCGTCACCGGCTGGACCTACAACGGCGTCGTCCCGGGGCCACAGATCCGGGTGCGTGAGGGCGATCGCGTCCGCGTCGTGCTCAAGAATGAGCTGCCCGAGTCCACCGCGATTCACTTTCACGGCCTCGAGGTTCCGAACGATCAGGACGGCGTGCCGTTCGTCACGCAACCGCCCGTCAAGCCCGGACAGTCGTTCACGTACGAATTCACCGTGCCGAACGCCGGCTCGCACATGTATCACTCGCATCACAATGCGACCAAACAGGTCGGACTCGGCATGCTCGGCGCGTTCATCGTCGAGCCAAAGACGAAGACGGTGCACGACAACGCCGACGTCGACTACGTCATGATCCTCAACGACGGCGCGCACGGGTACACTTTCAATGGAAAGAGCTTTCCCGCGACGGAGCCGATCGTCGCCGGCAAGGGACAAAAGGTCCGCATCCGCTTCATGAACGAAGGGATGATGATCCACCCGATGCACTTGCACGGAATGCACATGACCGTCGTCGCCAAGGACGGTTGGCCGCAACCAGCTCCCTGGAAGTGCGACACGCTCAACATTGCGCCCGGCGAACGCTGGGACGTGATCGTCAACTGCACGAATCCAGGCACATGGGCGTTCCACTGCCACATCCTGCCGCACGCCGAGTCCGAGCATGGCATGTTCGGTATGGTGACGGCGCTGGTGGTGAAATGACCGCGTTTGCGATGCCCGGCGATAGCCGCGCGACCGCAGATCTGCACTTTCTTCGCCTTGTGCTTCGTGTACCGCTGCTCGGTAAGCTCCTCGGCGCGAACCTCTTCTTTGTCTTGACAGCGTTTGCCGCACACGCCGTATTCCCAGCGGCCTCGGTTGCTTCGCAGCTCGGAGTGACGCTGGCGCTGAGCTTCTGCGCGACGGCAGCGCTGGTATGGCTCGCGCTGCGCCCGGTCGTTCAGCTCGAGGAAATCGCGGAGCGCGTGTCGAATGGTGATTTCAGTGCCCGGGTACCGTCATCGCCGCTCGCCGATCGCGACATCGCGCGCCTGTCATCTACGATGAACCGACTGCTCGATCGCGTCGACAGCGATCGGGCCCGCATTCAATATCTCGCAGGGCGTGCCGTTCGCGCCCGTGACATCGAGCGCGAGTCCGTGGCGCGCGAGCTTCGGGATTCGCTTGCGCAATTACTGTCGAGCGTTTCGCTCCAGATCGCCGCGGCCCGCGATTCGAGCGGCGATGCCTCCCAAGCGGCGCTCCTCCACGCGATCCGCGAGACGGTACAGCAGGTGATGGACGAAATGCGAAGCATTGCCGAGACACTGTACCCTGGCACGCTGCAAGAACTCGGGCTCACGAACGCGATCGACGCGCTCGCGCGCCGCGTTGCTCGCCGGTCGTCGCTCCGGGTCAGAGTCGATCCCGGTCTCTTCAATGCCAAGCTCTCGCCGCGCGCCGCGAGCGCGCTGTATCGCGTCGCCGACGAAGCGCTCCGGAACGTGGAGCACCACGCACAGGCGAGCCACGCGAGAATCCGCCTCCGCTCGAATGGTCACGTGACCCTCGAGATCGAAGACGACGGTCACGGCATCGACATGAAGCTCAACGATCCGCTGCAAGCCGGCCTCGGCCTCTTCTCGGCCAGGACGGTCCTCGCTCTCGTCGGAGGCGAGCTACAGATTTCGAGTGCGCCCGAGCGTGGGACGCACGTGATCGCGCGCGTGCCCGCGGGAGGGACACCATGACCGCCACGATGACGGATACCATTCGAGTAGTGCTTGCGGACGATCACACCGTGGTGCGCGCGGGACTCAAAGCGGTGCTTGGCGCCGCCAAGGACGTGCACGTGATCGGCGAAGTGTCCAACGGACGCGACGCCGTGGCCATGGTCCAGCGGATGAACCCGGACGTCCTCGTGATGGACCTCTCGATGGATCCGATTGATGGCGCCGAGGCCACCAAACAGCTCGTCGCGGCTGGCACGAAAACGAAGATCCTGATTCTCACGATGCACTCGCCGGACGAAGCGCTCATTCCTTTACTGGAATCCGGCGCGAGCGGCTTCCTCGAAAAAAGCGCCGCAGATCGCGAGCTGGTGGATGCCGTCCGCGCGGTCGCGCATGGCGACACGTACATCCAGCCGTCCGCGGCGCGCGTGCTCGCCGGCGGATTCCGGAAGCGGGCAGAGACTGTGGACGAGCGCTCGAAGTTCGAGAAGCTCACGGAGCGCGAGCGCGACGTGCTACGGTACGTCGCGTCCGGCTACACCGCGCCCGAGATCGGCGAGAAGTTGTTCATCAGCCCCAAGACCGTCGACACATACAAGCAGCGCATCGCGGAAAAGCTCGGGCTCTCGCACCGCTCGGAGTATGTGCAATTCGCCCTGAAGCTCGGTTTGCTGAAAGAATAGATTTCTGGTGTGCCCTACTCGATCGAACGCTGGCAAGACACCGACATCCTCGTCGTTCGAGCGCGGCGCCCCGGCGCGATATAGCCGCGCCATAGACCTCAGCGAAAGTCTGTCCACTTGCTGCGCTCCGGGGTAATATCGTGCATGCAGCCTCGATCTTCTTTGATTGCCGCTACTTGCGCGATTATCGCGCTCTCGAATAACGCCAGCTCCCAGGTCCGCGAGCGCGTTCGCTCGAACGACAACCGCGCGCGCGCCGGAATCCTCAGCGGCAACGTGCTCGCGCTCCGCATGGAAGCGCGCATCGCCGAGTGGCATCCGCAGGGTGACGACGCGCCGGGCGTCGCGATTCCGGTCTTCGCCGAGATCGGGCGTCAGGCGTCGGTGCCTGGTCCGCTGATTCGCGTGCCCGCGGGGACAACCGTGATCACGGTCGTTCGCAACGCCGTGCCCAACACGGTCCTCACGGTGCACGGACTGCATTCACGCCCTGTCGTTGGCGCGGCGTTCAACGACAGCATCCAGCTCACCTACGGACAAATCCAGACGCTGCGCTTCAAGCTCGATCGCCCCGGCACGTACTACTACTGGGGCACGACCACGAACTCGGCGTTCGGCACGCGCACGGGACTCGACGCGCAGCTCACCGGTGCCATCGTCGTCGACGAAGCCGGAGAGCGCGCGTCCAAGGACCGGATTTTCGTCATCGGCATGTGGGCGGACAGCGCGGGCACCGAGCTCAATCGCCATCGCATCCGCGAGCTCTTCGTCATCAACGGCAGATCGTGGCCGTACACCGATCGCCTATCGTACGAGCGCGGCGACACGGTGCGCTGGCGCGTGATCAATGCGTCCACCGACGTGCACCCGATGCACCTGCACGGCTTCTACTTCAAGGTGCGACGCCGCGGCGACGGCAGGGAGGACTTCGCGTACGGAGCGCGCGGAGATCTCGTGAACACGGAGCGCGTGCTCCCGGGCGGGACGATGTACGCCACGTGGACCGCGGATCGTCTGGGCAATTGGCTCTTCCACTGCCACATCCCCGAGCATTTCGCCGTACGCGGGCCGCTGGGATTTCCGCCGCCCGTCGCGCTCTCCCAGGCTGGAAGGATCCATCCTGGCAACATGTCCACCGACATGGGCGGATTGGTCATGGCGATCGAAGTGAAGCCCGCCGAAGACGACACGACCGCGCTGGCGCCGACGATCACGGCGGCGCAGCCCGCGGCTCGGCGCCTGCGACTCATCATGCGGTCGAACATCGGCTCGACGCCGCCGACGCCATACTATGGAGTGGTGTTCGACTCGCTGGGTATCGAGCCGCCGGCCGACAGCGGGCAGCACGTGGGTCCGCCGCTCGTGCTCACTCGTGGCGAGCCCGTGAGCATCACGGTCATCAATCGCACGCCCGAGCCGTCGTCGGTGCACTGGCATGGCATCGAGCTGGAGAGCTACTTCGACGGCGTTCCCGGGTTCAGCGGCATGAAGCCGCAACTTGCTCCGCTCATCGCGCCCGCGGATTCCTTCGAGGTGCGCTTCACGCCGCCGCGTTCGGGGACGTTCATCTATCACACGCACGTGAACGAGAAGCGGCAGCACCGCGCGGGGCTCGCGGGCCCTCTCCTCGTCGTCGAAAAGGGCAAGTACGATCCGAGCAAAGACGTTACGGTAATCGTGTCGTCGCCGAGCGACTCAGTCGAGGAAGAGCGCTCGGTGCTGATCAATGGAAGACTCAATTCGACGACCATCGACCTGCGTCGAGGGATGGCGTCGCGGATTCGTATCATCAACATCACGATCGGCAGGCCGGGTCTTCGCATGGAACTGAGACAGGACACTGCGCTCGTGAATTGGCGCCCTCTCGCCAAGGACGGTGCGGACATCCCAAGCGCCGACCGCACGCTGCGTAAAGGGACTCAAACGCTCAGCATCGGCGAGACGATGGACGTCGAGTTTTCCCCAATGAGACCCGGTGAGTACAGGCTCGAAGCCAAGTCCACGCTCGGCGCCTTGCTCGGGACAGTGCTCATCCGGGTCAATTAGCTAAACCTCGCTGCCAACCGACCGATACTAGCAGCGGTGCCCAAGAAACCCGCGTCACCGGATTATTCCGGCACGGAGGTAGTCCTCGTCGTCGACGATGACGAAGCGGTACGCGCAGTCATCGTCCGCGCGCTTCGAGATCGCGGCTACGATGTGCTCGAGGCCGTCCAAGGCGAAGATGCCATGAAGCTGCTGGACGTCCTTCACGGGCGCGCCGACCTTGTGATCACGGACATGGTGATGCCGGAGATGGGAGGCGCCGAGCTGATCAAAGCCCTCCGCGCCCGCTACCCGGACCTCAAAATCCTCATCATCACTGCCTACAGTAGGGAGATGGTCGAAGCGAAAGGCGTGCTCTTTCCCGGCGCGTTGCACCTGACCAAGCCGTTCAATGTGAGCAGGCTCGCAAAGACGGTGCGGGAAGCACTCGACGCTCAATAGGGACGACGGCGAAGAGCGTCGCGCCGTTCGCCGTCGCCCTATCGTTGCATCAAGTACCTATCGAACCAATCAAAGATTCGTTGCCAGTAATCCGTCGCGTTCGCGACGCTCCAGGATCCTGGGTGATGTCCCTCACCCTCATAACGCACCAACTCGACCGGCCGGCCGAGTCGGCGTAACGCGACGAACGTTTCCGCCGCCCTCGCCGGGAGCACCGTGGGATCCGCGCCGCCGTGCAAGAGCAGCACCGGCGTCCGCACGCGATCGAGAAAAAAGAACGGCGAGTTCTCGATATACCGGTCGCGGAATTCCCACGGGTTACCAGGCATCCGACCTTGATCGTGTTCCGTCCATCCGATGCCGACCGCGCTTCCGTCGTCGCGCATCTCGCCATACTGGCTGAACAAGTTGCTGAACCCGCCGCTGCTGACCGCTGCTTTGAACCGGTTCGTCTGCACCAGGATCGCGAGCACGGAATACCCACCGTAACTGTGCCCCAGGAGCGCGAGCCGCGTCGGGTCCGCGATCCCCATCGCGATTACGGTATCGACGGCGGGGAGCACGGCCGCAGCGAGATCCGCCATGGGAGAGCCGACGCGCAGCGGCGTATCCGGCAACAGCACCGCGTAACCCCGGGTCGCGAGCAGCTGAACGTTGTCGATTCCAGGCTCGAGCCCGAAGCGATTCAATCGACCGGACAACCGAGAACCGCCGTAGACTTTCACCACGAGCGGGAAACGGCGCCCGGGGATGTAGTTTGACGGCATCAGCAGCGCGCCGCGTAGCACGTCGCCCTGTGGACCCGCCCATTGAACCAACTGCGCGCCGCCTAGCGGGAGTCGGGTGACCTGCGGATTGAGGTTCGTGACGCGGGTCATGTGCGTCAGCTGGTCCTGCGTGACCAGCACCTCCGAGGGACGATCCGCGCGCTCGGCGACGAACGCGATCGTCTTTCCGTCGGCCGAGACGTCGAGGTTGTACGGAAAGTCGCCACCGAACGCCGTCTCGTCGTCCAGACGGCCCGTCATGGTGCCCGACGCGAGATCGAACATGCGGAAGCCCGAGACTTTCGTCGCGGGATCGGTCACGGCGATCGCGACGCTTTTGCGCGTGAAGCGCTGTGCGTCGGCGGGAGCCACGATCTCGAGCAGGCGACGATCCGTGGGCGCCGCGACGACCGACGCGCTTCCGGTCGCGACGGCGATCTTCCACAAAGTGTCGCTCGATTTGGCGAGCAGCGCGTCGTCGCTCAACCAGAGCGGCGCGCGGTAGCCTTCGATGAAGGCGCGGTCTCCGGCGTCCAGCCGGCGCGCTTCGCCTCCCCCCCCGTCACGCGACACGACGTGGAGTGAGCTGTCCGATTCGAACACGAGCATCCGTCCGTTGGGCGACCAGGAAAACGTCAGCCCGTATTCCTGGACCATGCGCGGCACGACGAGCCGGGGCGGCTGCTTGCCGCTGGTGTCGACGACGAAGAGGTCGTAGTTGTCGTACACGAGTAGCCCGCGTCCGCCGTCCGGCTGCCGCGTCGTGAAGGCGAGCCGCGATCCGTCGGGCGCCCACTGCCATCCCATAACGCGAACGTGCGGCGCTACACGTTTCACTCGCCCCGTGATCACGTCGACGATCGCGAGGTCCGCGAGCTCCGCGTTGAGAAAAGAACGCGTGCTATCGAGGTTGAGCGCGAGCGGCGGCGGCGACGACCGGGTGCTTGTGTCGCGCACCGTTGCGTCGAACACCAAAGCGGTGACCGCGGCCGAGTCGCTCGCGCGTGTTGTGGAGGGAGGCAAGGGCAGCAAGCGGTCGAGCTGCGCGCGCGACATCCCGGCTGGCGAGAGCTTCACCGCAAGCCGCCGGCCGTTGGGAGACCAGCGGATCCCCTCGAAGCCGAAGTACGGTCGCACTGGGTCCGCGGTGAGCCGGCGCAGTTGGCGACGCGCGCGGTCCCAGAGCCAGACGCGCGCCTGCCCGTCGCGGTCGGAAAAGAACGCCAGCGTGCGCCCGTCGGGTGACCAGGTCGGCGACCAGTTGGATCCGCGGTCGGTGAGGTTCGTCGTCTTTGCTGTCAAGACTTCGGTGACGAGGATGTCCGTCCCACGAAATGCGCTCGAGACTCCGCTGCTACTGAAGTATCTCGTGCCATCCTTGGCGGCGCCGCGTACGGGACTCTTGAGCGCGAACGCGACAAACTTGCCGTCTGCGGAGAGGTCCACTTGTACGCGGTCCGCGAATCCGCGGATCGCGAGCACGTCGCGCACTTGCAGCGGACCGCTCGCGGGCGACTGCGCCGTGGCAGGTGCGGCGACGATGCAGAGAAGCGAAAGCGCGGCGAACGAGCCGATGGTCATCGAGTCACGTGCTACTATCGAGCGCGCGTCCTGCGGCGACCGTCGCCTCCACGAGAGCGCGTACATCCGCGCTTTGCGTGCGGAAGTTGAC
>DATBRO010000110.1:0-4160 GCA_036560265.1 Gemmatimonadaceae bacterium | reverse complement strand
ACCGGCCACAGCTCGCGCACGTCGTGTCGCAGGAACTTGACGTTCGACGTCGCCAGCCGCTCGTGCGCGCGGGCGATCATCGCTTCTGAGAAGTCCAGGGCCGTGACTTGGCGGGCGTGCTCCGCGAACCAGGCGGTATTCTTGCCGGTGCCGCATCCCAGCTCGAGCACGTCGCGATCGGCGAGGTCGAGCGGCGCGCGTCGCACCACCGTCGCGTCGAGATCGCGCGTGGCGTTTTTGTCGGCGTCATAGCTGACGGCCCAGCGATCGTACGCACTGGAGACGTCGTCAATGGGAGGGATTGCGGCCATCATGAAAAGTATCGGCAGGGAACTGTGTCACTGAGCATCTTTAAGATCACAGTGCATCTTTAGGGAGCATGACTGATCCCGCAGTGACGCCCGCCACTTCGCCGACCCCACGGACCCTTCCCCCCACGCTTGCGGCATCGCGTTTCGTTCTCGAGCGCGAGCTCGGACGCGGTGGAATGGCCACGGTGTACCTCGCGCGCGAGACGAAGCACGAGCGGCAGGTGGCGATCAAGGTCTTGCATCCCGAGGTGAGCGCCGCCTTCGGCGCCGAGCGTTTTCTCCGCGAAATCGGGATCGCGGCGCGCCTGTCGCATCCGCATCTCGTTCCACTAATCGACTCCGGCGAAGCAGACGGATATCTGTACTACATCTCGGCCTTCGTCCCGGGCGGCTCTTTGCGCGACCGGCTCCAGCGGGACAGCAAGTTGCCATTGCACGAGGCGATTCGGATCGCCGAAGAAGTCGGCGCGGGACTCGACTTCGCGCATCGCGCAGGGTTCGTGCACCGAGATGTGAAGCCGGAGAACATTCTCTTCGCGGACGGTCATGCGCTGCTGGCGGATTTCGGCATCGCGCGCGCATTTGGCGCCGACGAAGCACCCGGCCGTTCGCCGGGCGAAGGGCACGGGTCGGGACAGGCCCTGACGGAACCCGGAATCGCCGTCGGCACACCCGCGTACATGAGCCCTGAGCAGGCCGCGGGCGAGATGCGGCTCGACACGAGGAGCGACATCTACAGCCTGGCGTGCGTCATCTACGAGATGCTTGCGGGCGCGCCCCCCTTCACCGGCAAGTCGGCGCGGCAGGTCATGGCCAAACACATCGCCGAGAAGCCGCGCCGTCTTCGCGTGCTGCGCCCCGAGACGCCGGCAGCGCTCGAGGAGGCGATTCAGCGTGCGCTCGAGAAGGATCCGTCCCGACGATTCTCGACTGTGACGGAGTTCATGACGGCTCTGCGCGCAGACGCCGTGCGCCCTCGGGTAATCGCCGGGGCCCTCCGCGGCGTCGTCGTGCTTCCGTTCGTCAACGCCAGCCCCGATGCGGAAAACGAGTACCTCAGCGACGGAATCACCGACGAGCTGATCAACGCGCTTTCGAGAGTGCAAGGCATCCGTGTGGCGTCGCGGACCGCGGCGTTCGCGCTCAAGGGGAAATCGCAGGATGTGCGAGCGATCGGAGCACTGCTGGATTGCGCGTACGTCCTCGAGGGAAGCGTGCGGCGCTCGGCGCAGCAGCTTCGCGTCACCGCGCAACTCACGTCCACCGATGACGGACGTCTGCTCTGGTCGCAGCGCTACGACCGGCAGCTCGACGACGTCTTCGCGATTCAGGACGAGCTCGCGCAAACCATCGTGACCACGCTGCGCGCCGGCAAGCTCGGTGACCTGCTGGTGCCGGCGGCCGAGCGCCATACCACGAACGTCCGCGCGTACAGCCTGTATCTCAAAGGCCGCTACGAGTGGAATCGTCGCACGCAGGAGGGAGTCGTCAACGGCATCAAATACTTCGAGCAAGCCATTGCCGAAGACCGGACCTACGCGCTGGCATACACGGGGCTCGCTGACTCGTACTCTTTGCACGTGGACTACCGCAGCGTGCCGGTTCATGAAGGATTCGAGATAGCAAAAAAGCACGCGCGCAAGGCGATCGCGCTGGACGACTCGTTGGCCGAGGCGCACGCGTCGCTCGCGTGGAGCCTGTTCATCTACGACTGGGACTGGGACGCCGCCGAGCGCGAATTCCTGCGCGCGATCGACTTGGACCCGCACTATTCGAGCGCACATCAGTGGTACGGGTTTCTCCTCGCATCCCGAGGCGCGATCGAGCAGTCGCTCGTGGAAGGGCTGACGGCGGTGGAGCTGGACGCCGGTTCGGTGTCCGCGCGCCGGTCGCTCGGCTGGACGTATTTCTACGCCCGTCGCTTCGACCAGGCGCGCTTCCATCTCGATCGCGCCATCGCCATGAACCCGAACGCCGAAGAGTCCTATCGCGTGCTGGGCCTTACGCTCGCCGTGGAGGGTGAACTGCTCGAAGCGGAGCGCGTCTTGCGCGAGGCAACGGCGATGCCCGACGCGGGCAGCTACACGCGCGCGTCGCTCGGGTACGCGCTCGCGCGCGCCGGCCAGGTGGCCGAGGCACGATGGATCCTCGACGGCCTCGAGAAACAGCGCGCACAAGACTACGTATCGCCCGTTGCGTTCGCGACGATCCTGTTGGGATTGGGTGAGGTCGATCGCGCGCTGGATTGGGCCGAGACCGCCTATGAAGAGCGACGCGGCTGGCTCGCGTATCTCAAGGTGAACCCGTTGATGGATCCGATGCGCGGGCACGCGCGATTCGACGCTCTCGTGAAAAAGATGCGGCTATGAACTGCTCCTCCTTGCCCGCGCACGTCGAGGCGTTCGGCATGAAGCGTTTCCTCTCCGTCGCGGCGTTGGTTCTCGCGTCGCCGGCCTTTCTCATCTCGCAGCAGCCGACGCCGTATAAACAGCCGCCCGCGCCGATCGTCGACATGTTCGACGCGGAGCCGCTGCCGATCGTCAGTCTCAGCCCGCAGCGCGACCGGATGTTGCTGACTCGCCGGTCCGCGCCGAGCATCGAGGAAGTTTCGGCTCCGTACGTGCGGCTCGCGGGCGACCGCGTGAACCCGCGCACGAACGGGAGCTGGTACGAGATCGCGGCCAAAGGCATCGCACTCCGGAGCGTGGATGGATCGGTCGACGTACAGATCGCGGCGCCGGCACGCGGCAAGATCACGGGTGCGGCGTGGTCACCGGATGGAGCGCACGTCGCCTTCTACGTGCGCGGCGACAGCGGGATCAACGTGTGGGTCGCCGACGCGACGACGGGGGGGGGACGGTCGCGTCAGCTCACGCGGTGGAATCTCAACGGCGCCGCGGGCCAGGCATGCTCATGGGCAACGACCGCGTCGCTCATCTGTCGCATGGTCATCCCTCAGCGTCGGCAGGCACCGAGACCTCCGGATGTGCCGACGGGCCCTGTGGTGCAGGAAAGCGAAGGAGCCGCTTCGGGAAACGCGACCGTCCAGGACTTGCTCCAGAATCCGAGCGACGAAGCGCTGTTCGACTACTACTACACGAGCCAGATCGCCTCGATCACACTCGACGGCAACGTACGCGCGGTCGGCAAGCCCGGCGTGTACACGACGTCGCGCGCGTCGCCTGACGGGCGCTGGATTCTCGTGCAGTCGCTGCATCGCCCCTACTCATATCAGGTTCCTCGCGCCCGCTTCCCCACACTCACCGAGATCTGGTCCGCCGACGGTCGAGTCGCGCGGACTTTGGCGGACGTCGAGCTACAGGAGAAGGTGGGCAATGCGTCGGATGCAGTGCCGACTGGTCTTCGTGCGCCGGCCTGGCGTGCGGACGCGCCGGCAACCGTGGTGTGGGTCGAGGCCCTCGATGGGGGAAACCCCGGTACGGCTGCGGCAAAGCGGGATCGCGTGCGCGTCCTCGGAGCACCGTTCGCCGGAGAGCCACGAACGCTCTTGGAGACCGAGCTTCGCTACGCCGGCATCACGTGGGGCCGCGACACGCTCGCCATCGCCTACGAGGACTGGACGAGGACACGGAAGGAGCGCGTTTGGGCAATCAATCCGTCGACACCCGGCGCGGCGGGACGAGTGGTGTTCGATCACTCGTACGAGGACACCTACGCCGATCCCGGCGCATTCGTCACAACCGCGGGGCGATTCGGGTTGCCCGTGCTGTTCACGACGAAAGACGGCTCGAAGGCGTTCCTGACCGGACTCGGCGCGTCCCCTGAAGGTGATCGTCCCTTCCTCGATCGCTTTGATCTCGCAACCGCGCGCAGCGATCGCCTGTGGCG
>DATBRO010000109.1:0-5613 GCA_036560265.1 Gemmatimonadaceae bacterium | reverse complement strand
TGGTCCAGGCAGATCTCCATCGAGAAGTAGGCGATTCGCGGCGTTGCGGTCGGCGTTCCGTTCATGAAGCCGTCACTGGTGTGGGCAGTTGTGCAGTGGATTCTATGCCAAATCGGCCAGAACTGTGATTTTGTGCCGGTGGCGGGGTGGCGGTCTCATCTAGCCGGCCGGAAAAGTACCTCGCATGGCTGGCCGGCGGCGATGAGGCGGTCGAGCGCGCCACCGGCACCACTCGCGTCGCGCTGGTTGCGCACCAGCTCGACAGACCGACCGGTCAATACCGACCGCCATCGGCCGGCAAGCTCGTCGCACACGGTGACGTCGGAGGGCGCCGGCTCCTCGTTCATGCCCGACAGCGCTGAACCTGTGCGCGCGACGGTGATCGAGGTCTCGCCGCCGGACGCGCGTGCGAACGCAAAGAGATCCGGCGTTGTTTGGAGTGGAACGTAGTCCCCGCCGTGCATCAACGATGCGTGTTCTCTCCGGAAACGCAGCAGACGCGCCGTCAGCGCGAGCTTGACGCGATCGTCGCTCAGCGCCACCGCACCGCTGAACGCGTCACGAAGGATTGCGTCGAACTGTTCGTCACGCTCCAGCAGCTGCCGGCGCCTGTCGAAATCGATCGCGCGGCGATTGTCGGGATCCACCAGGGTGAAGTTCCACAGATCATCGCCCTGATACAGGTCGGGAACGCCGGGCGCCGTCAGATGAAGAGCGATGCGCGCGAGCGCGAGACGGAATCCGTTCTCCGCGATCAGCGCGATGAGCCGCGCGACGTCCCCCAGAAAGGGCGCGTCATCTCCCGGCTCGAGCGACTCGAGCACGAACGCGTCGAGCGCTTTTTCATATTGGGCGTCGGTCTCGGCCCAGCTGGTTCGGGTCTTCGCTTCGCGCGCCGCCTTGAGCATGTACGCGACCAACCGCTCGCGCGTGCGCGTGAGCCACTCGCGGCTCGGCAGATCGTCGACTCGACGTTCGCGCCGCGGCGCCGGCCATAGGCCGGCCAGCGTCTGATAGTACAGATACTCCGCGTTCGTTTCTGGCGCGGGACGACCGTGCACGACGCGCTTGCGCGGCTTGTTCAGGCGGCGCCAGCGCGCGACGTACCGCGCCCACTCGTCCGGCACGCCGGTCAATGCGTCGAGTCGCGCGCGAAGGTCCGCGCTTCGCTTCGTGTCGTGCGTGTTGGTCGCGAGCAGCGTTTGCGGCCAATCCTGCTGGCGCGCGGCGTTGCGGGCGTGCGCTCGGGGCGCGGCATCGTTCAATGCGCGGTCCGGTTTTCCACCGACCTCGTTGCGCGACGCGACCGGCAGATACGCATAGAGAGCGTGGTCTTCGACTCCCTTGGCCGCGGCGGGTCCGGAGATCTGCTGCAAGCGCGTCACGAGCTCTCGCCGCGGCGCATCCCCTGGTGTGGGTGGCGCGACGAACGCCTCTTCCAGCAGCGCGAGCGCCGTCGCGCTCGAGCCCTTCTGCCGGCGTGCCAGGCGGAGCGCGGCGGTGAGCGTTCGCCGATCCGTCTCGCCGACGACCCCCGGCTCGTCGACGTACGTGCGGTAGACGTCGAGATGAACGACGAGCTCGACGATTGCCGCCGCGAATTCGTCGACGCTTACTCGCTCGCGCCACGCGTGCGCCAGCCGCGCGACGCGGCGCAGATCCGGGAGCAGCGCGCCGTCGAGCGCTTGCCGTTTGCCGTCCCGCGCGACCGCCTGAAAGTCGAGCGACGGGTTGTGCCGCAACCCGCGATAGTTCGCCTCGATCGACTTGAATCCATCGGGGTCGAGGAGCAGCTCCTCGATGTCGTTCATGAAGTCGTAGCCGGTGGTCCCGTCAATGGGCCACTCGCGCGGCAGCGCTTCGTCGGCCGACAGGATCTTCTCGACGACGATGGGGAACCGCTCCGGAGCGTCCGGGTGTTTCGCCGCGTCGACGGCCGCCCGCAACTTGGCCAGATACCAGAACGGCTGACGCAGGCCGTCGATGTGATCGACCCGGAGCCCGTCGAGCACGCCGTCTTTGACCCACGTGAGAATCAACTTGTGCGTCGCGTCGAAGACCTCGTCGGATTCCATCCGCAGCGCGACGAGCTCGTTGATGTCGAAGAACCGTCGGTAGTTGATCTCGGCGTGCGCGGTATGCCAGCATCTCAGCGAATAGCTCTGGGCGTCCAACAGCGCGCGAAATCGTAGCCGGCCCTCGTCGCCCGCGACCCATGCGTCGACGGCGGGACGCGCCGCGGGATCCAGTTGCGCGAGCTGCACCTCCTTGGGGAGCGTCGCCGGGTCGAGCGGAAAGGTTCTGTCGAAGTACGCGACGCGCGCGTCGTTGTCCCGAACGCGCAGCGTCAGCTCGCCGTGCGCGATCACGCGATCCAGCTCGTCGCCCAATACCGGCAGGACGACTTTGCCGCCGGCGCCCGGCGCGTCCCAATCGACGTCGAACCAGCCGGCGTATCGGGATGCGGCGCCGCGGCGTAGCACGTCGTCCCAGTACGAGTTGTCCGCGCTGGCCGCCATGTGGTTCGGCACGATGTCGAGCACGATTCCCATCGCGAGCGCGTGAAGGTCCTGCGCGAGCGCGCGGAGCTCGTCGTCGGACCCGAGCTCCGTGTTCAGGCGGGAATAATCGACGACGTCGTAGCCGTGCGTGCTGCCCGCTCGCGCCGCGAGCACTGGCGAGAGATACAGATGCGATACGCCGAGGCGATGGAAGTACGGCACCAGCTTGCGCGCCGCGGCAATCGGAAACTCACGCGAGAGCTGGAGCCGGTACGTCGACGTGATGGTGCGAGGCATCGCGGCCTGCCTCACTTCGGCTGGCGTCGTCGCGTTTTGCAGCGCATCGCGTCATCCACCTCGAAGCTCCAGCTCACTTCCTCCATCGTCATACGCGTGCGCCGTCGCCAGCTCGGATACTTGTCGGGCCCGACGCCCGGGACGTTCACTGGATCTACTTCACCCGTCAGATCGTCGAGGGAGAGGCCGACGAGATCCGCGGGCGAGGAGCAGATGAATTCGTGCACGGCGCCCGTGAGCGTGCGCGTGAAATGTCCCTGGTCGTATGCGGGGGGCGGAGGAAGCCGGAGCTCGCGGAGCAGCGCCTTCTTCTCGTTCGCGCGCTCGGCCTTCGCCCGTCGCACGTCCGCGGCGGTGGGCAACAGGCCGACGCTCGCGCGCAGTTCGATGTCACGCTCCTTCCACCAACCCGCGAGTGGCGGCATGTCGTGCGTATCGGCGGTCGCCAGCGCCAGCGACGGATATCGCGACGCCGGCTTGAAGCCGCGCTTGTCTCGCTCGAACAGCAGCACCTTGGACGACAGCACGCCCCACTTCTTGAGCGCGGATGGCACCTCCTCTGGGACAGTGCCGAGGTCCTCGCCGACGACGACCGCATTGTGACGCACGCTCTCGAGGGCGAGGATGCCGAGCAGATCGTGCGCGGGGAAGCGAACGTACGCGCCGTCCAGCCCCGTACCGCCGTCGGGAATCCAGAACGAGCGAAAGAGTCCCAGGATGTGATCGATACGCAGCGCGCCGGCGTGAGCGCAGGCGCGACGCAACAGCTGAATCCAGTACCGATAGCGTTGCTGTCGGAGCGCGCGCGGATCGATCGGGGGCAGTCCCCATTCCTGTCCGGTCGCGGAGTACGGGTCGGGCGGCGCGCCGATGGAAGCGCCCGAGAGAAACAACTCCGGATCGCTCCACGTGTCGCTGCCGCCCCGACTCGTGCCGATGGCGAGGTCCTGATAGACACCGATGGGCATGCCGAGCTGCCGCGCGCGCTCCGCAACACAGCGCAGCTGTCGTTGCGTTTCAAATTGCAGCCAACGATGAAAGTCGACGCGCAAGGCGTTCGCCTCCGCGAACGCGAGCACCGCTTCCGAACGCGGATCGCGCAACGGTTCGGGCCACCTGCGCCAGTCCGGCATGCGCGAGCTCTCGGCGATGGCCATCCAGGTAGCGAACCGGGTCAAGTCCGGTTCGCTCAGCCTTACGAACTCCGCGTACTCTTCCGCGCGGCTTCTCGCTTCGCTCGTGTGGCCGCCTGCCGCACGCTCGCGAAAAGCCCGATGCAACTCGGCGAGAACGCGCTCCTTGAGCGCGATCGCGCGGTCGTAGTCGACGGCTTTTGTCGAACGGAGCTCGCGCAACGCGTTTCGGACGTCGTGAGACTCGAGTAGCGCCCGGGCCGGTTCGGAATGCGCCAGCTCCGGCACGAATTCCACATCTATATAGATGGGGTTGCGAAAGAGCCGGCTCACGGGAGCGTACGGACTGATGTCGACTCCGCGATTGAAGAGCGCGTGCAGCGGGTTGACGCCGACGAACGCCGCGCCGCGCTGCGCCGCCCACTCCACGAGCTGCGTGAGCGTACTCGTGTCGCCCACGCCCCAATCATGCTCCCGCCGCACGGAATAGAGGCTCGTGACGATGCCCATGGCCTTCTTCTGCTTTTTGTCGAGCACCCTGTCGGGCGTGACACACGATGCCGGCACGACGATCAACGACTGCTCGGCGCTCCACTCTCCGGAGGTCGAGCGCACCCGCGCCGTGAGCGTGTGGTACCCGTACATGGGGCGCGTCGGCAGCGTGATGGTCGCGGCGCGGCGCACGTGACTCTCGACGCGCCAACTGCGGCCCGACTCCTCGTCCAGCCTGAGCTCGACGTCCGCGGCTGGCACCTGCGCCGGAAGCTGGACGTGTACGCGCGCCGCGCGCGCGTCGTCCCGCTCGACGACATGGACCGGCGCGACGATCGTCTCGCGCTCCTCGTGATCCAGCTCCGCGAGCCAGCCATCGGCCGCGTCCTCGGTGGGTGCGTCGAACCCCATGATCGCGAGGAGCGCTTCCCGCGTGTCGTCCGACGTGCGACGGACACCGCGGCCCGTCTGGTCGACGTACTCGGAGATGATGCCGAGACGATCCGCGAGCTCCCGAAGTTTGGGACGCGGAGAGGATCTCCGCGGCACGCCCCTCCGACTCACGCGCTCTGTTCCGGCGCGAGCACGAGGACCGACAACGGCGGGAGCGTCAGCTCGAACGACTGCGGAAACCCGTGAAATGGCGCCGCCTGGGCCATGACTCGCGCTCGCGTCGGTTGGCCGCTGCCACCCCACTCCGCCGAGTCCGAATTGAGAACTTCGCGATAGGCGCCAAGCGTCGGCGCTCCAACTCGATAATTGTCCCGCGGTACCGGCGTGAGGTTCATGACCACGATCGAGTGATGCTCGCCATCGCGACGCACGTACGACAACACCGAGTTCTCGCGATCGTCCGCGCTGATCCAGCTGAACCCGTCCCATTCAGAATCACGCCGCCAGAATTCCGGCCGCTCGCGATACAGATGCGCCAGGCGCGTGACGAACTCGCACAACTTCGCCCGGCGCGGATCGTCGCGCAGCAGACTCCACTCGAGACTCTCTTCGTGGTTCCATTCCGACCATGGGGCCAGCTCCGTGCCCATGAACAGCAGCTTTTTCCCGGGGCGTGTCAGCATGTACGCCAGCAGCGTTCGCAGGTTCGCGAACTTCTGCCACTCGTCGCCGGCCATCTTGTTGATCAGCGATCCCTTGCCGTGCACCACTTCGTCGTGCGAGAGCGGCATGACGAA
>DATBRO010000108.1:0-2282 GCA_036560265.1 Gemmatimonadaceae bacterium | reverse complement strand
TCGTCGATGCGGCGCACTTCGGCCTCCGACTCGGCGTTGATCAGCGACACGCGTGACGCGATCGCTTCTCGCAGCTCGTCGTCCGTCTTGCCAACGCCTCCGAAAATGATCTCGTCACCGGTAAAGCCGGCGCGTAGCGCGCGCTGCAGCTCGCCCCCCGAGACCACTTCGGCTCCCGCCCCAAGATCTCTCAGGAGTCGCAGGATCGAGCGATTCGAGTTGGCCTTCAGCGTGTAGTGCACCCGGTGCGGTACGTCGGACAACATGGCGTCCACTTTCTCGTACCGATCCCTGATGGTCGCGGCGCTGTAGATGTACACAGGCGTCCCCACCTCGAGCGCGATGCGCTCGATCGCGACGCCCTCGCAGTACAGCGCGTTGTCGACGCGCCTGAAGCCGGCGGTCAGTACGCCTTCGCCCATAGGGCTTCGGCCGACGCGGTCTTACCGCACTTGAGACAATGGGTCGGCGCGTCTGCCGATCGGAATTCCTCATCCGGCAGCACGCGGATCGTGGCCTTCGTGTCTTCCTTGACCGCCGTCTCGCACTCCGCGCTGCCGCACCAGCCGGCGTACACGAACCCACCTTTGCCGTCCATGAGCTGCCGGAACTTGTCGTAGCTGATCGGCTCGCGCACGCTGTTCGCCTCGCGACGCTCGCGCGCCTCGATGAGCATGTCTTCCTGCATCCGAATGAGCGCCTCCGACACGTCTTCGCCAATCGTGTCGAGCGACGCCGGCTTCTTCTCGCGTGAGTCACGCCGGACGAGCACGCACTGATTCTTTGCGAGATCGCGCGGACCGAGCTCGAGCCGCAGCGGAATACCCTTGAGCTCCCACTCGTAATATTTGGCGCCGGGTTTCACGCCGTCGCGGGCGTCGAGATGCACGCGGAGCTGCCCCGGCCGGCGCCGCTCCCACTCATGCAGCGACGTCACGAGCCGCTTCCCGGCTTCGAGCATCTGCGACCGTTCTTCCTCTGTCTTGTAGATCGGCACGATGACCAGCTCGATCGGCGCGAGCAGCGGCGGAATCCTCATGCCGTTGTCGTCGCCGTGGGTCATCACCAGCCCGCCGATCATTCGAGTTGAGACACCCCAGCTCGTGCTCCACACGTACTCCGAGGCGCCACTCTCCGACTGGAACTTGACGTCGAAGGCCTTGGCGAAATTCTGCCCGAGATTGTGTGACGTGCCGGCTTGGAGCGCCTTGTTGTCCTGCATCATCGCCTCGAGCCCGTACGTGCGTAGCGCTCCGGCGAATTTCTCCGAATCGGTCTTGAGGCCCGTGACGACCGGCATGGCCATCCAGCCTTCCTGGAAGTCGCGGTAGATGCCGAGCATCTGACGCGCTTCTTCCTCGGCCTCGTCGTGCGTCGCGTGTGCGGTGTGTCCCTCCTGCCACAGGAACTCCAGGGTGCGCAGGAAGAGACGCGTCCGCATCTCCCAGCGGACGACGTTGCACCATTGGTTGACGAGCATCGGTAAATCGCGATGGCTCTGGATCCACTTGGCGAACATCGAGTAGATGATCGTCTCGGACGTGGGCCGAACGATGAGCGGCTCATCCAGCTTCTTGCCGCCGCCGTGTGTTACGACGGCGAGCTGCGGCGCGAATCCCTCGACGTGATCCTTCTCTTTCTGAAGAAAGCTCTCGGGGATGAACAGCGGGAAGTAGGCGTTCTGATGCCCCGTCGCCTTGAACATGTCGTCCAGCGCGCGCTGCATGCGCTCCCAGATGCCGTAGCCGTTGGGACGAATCACCATGCAGCCACGGACGGGCGAGTAGTCGGCGAGCTCCGCTCGCAGCACGACCTCGTTGTACCACGCGCTGAAATCCTCCGCGCGTGTCGTGAGTTTCTTTTCGTCAGCCATTCGGAAATGTAAATGGTTGTTCCGCGCCGGTCGCGAAGTCCTTCCGTTTCATCGCGCCATCCGCGCGGATGATGACGGCCGCCTCGGCCCCCGCCTTCCGGGCGGCGTCGAGTTGCTTGCCGAGCGCCTGCGGCCGTAGCGCGTACTCGACGGACGAGCCTTTGCGACGCAGCGCCGTTGCGAGACGCATGGCTTCGGCGAGCTGGCTCTGATCCTCGTACGCCACCCAGTAGTCCAGCACGATCGGGCTACTCGGCAGCTTGCCACGGGACTTGAGCAGCTCGCCCAACACGACGTCGCCCATCCCGAATCCGAGCGCCGGCAAGTCTGTTCCGCTCAGCGATTCGAGCAGCGTGTCATAGCGTCCGCCGCCGCAGATCGCGCGAAACTCATTCTTGGCGTCGAAGAG
>DATBRO010000107.1:0-15239 GCA_036560265.1 Gemmatimonadaceae bacterium | reverse complement strand
CCGCGCACGTCGAAGCGATTGGCAGCTACGCCGAGCTCGCGAAACGCGCCGGCACGTCGCTGCCGAAGGATTTCGACCCGCACAAACCGTTCGTCGACGCTTACGTCTGGCGCTGCGCCCAGTGCAGCGGGACGATGCGACGCGTGCCTGAGGTCATCGACGCCTGGTTCGACTCGGGTTCGATGTCCTTCGCGCAGTGGCATTATCCGTTCGAGAACAAGGATGTGCTCGCGCGGCAATACCCGGCGGACTTCATCGCCGAAGGCATCGATCAAACGCGGGGATGGTTCTACTCGCTGTTGGCGATCGCGGCGGGGTTGGGCGATGCGCTGCCGAACAACCAGGGTTTTCGTCATCCCGAGCGCAGCGAGGGATCTGCAGTTCGACCTGCAGATTCTTCGTCCGCTTCGCGGCCTCAGAATGACACAGCGCCTTACAGATCGGTCATTGTGAACGACGTCGTGCAAGACGACCAGGGCAAGAAGATGTCAAAGCACCTGGGCAACGTCGTCGACCCCTGGCGCGTGATGCGCGACTACGGCGCGGACGCGGCGCGCTTTTTCCTCGTCGCGTCGAGCGACGTCTCGCTGCCGCGCAAGTTCGACGAGCGGCTGCTTCGCGAGCAAGCGGTGCGGTTCTTCCTTCTGCTCAAGAACGTCTACACCGGCGTGTTCGCGCAGTACGCCAACTTCGGTTGGTCGCCCTCCCGGTCCGATCCGGCGTGGTCGGAGCGCCCGCTCCTCGACCGCTGGATGCTGTCGCGGTTGACGGCCGTCGAGACGGAAGTCGACGACTGCCTGGAGCGCTACGACGCGACCGCCGCCGCGCGCGTGATCACGACCTTCGTCGACGACGAGGTCGCGAACTGGTACGTGCGCCGCAGCCGCGATCGTTTCTACGACGTCGAGACCGACGACAACCGCGCCGCCTTCGCCACGCTGCACGAAGTGCTCGTCGTGACCTGCCGTCTGCTCGCGCCGATCGCGCCATTTCTCTCCGATTGGCTGCACCGGGAGCTCACGGGCGGCGAGTCCGTGCACCTCGCGCCATTCACGCGAGCGAGCCGCTTTCCGCGAGACCCGGCCCTCGAAGCGGCCATGGAGGGCGTGCGTCAACTGGCGAAGCTCGGACGCGCCGCGCGCGAAGAGGGCAAGATCAAGGTGCGGCAGCCGCTCCTCCGCGCCGTGTGCGTCGCGCCGGCCGTCGATCGCCGACTCCTCGACCAGCTCGTGCCGATTCTCGCCGCGGAGCTCAATGTGAAGCGCGTCGACTTCGCCAGCTCCGGTGACGCGCTCGTCACGCTGCGCGCGAAGCCGAACTTTCGCGCGCTGGGCAAACGCTTTGGCAAAGGGACGCCGCTCGCCGCGGCAGCCATCGCTGAATTCACTGCGGACGAGCTGCGCGCGTTCGAGACAGGGAAGGAGCTCGCCGTCACGGTGGACGGCGAGACGCACATGCTCACCGCCGAGGATCTCGACGTCCAGAAGAGCGCGTCCGGCGACTTCCTCGTGCAGGAGGCGGCCGGTTTCGTCACGGCCATCGATCCAACCGTCACCGAGGAGCTCCGGCTCGAAGGAATGGCTCGGGAGCTCATCAGCCGGGTACAACGTATGCGCAAGGAGGCGGGCCTCGCGGTAAGCGATCGCATCCGTCTCGGAATCACGGGGACGGCGGAAGTCGCGGCCGTGGTGTCCAAGTTTGGGACATGGATCGCGAGCGAGGTGCTGGCTACCGAGCTGCTGCACGAACCGGGTAGTTTACGGGATTCATTATCCGAGCAGGTTATCGACCTCGACGGGGTCGAAGCCCGCGTAGCTCTAACACGGACGGAGTAGCATGGCGACAGCAAACAGCGCGAAGAAGCCCAAGCCCATGCCGAAGAAGCAGCTGCAGTATTTCGAGAAGCGGCTGCTCGAGGAGAGGCGTCGCGTGCTAAAGGAGCTCGGTCATCACGACGAGTTGTTCAACAAAAGCGACCAGGCGGCCGATGGTGACCTGAGCACGTACTCATTTCACATGGCCGATCAGGGCACCGACGCGATGGAGCGCGAGAAAGCGTTTCTCTTCGCCAGTCAGGAAGGACGTTTCCTGTGGCACATCGATCAGGCGCTCCGACGGCTGTACAAGTCGCCGGAGACGTTCGGCAAGTGCCACAATTGCGGGCAGGAGATCGCGTTCGAGCGGCTGGACGCGCTTCCGCACGCGCGATATTGCATCGAGTGCAAGCAGCGCGAGGAAGATGCAAAACGATAGTCCAAGTGTGGAAGTGAGCAGTGGGAAGGTTTTCCACTCCCCACTCTCCAACTCCCGTCTTTTTTGGCCGATCCTCATCGCCGTCGTCGCGAGCGACGTCGTCACCAAGGCGATTGCCGTCAAATCGCTCGACGTCCCGCGCGTGCCGCGCGAGATGCTCGGCGAGTGGTTGCGGTTCACGCTCGTCTATAATCCCGGCGCGGCCTTCGGGCTCCACGTCGGCGAACATTCACGCTGGGTGTTCATGGCGCTCACGGTCGGCGCGCTCCTGATTCTCGGGCGGTTGTACGTTTCCACGAAGGAAGGCGAGCGGACACGCGTCATGTCCCTCGCGCTCGTTTGCGGAGGAGCACTGGGCAACCTGATCGACCGCCTTCGCTCGGCCGCGGGCGTCGTCGACTTCCTCGACGTCGGCGTTGGCGATGCGCGTTGGCCCACCTTCAACGTGGCCGACATGGCCGTGAGCGTCGGCGCCTTCCTGCTTGCCATCGTGCTCTGGGCGGAAGACCGGCCGCCGGAGGCGGGTCGCATCGGCATGGTCTCAGGCGAGCTTCAACACGAGTCGGGCGAGGCTACGTAACACTGCCTAACCCTGGTACCAATGGCCGCCTCTTCTGGGGAGCGGCCACCAGCGTGGTGATCCTGGACTACGTCACCAAGCTCCTCGCCGAAAAGCATCTCTTCCCGCCGCACGTCCCCCATCGGGTCATCGGGAACGTCGTGCGCCTCACGCTTGCGTACAATCCCGGCGCCGCTTTCAGCATGTCGCTCGGGGCCGCGTCACGAATCGTGTTCGGGGCGTTCGCGCTCGTGGCGCTCGTCATCCTGTGGCGGCTGTACCGAGGCAGTACGGCCGACGAGCGATTGAAGGTGCTGGCGCTCGGACTTGCGTGGGGGGGAGCAGCTGGCAATCTCATCGACCGCGTTCGCTCGAAGCCCGGCGTCGTCGACTTCATCGACATCGGCGTCGGCAACGTACGATTCTGGACGTTCAACGTGGCCGACAGCGCGGTGACGGTGGGTGCGGTGCTGCTTGGCTGGGTCCTGCTGCAGGAAGACCGGCGACAGCGGCAACGCGAAAGCCCTCCCCCGACTCCCCCGTGAGCCAGCGATTCGCGGCTCCGCCGGGGGCTCCGCGATTGGACCTGCTCGTCGCGCAGCAGCTCGACATTTCCCGGAATCATGCCGCGACGCTGATCGCGAACGGACACGTCCTCGTCGCCGGTCGTCGCGAAAAAGCGAGCTATCGCGCGACGGCCGGCGAGGAGATCGTCGTCACTCAGCCGCCGCCTGTCTCGAGAGAAGTCCTGGGCGAGCAGATTCCGCTGTCCGTGAAGTACGAGGATGAGGACGTCGTCGTGATCGACAAGCCGGCCGGCATGGTGGTCCATCCGGCGCCCGGCAACTGGAGCGGCACGCTCGTCAACGCGCTCAAAGGACGCGGCGAACCGCTGTCGAGCACCGGCGATCCCGCGCGCGAGGGCATCGTGCACCGGCTCGACAAGGAAACGTCGGGACTGCTCCTGGTGGCCAAGACCGATCGCGCGCATCGCGCGCTCGGCGCCGCGATGGCGCAGCGTACGATTTCCCGTCGCTATGCGGCGATGTGCTGGGGCCATCTCGCGGATGAACTCGTGACCGTGGACCGGCCGATGGCGCGCGATCCACGCGATCGAAAACGGATGGGAGTGGTGCCGGGCGGGAAGCCCGCGAAGACGGCATTCGTGCGCGTGGCGCGATTCGATCCCGGCGATCTGCTCCGTGCCCACCTGTATACCGGACGCACACACCAGATTCGCGTGCATCTCGCCTCCATAGGGCATCCGGTAATTGGTGACGATACTTACGGAGGCGGCGGCGGGCGTCGGCTAGTTTCGCTGCCGCCAAAACGACATTTTCTGCATGCGGCGTGGCTCATGTTCCAGCATCCCGTGACTGGCGCGCAGATCGACATTCGGTCGCCTCTTCCCGAGGATCTGCGCACCGCGCTCGTGCGTGTCTCTGATGGCGCCCTTTCACCAGACATATCGGATCCTTTGGAGTCTCTCGGCTTCTATCGGACCGAGCGCTGAATCGTCTTACTCCTGGGTGTTTGCGCTCCGTAACCTGGTTCCTGGTCTGCCCTTACAAGGATTCGCTCGTTGAGTCACACCGTACTGATTTGCGACGACGTCGTCTATATACGATCGCTCCTGCGGGACATCCTCGGGCGCGGCGGATTCGAGGTCGTTGGCGAGGCGGAAACCGGCATTCAGGCGGTGGAGAAGTACAAGACGCTGCGTCCCGACCTGGTCACGATGGACATCGTGATGCCCGACAAGGGAGGCATCGACGCGGTTCGCGAGATCCGCAGCTACGATCAGAATGCGAGAATTCTGATGTGCAGCGCGTTGGGACAGCAGTCTCTCGTCACGGAAGCGATTGAGGCGGGGGCGAAGGACTTCGTCCTTAAACCGTTCGACGCAAGCCGTCTGCTGGAAGCAGCGCAGCGCGCGCTGGCGTGATCACGTCGACGGCGGGTCGGCCCGACACACCGGCCGACGAACAACGGCAAATCCGGCGCGAAGCGCCGGCCCGCATCGGCACCGAAGCCGCCGAGAACAGTACAAGCGCGAGCAACAATCTCTCATCTGAGCGCGATCGCGAAGTCCTGCGCTCGTTCGCGCGCCGCATCGACCCCACGGACGCCGGCGCGCACAACAACCTCGGTGTCCTGTACTTCAATAAGGCGCTGTACGAGGAAGCCGTGGGCGCGTTCATGCGAGCGCTCGAGTTGGATCCGCGCATGCACGTGGCGCAGCGCAATCTCGAGATCGCGTATCTCAACAGCGGAGCGGCAGACCAGCGCATCGCGCAGCTGCGCGAGCATCTTCGCTTGAACCCCAGCGACCACGACGCCCGATGGGAATTGGGACGCACGTGCGCGATGCTCGGCCAACACGCCGAAGCAATCGCGGAATTCACCGCGTTGCTCGGCTATCACCCGAAAAACGCCAGTGCCCTGATCCAGCTCGGTCTCGCGGAAAAGGCGATCGGCGACATCGAGGTCGCCCAGGGCTGGTTCGAGCGGGCGCTCGCCGTCGATCCCGACAGCTCGCTGGTGAACTTCTATCTCGCCGAGATCGAGTACAACCGCGGCCTCAACGACGTGGCGCTGGGTCACCTGGAGCGCGCCATCTCGCTGAATCCGCAGAACCACGAGGCGCTGTATCTCCTCGGGTTCGTGCTCGGTGAGGCTGGCCGGCAAGACGAAGCTCGTCAGGCGACCAAGCGCGCCATGAGCCTGAATCCGGCACTCTCCCATGCGCACGCCAATCTCGCGTTGACGCCGACGCGCGAGCACTACATGGAACGCGCCAGGCGCAAGTCCACGCGCACGGTACAGATGGAAGTGTCGCAGGAGTCGCAGCTCACGCACTACAACCTGGGGGTCGCGTTCCGAAGAAAGGGCTATTTCACCGAGGCGCTGGGTGAGTACCGGCTCGCCGTGCAGCGCGGCGAAGACCGCGATCTCGCGGAGCACGCGATCGCGGAGATCTATCTGCTGCGCCGCGACGTCGATGCGGCGCTCGAAATCTACGACCAGCTTCTCGGACGGCAGCCGCAGAGCCCGAAGCTGTGGAACGAGCGCGGGGTCGCGCTGCATCAGGCTGGGCAATACCTCGACGCGCAGGACAGCTACGAGCGCGCGATCGAGTGCGACGCCGGATACGCGATCGCCCTGAATAACCTGGGTGTCGCGCTGTATCACTCGGGTGAGCCCGAGCCGGCGTTCGATGCGTTCCGGCGGGCGCTCGAAGCCAACGGCTCGTTCGTGAAGGCGCGTCTGAACCAGGCGCTCCTTCTGTACAAAGGAAAACGAATGCAGATGGCGCTGGAGGCGTATCGCAAGGTGCTCGCCGTGGACGCGGAGCAGCCCGTCGCGTGGAACGGCGTCGGCCTCGTGCTCGCCGATCTGCGAAAGTTTGACGACGCCCGCAACGCATTCGCGCGCGCGATCCAGGCGCGTCCGAACTTCGCCGAAGCGCACTACAACCTCAGCTTCACCCTCTCCAATCTCGGCGACTTCGAGTCGGCGCTCCGGGAGACGAAGCTCGCGCTCGAGTTGGATCCCTACTACGTCGCGCAGAAATTCGAGCTCGGCATCGATCTTCAACACGAGGATCCCGACCTCTCCATCCAACCGGACCTGGGGGAAGAGAAGCGCGCGGACGCGGCGATCGAGGATTTCGAGTTCGACCCGGCGGTGTTGGATTCCCTGTTCACCGATCTGGCGCCCGCGCCGAGAACCTCGATGGAAGCGGCGATCGCGGCGGACGCGGATCCCTTCGCGATGGCCGTCGACTTTCTCTCCAAGGGCTTCTTCGACCGGGCGCAGACGGAGGTCACTCGCGCGCTCGCGCGCGGCGCGGAGGGTGCGCGCGGGCGCACGCTGCTCGGCGACATCTTCGCGAAGCAGGGACTCTGGGGCGAAGCGCTCGAGCGCTACCGCGAGGCGCGGCGGGAATCATCCGAGTATCCGACCGCGATGACCGGCGAGGCCACCGCGTTGCTCCGCCTCGGTCGTGCCGGGGAATCGCGCCTGGTCGCGGAATCCGTGCTGCATCGCATGCCGAACGACATCGAGACGCTCATGCTGGCGGCGTCGGCGCGCGGCGAGTCCGGCGATCCGGCCGCGGCGCTCGCGGCGCTCGACACGGCGCGGCGTGTCGCTCCGATGCGCGCGGACGTGCACAGGCACATCGGCGACATCGCGAGGAAGCTCGGCGACAACGAGGGGGCGATCGCCGCCTATCGCAACGCCCTCTCACTCGATTCGCAGTACGCCGTCGTCCGGTATCATCTCGCGCACGTCCTCATCGACCGGCGGGACTTCCGCGCCGCCGAGGAGGAGCTGCTGCACGCCCTCGACGCGGTTCCGACCTACGGCGAGGCCACGCTGAGGCTGGCGGCGCTGCGTCGCCAGCAAGCGCGTCCCGACGAAGCCCTCCCGCTCCTGATCGACCTGCTCCAGCGCGACCCGTATCACTTCGACGCGCTCATCGCGCTCGGCGAGACGCTCCTCGACGTCGGGAGGAAGCGCGACGCGGTGACGGCGTTCGCTCGCGTGCTGCGATTCGATCCGACGCACGTCGGCGCGCTGTATCACGAAGGCGCGCTGCTCGCGGAGCAACACCGCTATCGGGAGGCGACCGCGCGCTGGCGACAAGTGATCGAGCTCCAACCAACGGGCGAGTTTGCGCGGCTCGCGCGTCGCGAGATCCGCACGGCGGGAGACCTACAGCGCATTTTCGGCGCGAAGGTCGCGAGCTGACGCATGCCGATTGAGGGACCGCTTCGTGAGCTCGGGATCCATGACGTCTTCCAGCTTCTCGATCTGAGCCGGAAGACGGGGATGCTGCGCGTCACGTCGGAACTCCGCGACGACGAAGGTGTGGTGTATTTCGATCGCGGGCGCGTGGTGCACGCCGGGATTCGCAGTAAGCCGTCCGCGATCGACCCGAGCGGACTGTCGGAGCGCGAGCTCGAGCGCAAAATGCGCCAGCAGATCGAAGCGACGGTCTTCGAGCTCATCTCGTGGCGCGAGGGGTTCTTCTCCTTCGAGGAGCGCGCGGTCACGGACATCCCGGGCGGCGCGCGCGTCGACGTCACGACGGAATCGCTGCTGATGGAGGGCGCGCGCCGCATCGACGAATGGTCGCGCATCGCCGACAAGGTGCCTAACCTGGCGGTCGTCCCGAGCCTCGCTCCGATTTCGGAAGACCATGAGACGCAGCTCGATCTGCTCCCACACGAGTGGGAGGTGCTCACGATGATCGACGGCCAGCGCGATTTGCGGGCGATCTCGGCGGCGCTCGGACGCGGCGAATTCGAGGTGGCGAAAGTGGCGTACGGTCTGGTGACGACTGGCGTCATCCAGATTCACCGCCCGGTCCTGGAGGTCACCGAGTCGGTTGCCGAAAAACCGTCGCCGGCGCAGATCGGCGCGACCTCGCTGCTCGAGCACGGATATACGGCGGTGCGAGCGGGCAATCTGACCGCCGCGCGCGCGGCATTCGAGCACTTCCTGTTGGTCGCTCCCAGTCATTCGGACGCGGGCAAAGCGCGCTCGGCGCTGGACGCCGTCACGCGACTTATCCGACTCACGGAGACGAACGGCAATGGCTGATGAGGTGCGTCTCTGGAGCGACGAGCTGGCTCGCGATCCGTCGAGTTTCGTGTTCCTCCCGCTCGCGGAAACACTGCGGCGGCAAGGGCAGCTCGATCTGGCGCGCAAGGTGGCGCTGCGCGGGCTCGAGCGCCATCCGCACAGCCCGGACGCACACGACCAGCTGGCGCGCATTCATGCGGACCAGGGCGACCTCCAGGGCGCATTCGACGAGTGGGACATGGTGCTGCGACTCGTCCCGGGGCACGTGGGCGCGATCAAGGGCATGGCGTTCATCCGCTTCCAGCAGGGAAGGCTGGAAGAGGCCGAGCAATTGCTCATGCAGGCGCAGACGAACATCGAGGATTCCGATATCTCCGCGGCCATCGACACCGTGCGTCGCAGCAGCGGTGTCAGCCTGGCACAAGTCACGCTGGCGGAACTTCCGAGCGATCCGCATTTGTTGTTCGCGGACATTCTCGCGAACGATCAGACCGCGATGATGCTCGACAAGGACGGGCTGGTACTCGCGGGTGCGTACTATGCCGCGGACGGACGGAATGTGGCCGAGGACGTCGGCGCCAATTTGTCCGGGGTCTCGGACGAAGCGCTGCGGGCCACGAAGCATCTCGAGATCGGGTCGTGGCGCTCGATCCTCTTCGAGACCGAGGCCGCGGTCGTATCGCTCTCGCCGGCTCCCGCCGATGGGCCGGCCGCGGGTGGGCTGATCGTGGTCGCCGCGGCGCCGTCGACGCCGCTCGGCTTGCTCCGACGGATCCTCGACCGGTGCGTCGCGCGATCGTCGGCGTGGTTGTCCAGCGCGGCCGGCGGAGGCGGCGCGTGAGCACACCGTTCACGCCCGTGCTCGATGCGCTCACGCGCCAACGCGGCGTGCGCGCCAGTCTCGTCGTGAGCGCCGCGGACGGGATCACGATCGACTCGAATTTGCAGATCGGGCAGGACGGGAATCGCGTTGCGGCCCTCGCGGCTTCGCTGTATCGCAAGGCGCGCAAGGCGGCGCAGGCGGCGGGTTTCGGCGCAACGGGCTTCATGCAGCTCGAGGCGGAGGAGGGGCGTCTCTGCGCCATCGGCGGAGAAGAGATCGTGCTCGTCGTCGTCGCCGAACACTCGGCGAACGTCGGGCTGATTCGCGTCGAGATGCTGCGTGCCGCGGAGTCGCTCGCGTGATCAGGACGTCGGTGGAAGTCTGGATCGAGGAGCCGTTGCGGCGCTTCGTGGACGATGCCGGTGTCGCGCTCGCGCTGCTCCTCCATCCGAACGGGCAGGTGCTCGCGCAATATGGCTTCACGCGCGCGATGGACATCATGTCCGCGTGCGCGCTCGCCGCGGCCATTCAGGTGTCATCGGCCGAGTTGGGCCGGCAGTTGGAGGGCAAGCCGTTTTCCGGACTGCATCACGCAGGGAAAGAGCGTCAGATCTTCCTTGCGGACGCACAAACCCAGAGTGGTCCCTACATTTTTCTCACCGTGTTCGATGAGCGAAGCTCACTCGGGCTCGTCCGCCTGTACTTCGACGAGCTCCGTGGGAATCTCGCGAAGGCGGCGCCCCCACGCGCGGAAGCGCCCGAGCCGATGCTGAACGAGAATTTCGAGCGGGAGCTGAATAAGAACCTCGCCGTGTTGTTTGGTAGAGCATGACGAACTGCGGAAATGGAAAATGGGAAATCGGAAATGGGCGCCGAATAGCGTCCCGTGCCTATTTCCCATGTCCGATTTCCCATTTCCGCCTTTCTGAATGTCGCTAGTCAACTATCAAACGAGGGAGATCACCTGCAAAATCGTCTACTATGGCCCAGGGCGATCGGGCAAAACGACGAACCTCCATTACATCTATAGTCAGGTCCCGCACGACCGAAAAGGCAAAATGGTCTCGCTCGCGACGCAAACGGACCGCACGCTGTTCTTCGACTTCCTCCCGCTCGACCTGGGAACCATTTCGGGCTTCACGACGCGCTTTCAGCTGTATACGGTGCCTGGCCAGGTGTACTACCAGGCCACGCGCAAGCTCGTGCTCCAGGGCGCGGACGGTGTCGTGTTCGTCGCGGACAGTCAGGCCCGCCAGCTTCAGGAGAACATCGAGAGCTTTCAGGACCTGCATCAGAACCTCTCCGAGCAGAGCGTGGACCCGCGCTCGATTCCGCTCGTCATTCAATACAACAAGCAGGATCTTCCGCGCGATCTGATCCTCACCGCGACGGAGCTCTCGGACGCGATCAATTTCCGCGGCGTGCCGGACTATTCAGGCGACGCGCTGCACGGGCCTGGCGTTTTCGAGACACTGCGCGGCATTTCTGAGATCGTGCTGAAGCGTCTCAGCTCGCCGGCGCGCTAGCGAGGGCCGCGTGCAAGTCGACGCTCGACATCGATTCGAGAACTACGTCACCGGCACGGCGAACCGCCTTGCCGTGGCCGCTGCGCACGCGGTCGCCGAACAGCCGGGGCTCACGTACAACCCGCTGTTCATCTACAGCAGTTCGGGCCTCGGCAAGACTCATCTCCTGGGCGCCATTGGCAACCTCGTGCAGCTACGACAGCCGCAGCTCGCCGTCGAATACGTCACCCTGGAGGACTTCGTCGAGCAGCTGCACGCCGCCATCGCGTCGAACGAAGGAGAGCGCTTCAAGCAGCGGTACGGGCGCGTGGACGTCCTGCTGCTGGACGACATGCAGTTCCTCACGGGTCGCCGCGAAACGCAAACGGAGCTGCTCCGCCTCGTCAACGCGCTCCAAGGCACCGGTCGTCAGGTCGTGATGACGAGCGACCGTCCGCCCTCTGAGATTCCGGACGTCGATGAGCGGCTCATCACCCGGCTGTCCGGCGGCCTGATCGTCGACATCGGCGCGCCCGATTACGAAACCCGCATCGCGATCCTGCGAGCGAAATGTGAGGAGCGTGGCGTTCGATTCCAGGCCGGCGTCATCGAAGAATTGGCGAGGCTGGAGTTCCGCAACGTCCGGGAGCTGCAGGGCGCGCTGAATCGCCTCATCGCGACACAGACGCTCGGCGGCGATCAGATTCGCGCCGAGCAGGTGCGCGCCATGTTCGGCGTGGAGGCGGCGCCGGCACGCGCCGCCGTCCCGGCGCGCGTCTCGCGCGCGATCGGCCGCCCGAATCTGGATTTTCAGACCTTCGTCAGCGACATCGAGTCGGCGGTGGCAAAGCACGTCGATCCGTGGAAGATCAAGGTGGCCGAAGCTGTCGCATACTGGAGCGGCGAAGGATATCGCACGGCGCAGCTCGACCGATTGCTCCAGAAAGCCGGTCCGAAAACGGATTTCGAGTCCGCCCTGCGCGAGTACTTCGCCGCCGTCGAGCGGCTGCGCGAGCTGGAAGCGACGGCTACCGCGATCGATCCGGCGCTCGGTGCCAGCGACGTGTTCCGGGATCCCGAGCGACTAGCCGACGCCGAGAGCCTCGCGAATCGGGCGTTCGCCGGAGTTACGCCGCCGCCGGGGCCGTCCGCCGCATTCGCGCGCGGGGCGTTCGAAGTCGGCTCGAGCAATCAGCTCGCGGTCCGCGCCGCCGACACCGTCATCGAGGATCCGGGGAAGAAATACAATCCGTTGTTCATTCACGGCCCGAGCGGCGTGGGTAAGACGCATCTGGCGAACGCGATCGGGAACGAGATCATCAACCTGAGCGGCGGCGCGGCGGTCGTCGCGTATGTCAGCGCGCAGCAGTTCATGGACGAGCTGATCGCGGCCATGCAGGACGGGACGGTAGATCGGTGGCGCACGCGCTATCGCGCCGCGGACGCGCTCGTGATCGACGACGTCCAATTCGTGGCCGGGAAAGAGCGCACGCAGGAGGAGCTGTTCCACGTGTTCAACACGCTCCACAGTGAGGGAAAGCAGCTGGTGTTCGCGAGCGACCGGCCGCCGCGGCAGCTCGACGGTCTCGAGGAGCGGCTGCGCTCGCGCTTCGAGGGTGGGCTCGTGGTCGAAATCCAGGCGCCGGATCGCGCGCTACGCGAAAAGCTGTACGCCCATTATCTCAGTGAGGTGGAGACTCCGGACCGGGCCGCGCTGGTCTCCTATCTCGCGGACCGGCCGGCCACCAGCGTGCGCGAAGTCATCGGGATCGTCAACCGGCTCGTGGCGGCGGCGGACATCGCGGCGATGCCGCTGCTTCTTGCGGTCGCCAAGACCGAGTTGGACTCCGGTCCGGCGCCGCACGCGCCCTCGGTGGCCGCGGCGAACAACTACTTCCTGGACGACGAGAAGCTGGTCTGGCACCTGCCGGACGTGGGCCCGCGACTGATCGAGGAGCCGCGCTGATGGCGATCAAAGGCTCGCTGCGCGAGGCGTCGCTCCCCGACGTACTCCAGCTCCTCGCGATGGGGAAGAAGACCGGATGCCTCAGCGTCACGCACCGGAGCAACTTCGGGTATATCTATTTCGACAAGGGGCGCATTACCTACGCGTCGATCGTGAACCGACGCGACCGCATTGGCGACATGCTGATCAAGGCGGGTTCGATCACGCCGGAGCAGTTGCAGGCCGCCATCGACGCGCAGGGGAAGCATCGCGACAAGCGCATCGGCGACTTGCTCGTCGAGCTCGAGTTCATCACGCGCGAGGCGTTGCACGAGCATGTGCGCCTCCAGATCGAAGAGGCCGTGTACCTCTTGTTCACCTGGAGCGAGGGGACGTTCAACTTCGAGGCCGACGTTCACCCTGAGCGACAGGACCTGCTCGTCTCGATCAGCCCGGAATCGCTGATGCTCGAGGGCGCGCGCCGCGTGGACGAATGGGGTCAGATCGAGAAGAAAATCCCGAGCTTCGACATGGTGTTCGACGCCGATTGGCGAAAGCTGGCCGCCACGGAGCTGCCGCTCAGCACCGAGCAGCAGAACGTGCTACAGCATCTCGACGGGCGACGCGACATCGCGCATGTCGTGGAAGCGTCGGGGCTCGAGGAGTTCGAGGTCGGCAAGGCGCTGTACGGATTGCTCACCGCCGGGCTCATCCACCGCATTGGCCGCAAAAGTCGCGTGAGTCTGAAGGCGATTCCCGAAGAGCAAACGGACGAGCATCGCAACCTTGGCATCGCGTTCTACCGAACCAACATGTACGAGGACGCCTTGCGGGAGTTCCAGCGCGTGCTGGAGCTGAACAAGGAAGATACGACGGTCCCTTTTTACGTCGGACTGGTGTTCCTGCGACAGGGCAAGTGGGCCGAGGCGATCGACGCATATCACGACGTGACCGCGCGGCCCGGCGCGCGCGCCGCGAGCTTCTACAACCTCGCGATCGCCCTCGAGCGAGTCGGGCGTTACGCCGAGGCGCTCACGGCGCTCCAGGACGCCAGCAAGCGCGGCGGAGCGCAGGACGCGACCATTCAGACGTCCGTCGGCATCGTCTTGCTGATGATGGGCGACGTCGCGGCCGCCGACCGCGCCCTCGCGACGGCAAAGCCCCTCTGGGCCGGAAAGCCATCCGCAGCGTGGTACCACGCCGCCGCGCTCGTCGCCGCGGTTCTCGACGACATCCCTCGTGCGCTCCTCATCGTGCACGAGGGACTCAGGCATCACCCGCGCGTAGCCGCGCTGCACAACAATCTCGCGGCGATGCTCGAGCGGAACGGCGCCTATGACGAAGCGCTGGCCGCCGCGGAGCGCGGCTTGGCCAACGATCCGTCGCTGCCGCAGTTGCATAAGAACATCGGTGACTTGTTCTATCGCGCAAACCGGTTCGACGAAGCGTTGGAGAGCTATGAGCGCGCGGTGAAGGCCGATCCGAACCTTGGCGACGACGTCTACCTCAAGATCGGCAACATCCGTCTTCAGCGGCAGGAACGGGACGAAGCGGTGAAATCGTGGCAACGCGCGCTCGAGCTGGATCCGGAGAACGCGGCGGTCCGCAAGAATCTCGAGACGGCAAAACAGCGATGACGTGCGCGAGCGGGCGCCGGCGCATCTTTCGGCGCGCATGACAGCACTCGTATTCTTCCTGCCATGACAGAGCAGATAGTCGCGCGCGCGATCACGGCGCATCGCGGGACGCTCGAGGCGCTCGACAGTCGGCTCGAAGCCCCGGGCGCCGGCGAACAGAAGGATGCCCTGAAAGAGGAGATCATCGCGTTCTTCAAGGTGATCGAGCAGGAGATCGCCGATCTCAACGCGCTCAAGGACGACGTCAAGAAGCTCGTCGACAAGTGGAAGGCGCTGCACGCCGTGCAATCGCTCGCGCCCCAGGTTACCGAAGAGATGCGGCCCGTGGTGCACGCCGACCACATCGGGGCATCCACGTTCATCGAGAAGGGCTGGAGCCGTCTCTCCCTCGGCGACTATCCGGCCGCCGAGCAGGCGCTCAAGAAGGCCATCGAGCTTTCACCCAATGATCCGCAGTCCGAGGCGCTCCTCGGCTGGGCGCTGATGCTCCAGGAGAAGTACGACGACGCGTTGACTTGGTTCCAGAAGGTGCTCATGCGCGAGCCGCAGAACGCGCTCGCGCGAATCAACGTCGGGTACATCTGCCTGAAGAAGAGGATCTGGAACGAAGCCATCGAGCATCTGTCGCGCGCGATCCGGCTCGACAACGACAAGAAAGCGACGCTCTACGCGCACTTCTATCTCGGGCTGGTGTATCTCGAGCGCGACATGTTCGAGGACGCGCAGACGTTCTTTCAGAAGACCATCCTGTTGGGTCCCAACCTCATCGAGGCGTACTACGAGCTTGGCCGAGCCTTCTGGTTCAACGGCCAACAGGACGAGGCGAAACAGACCTGGAAGGACGGATACGCGGCGAACAAGTTCAATCCGTGGGGCAAGCGGTGTGCGGAGGCGTTACAGACTGTCGAGGCGGGGGGAGAGCCCT
>DATBRO010000106.1:0-8463 GCA_036560265.1 Gemmatimonadaceae bacterium | reverse complement strand
GTCGAAGCACAACGCTGGCTGGCGGCAATCGTCGAATCGTCTGACGATGCGATCATCGGCAAGCGCCTCGACGGGACGATCGTCTCGTGGAACGCGGGCGCGACCCGCATCTTCGGCTTTACGCCCGACGAAATGATCGGGCAGTCGGTGCTCAAGCTCATTCCGCCGGAGATCCGCGACGAAGAGGCGCGGATCGTGGCGCTGCTGGTCCGTGGGCAGCGCGTCGACCACTTCGAGACCACGCGTGTGCGCAAGAATGGGTCGCGCGTCGAGATATCGCTGAGCGTGTCACCCATCCTCGACACCGGTGGCGTCATCGTGGGCGCGGCGAAGATCGCCCGAGACATCACCGAAGCCAAGCGGATGCGCGAAGCATTGCTTCAGCTCAACGAGGAGCTGGAGCGGCAGGCCATCGAGCTCGCCGCGCAGGCCGCCGAGCTCGAGGAACAGGCCGCCGAGCTGGAACATCGCGTGGACGAATCGACCACGCTTACGGCCCAGCTCAAGAAGACGAACGAGGAACTGCGCAAAGCGGTCGCCAAGGCGGAGCGCGCGCGACAGGAGGCCGAGGCGGCGAACCGCGTGAAGAGCGAATTCCTGGCGACGATGAGCCACGAGCTGCGCACGCCATTGAACGCGATCAGCGGCTACACCGATCTCATGGATGCCGGTATTCACGGCGATCTGCCTAAGCAGTACCGCGACTATCTCGACCGCATCCGCAAAAGCCAGCAGCACCTGTTGGATCTGATCACGGGACTGCTGGACTTCTCGAAATTGGAGGCGGGCAGATTGGAGATCAAGGTAAGGCCAGTTCCGGTCGCCGATATCTTCAGTCGGGTGGAGGCCCTCGCCTCACCGCAGGCGCACGCGAAGCGACAGACTCTCCGCATGGAACGGCCGAAGGATGGAATTCGCGTTCACGCGGATGCGGAGCGCGCCGTACAGATCCTCGTCAATCTCGTTGCCAACGCCATTAAGTTCACGCCCGCCGAGGGCAGCATCACGGTGAGCGCCGAGACTTATGAAGCGTCGTCCGTCGTGATGCGCGTGCGCGACACTGGACCCGGCGTCGCACTCGCCGACGCCGATCGCATTTTCGAGCCTTTCGTCCAGTTGGACAAATCGCTGACGCGCGGCCACGAGGGCGCCGGACTCGGGCTCGCAATCAGCAGGGACCTGGCGCGCGCCATGGGCGGCGACGTCAGGCTCGAGTATGCCGACGGCCGGGGCGCCACATTCGCGCTTACGCTCAAGCGCGCGGAGTGATCATTTCGGCAAGACGCGCAGGACCCGCCCGTTGCTGCTGTCGGTGAGCAGATAAAGAAATCCGTCGGCGCCTTCCTGTACGTCGCGGATGCGTTCGTGCAGGTCGCCGAGGTAGCGCTCCTCGAGCGCGACCTCGCCGTTCCTGATCACGAGACGCACGAGCGCGCCCGGATTCATCGACCCGACGAACATGTTGCCTTTCCACGCGGGGAACGCGTTGCCCGTGTAGAACGTCATCCCCGACGGCGCGATCACGGGATCCCAGTAGAACACCGGCTGCTCCATCCCTTCCTTCACGGCGCCGATGCCGATGCTCCTGCCGTTGTAGTCCCTGCCATAGGTGATCACGGGCCAACCGTAATTCTTTCCCGGCTCGGGATGATTCAGCTCGTCGCCGCCGGCCGCTCCGTGCTCGATCGTCCAGAAGCGCCCCGTCGCGGGCTCGATCGCCGCGCCCTGCATGTTGCGATGTCCGTACGACCAGATCTCGGGTCGCGCGTCGCTGCGCCCGACAAATGGATTGTCCTTGGGCACGGAGCCATCCGTATTGATGCGCACCACTTTGCCGAGCAGCGAGTTGAGATCCTGCGCCTGGTCGCGATAGTCGAAGCGCTCGCCCTGGGTGACGAACATCGTGCCGTCGCCGCGAAACACGATGCGCGATCCGAAGTGGTTTCCGCCGGTGACCTTGGGCTGCTGCTGGTAGATCACGCGGACCGAATCGAGTCCCGCGTCGTTGAGACGCGCGCGCGCGACCGCGGTGCCCGCGGTACGGCCTGCCCCCGGCTCGGCGTACGACAGATAGATGACGTGATTCTTTGCGAATGCGGGATCGAGCGCGACGTCGAGCAGACCTCCCTGTCCCTGCGCGAAGACGGCCGGCACGCCTGTGAGCGGCGCCGAGAGCTGCCCGGCTTGCGACACGATGCGCAGCCGGCCCGGCCGTTCGGTGACGAGCATGCGCTTATCGGGAAGAATCGCGAGCCCCCACGGGTGCTCCAATCCGCTGGCGACCGTCTCGGCGCGCACGCCACCGTCGATCGACTTCGGCTGCGTGGAATGCGGCGCCGGACCCTGCGGTCTGGCGGCGCACGCGAGCGTGACCAATGACAGGAGCAGCATGGGATAGTTGTGACGCATCAGATCCTCATTTCGTTTGCACTACTCGCGAGAACTACTGGTCCGCCTTGAGCGCGGCACTGCGTCCGCGCTCGTAACGCACTGTGCCGCCGAGGATCGTCAAGTCCACGCGCGCGGTCGGAATCTCGTCCTCCGGGATCGTCATGATGTTCTTCGACAGCACGACGATGTCCGCGAGCTTTCCCGACGTAAGGGAGCCCTTCTCCTTTTCCTCGAACGCGGAATACGCGTTGTTGAGCGTGTACGCGCGCAACCCCTCCTCGCGCGTCACGCGCTGCTCGGGGATGAAGACCTTGCCTTCTTTTGTCTTGCGCGACACCGAGCCGTAGAAGCTCATGATCGGATCGACGTCTTCCACCGGCACATCGGTTCCATTCGTCACCATCGCGCCGGCGTCGATCAGCGAACGCCAGGGATACGACGTGCGGCGCGCGCGCTCCTCGCCGAGCCGCTTCGCGACCCACGGTCCGTCAGAGATGGTGTGCACCCCCTGCATCGACGCGATCACGCCGAGCTGCGCGAAGCGGGGAACGTCGGCGGGATCGATGTGCTGCGAGTGCTCGTCGCGCCAGCGCAGGTCGTGCTTGTCCGGGTTGTCGCGGAAGATGCGCTCGTAGACGTTGAGCACTTCGCGGTTGGCGCGGTCGCCGATCGCATGCGTGTTCACCTGGAATCCGTGCTTGAGCGCAATCCGCGCGGTGCGCTCGAAGTCCGGGATCGGCTTGAGGGTCAGGCCGGAGCTGGTGGGCAGATCGGTGTACGGCTCGAGCAGCCACGCGCCGTGTGAACCGAGCGCGCCGTCGATCTGCTCTTTCACCGAGCGCACCGTGAGCATGTTGTGCCCGTACCCGATCATGCGGTAGGAATCGAGCTTCGCGTCGAGCGTCGAGTCCTTCTCGAACCGAACCATCACGTACAGACGCACCGGCAGCCTGCCTTCGTCCGCCAGCTTTTTGAATCCGTCGATCGTGGCGAAGCTGGAGCCGGCGTCGTGGAACGTCGTCACGCCCTTCGAGAGCGCGTCCTCTCCGGCGAGCTGCACGATTTTTCTGAAGCGTTTGTCCTGTTCCGCAGGCGACGGCGTGGGCAGCTTCGCGACCGCCGACCGCATGAGACCCTGCGCGCTCTCACGCAGCAGGCCGGTGGGCTCGCCGGTGGAATCCTTGACGATCTCGCCGCCGTCGGGGTTGGGCGTGTTACGCGTGACGCCGGCGAGACGCAGCGCCGCGCCGTTCACGAACGACGCGTGACCGCTCGCGTGCCCCAGCGTCACCGGATTGTTCGGGCTCACGCGATCGAGCGAGGCGTGCAGCGGTACTCCTTCGACGTTAGGCTGCGGCGCGTGGTCCCACTTCTCCTGGTGCCACCCACGCCCTTCGATGAGCGCGCCGCGCGGCGCCACTTCCACAGCGGTCGCTACCTGCGACACGATGTCGTCCCAGTTTCTCGCCTTGGTGAGGTCGAGGATCAGCTTGGACTGTCCCAGGCCCGTGTAGTGGCCGTGGCCCTCGATGAAGGCTGGAATCGTGAGGCGCCCGTTGAGATCGACGCGCTTGGTCACTTTGCCGGCGAGTCGCTCGATCTCAGCGTTCGTTCCGATGGCGAGGATGCGATCGCCGCGGACCGCGATCGCTTGCGCGTGTGGGTGCGCCGAATCGACGGTGACGACGTCGCCGTTGAAGAGGATCAGGTCCGCGCGCTGCAGTTTGTTTGGTGCGGCTTGCGCGGCGGCCTGCGACGTGACGGATACGGCGGCGGCGAATGCCGCGGAAAGAGCCCGGATTCCCAATCTGACCATGTCGTTCTCCTTACAGTGGCGCGCGAACGCGACGCGCGTGAATTGCCGCACCCACGCCGACGACCACGCCTAGCCCGACCACCGTGAGGCCAACGACGGAAAGTTGGTAGAACCGCACGAATCTGGTGTACCCGGCAAAGATTGCCGCGTTGGGATCGTGCGCGGCCAGCCGCAAGGCGGTCATTCCCCAATACGCCCAGACATAACAGCTTGCGCCCGCGACGACGAGCGCGAGGCTCGCGACGTCGATCATGCGGCTGGTGCGCCCGACTGATTTGGCCATCAGCCAAGTTGTCGCGCGTGTCGGCCATTCCGCAACAATCGCGGCGGGTTGAGTGATCTACTCGACTTGAAAGGCGATTCCGAGGCGCTCATCCTCTGCCCAGAAGCGCCTTAGCCGATCACGTCAAGGTGAATTCACCGCGATCGTTGGCCGCGCGGATCGTCCAATCGAGAAGGCCTTCGAAATACACAATTGTACGTTTCCGTACAATCAGTATGAGCGAGAGGAAAGACGTACGAAGATCCGATTGCGCCTCCTCGTGCACATTCGTATTGTGCGGATGCGAAGTCGCAGTGTTCGCTCCTCGCATCCCAGGTTTCAGCGACGAGCTCCGTCCATGTGGCCGATGTCTTCACGCTCCGCGCCGACCGACGGCGCACCGCTTCAGGGTGAGAAGGGATCCGAGCGTCTCGTGACGTTGTTCGCGCGTGCATTGCGCGAATACGACCGCACGGTTGTGCCGTCGAATTCTCCTGCGCGGCGCATCGACGTGAACGATGACCTGGAGAGCGAGATCTCCGCGTTCGCGGGGCGGTGGAGAGCCCGCGGGCGCCCACCGGAACAAATGCTCGTCGAGCTCAAGTTACTGCTCGCCCACGCGGCTCCCGAGATTACCGGCTCGGTTCGCGAGCCGCTCACGGCGAGTGCTACGCGAGCGGCGATCTTGCGGTTTTTTTCCCCTTGACTTGACGCCCTTCCGCGGGCTTGTCGGCGTGTGGCTCCGTCATGACGCTGAGGCCCGACTCGGACACACGCATCCCGTTCAACGGTGACGCCGTCGTGCGCCCCTCCATCAAACGATCGAATTCCGAACGTACGATCCTGTAGCACTCGCAGGCCGCCGCCTCGAGGCGGGCCCGATCGACGATCGTAATTCGGCCGTACGCATACTTGATGATGCCCGCGTCTTGCAGCGCGCCGGCGGTCTCCGTCACGGTCGCTCGGCGCACGCCGAGCATTTGCGCCAGAAACTGCTGCGTCAACGAGAACTCGTCCGTTCCCACACGGTCGTGCGTGAGCAGCAGCCAACGCGCGCAGCGCTGATGCACGTTGTGGATCAGATTGCACGCGCCGGAACGCGCGACGAGCACGAGAAAGGCTTCCGCATAACGCCCCAACATCGAGCGCATTGCGGGGTTCTTCGACACCACGTCGTGAAACGCGGCGACAGTCATGCGAAGCGTCAGGCCGGGCACCTGACAGTAGGCCTGCGCAGGACTGCGATCGCCGCCGAGGAACGCGTTCAATCCCACCAATCCCTCGCGCCCGATCGTCGCCGTTTCCACGGCGGATCCGTCGGTCATCACCGCGACCATCGATCCCACCATGGTTTCAGGAAAGTAGATGTGCTCGATCGGTTTCATGACGTCGTAGAGAAGCTGGCGCACGTCCATCGTCATGCGCTCGAGGTGCGGCGCCATGCGTCCGAACTCGTCGGCGGGGAGCGACCCAAGTAATAGATTCTGGGTCGGTTGCGTGACCAAAGCTTCCGACATAGGCCCTTCTGTGCGCTCCGGACTGCTTGGCGGCGGGGGTCGTCGCCATCAGGTGCGGCCAGCCGCTTGCCGTGCTAGCCGCGACGCGGAGCGACCGGAATCGCAGGGCGACGCATCAAAGTGGGCCGTGCGTGGCGATCGGTGCGCCTGAGTATCTGCGCGGCCTCGAGACGATGACGTAATCTAACGACTTCGCACCCCAATGGTGTCGTTCGGGCTGATGTGTCGTGATTCGAAGGCTGTGGCAGCCGCCACCTGCCCACGCAATTGATAGCCGAATCGGGCATAGCTCGAGCCGCGTTCGATGAGAACGAGCGCGAGACACAGCTGTCGCTCGAGTGGCATCGGGACCTGACCCGCGCGGTAGTCTGCCAGCGTCCGCGGCTCGACGACCAGCTCCCGCGCCAACTCTTCCTCCGTGCATACCTGGTCGCGGAGAAGTTTCTCCACCAGCCACATCGCGCGCGAGAGGCGCACCCGCTCGGGCTTAGCCGTCATGGCCGCCGTAGTAGGCATCGATCGCCGTCTTCACCAAGCGCCGCATGACGTCGATGCGTCGATCGGGTGGCACGCGTCGAAACGCGGTCAGTTGGAAGAGCATGTCCTTGAACACGGCAAGGGCGCGCTCGGGCGGAATGTCCTGTCGGTGCGCTTGCGTCGCAAATGCGGCGACCGAGCTGCGACACGACTCGGTCGAGAATTCCAGCCCCGGCTCCTCCTCGAGAGTGTCACGGCAAATCTTCAGCGCCGTGGAAAAAGATCTCCGCCCGACTGACACGCCCCGGTGTCGGCGGTCGACCCGCTCTTCATCGGGCCCGAAACGAGCAAATGGATTTCCCTCGGCGGGCATGAGAGGTCCAGTGTTGCGGCGTCTTATCATGTCGACGACGTGGTTCGAAATCCGGTGCGCGTATGCACGTCGTCAAAACAGCAAAAGCCGCGCAACTGATTCGCAAATTTTCGAGCGCAAAGTACGCTACCGTACTTACTTACAGATAAACCTCACACGGTCGTCCCTTCACCTGTCTGAAGGAGAACGCTCTCTCAAATCATTCTCGTGCGGACTAATGAGAATTCACGCGCGCTGAGCGTGTCGCTGCTGCTTGGAGCCGCGCCGGAATCGGTGGGTACGCCGACTTGAGTTTCTCCGTGCGCGCTATACAATTGTATACATATATGCGGCACCTACTCCTTCCGGCCCTCGCCGGCGCGTTACTCTCCTCCGCCGCCGCGGCGCAAAGCTCGGGCAATGGATTCCTCTTCGGGAGACCGAGTGGAAGCATCGTCGTGAGAGCCGGATATGCGGCGGCCAACGCCAAGAGCGACATCTTCTCGTTCACCAGCGAGCAGCTCACGCTCAACCGACGTGACTTCAGCAGCCCTTCTATAGATGTGGACATGGCCTTCGCGCTCGGCGGCCGGAACGACCTGCTGCTCTCCGCTGGATATACCGGGATGAACAAGAGGTCGGAGTTTCGCGACTTCGTGGATCAGAACAACGCTCCCATCGAGCAGGCAACGGTGTTTCAGCGCGTGCCCCTGACCGTAAGTCTGCGACACTACCTCACGTCACCCGGGCGGAGCATCGGCAGCTTCGCGTGGGTCCCGGCGAAGTTTGCTCCGTACCTTGGCATCGGCGGCGGGGCGATCTGGTATCGGTTCCATCAAACGGGGGACTTCATCGATTTCACAACGAACGACGTCTTCCCCGCCACGTTGAGCTCCCAAGGCTGGGCACCGGCGGCTCGTGCGCTGGCCGGCGCCGAGTTTACGCTCAATCCCAGATTCGCACTGACGGCGCAAGCAAGCTATCTGTGGGCAAAAGGGCGGCTGGGTTCCGACTTCTCGGGATTCAATCGCATCGACTTATCAGGGCTTTCCACCAGCATCGGTCTGGCGGCAAGATTCTAGAGCTGGAGGTAGTCATGGGGGGGACCGGAATGAGGCGCGCGACGGATCGTGTAGTTTCGCGGATCGTGTTCGCGGGCATTCTTGCGTTCATTGCAGCACCGTCACTTCGCGCGCAGGACGTCGCACTGGACCAGCGCTGGTTGCCATGGCTCGGCTGCTGGCAGCCGCCCGCCATCGAAACCGTCGTCGATTCGCCGCGGGTGTGCGTCTTCCCCACGGCGGGCAGCGCCGGCGTGACGATCGTCAGCTTCGTGAGCGGCAAGGAGCCCTCGCGTCAACAGCTCGACGCCACGGGGCAGCAGCGTGCCGTCGCGAAGGACGGTTGCACCGGTTGGGAGAGCGAGCAGTTTTCGGCGGACGACCAGCGCGTGTATCTGCGTTCGGAGCTCACGTGCTCCGGGTCGTTGAAGCGGGTGTCGAGCGCCGTCCTCGCAATGTCCCCTGAAGGGGATTGGATCGGCGTCGAGAGCGTCACGGCCGGCGGCGGTACGGGCGTCCGGGTGACGCGCTATCGAGACGCGGGAATTCCCGATGTCGTGCCGACCGAGATCGCGAAGGCCCTCGCG